>JBOIBD010000440.1:0-1004 GCA_050739415.1 Gammaproteobacteria bacterium | reverse complement strand
GCTCATAGCGATCAAGATTCCAAGCTACGGTTTCCTTGGCAACTATTGCGTGAACATCTAACTGCTTGCCATCTGTACGTAACAGCTCAGGAACTATACATCCGACCGTTGATCCCACCTAGCTGGACCCACAGTCCGTTCGTTTCCGCGAAGCAACGTATCTTTTTATCGGCGACGCTAGGCGCTGGTGGTGACTTGGAACGTCTTACGGGTGTAACGAATATAAATAGGCTTCCTGTGCCTGCTGGCTGGGACAGGCAGGGAATCGGGCGGCGATTCTTTATCGTTCCAGAGCTTTCACTTGAACCTAGTGTAGTGTCCCTCAAATAGCTTTACAACGTATCCGGGCATTGCTATGATCTCGTTCATGTCGAACGAGGGCTTGGCGATTAAATTGCCCGCGGGCGAGCGGGCGCAACTGCACCAGTGGGAGTCTGCCCAAGGCACTCCGCAACAGGTAGCGTTGCGCTGCCGTATCGTGCTGGCCGCGCTGGCGGGTGATGACAACGTGTCGATCGCGCAGGAACTTGGCGTGAGCCGGCCTACAGTGCAGTTGTGGCGTAAGCGAGTGCACCAGGGTGGCATTGAGGAGGTGTGGAAGATTGCCCCCGGTCGAGGCCGCAAGCCGCAGTTCGACCAAGGCAAACGAGACCAGATCATTCAGGCGACCTTGCAGAGCAAGCCGGAAGGCATGACTCATTGGAGCTGTCGGCTCATGGCCGCAACGCAGGGAGTCAGCAGGAACACGATCAATCGGCTCTGGCAACTGCACAACCTGAAGCCGCACTTGAGTCGCACCTTCAAGCTGTCGCGGGATACGCATTTTCTGGAGAAGCTGACCGATGTGGTGGGACTGTATTTGAACCCACCCGACAAGGCTCTGGTGCTGTGCCTGGATGAAAAGAGCCAGATTCAAGCACTTGATCGCACTCAGCCGGGGCTGCCGCTGAAGAAAGGACGCTGCGGCACGATGACACACGACTACAAACGCAACGGTACCATGA
>JBOIBD010000439.1:0-1005 GCA_050739415.1 Gammaproteobacteria bacterium | reverse complement strand
GACCAAGATATCTACATCGTGGGCGAGGCATACTCCTACAATCAGGGATGGGTTGAAGGCGCGCTGGACACGGCCGAGTCGACGCTTCAGCAGTTCTTCGGTCTGAAATGGCCATCATGGTTGTCCGATAAGGAATATTCTTTCCTGCCCAATCCGTGCCCAGGCTGCGGTGATCTGGAAGGCTGCGTCGAGTGCACGGATGCCAAGAAGGATCTGGATGCCGTGACCCCGAACTGCCTCAAGGCGATTCAGGAAGGTTGATCCCGTATGATGACCGTCGCCGGATACTTAATTACGCGCCTGAAGCAGGCCGGGCTGGAACACCTCTTTGCCGTGCCGGGTGACTATGCCTCGCCGTTTCTGGCGACCCTTGACGCTACACCGGGAATCACACGTATCCCTACCATCAACGAGCTTGGCGCTGGGTACGCTGCCGATGGCTACGCCCGGTACAAGGGTATAGGGGCCGCATGCGTCCAGTACGGCGTTGGATCGTTCAGCCTGCTGAACTGCGTGGCGGGATCGTTCGTGGAGCGTGTGCCCGTCGCCGTGATTTCTGCCAGCCCCAGCGCCGCTGACCGCAGACTCGAGCGCCGCGAAGAGATTCTTTTCCACCACAGCACCGGTAACCTCCGGGCAGACCAGATCGTGTTCCGGAATGTGACGGTAGCGTCGGAGATCGTGCGGAACGCGGCGACGGCCCCGATGCAGATCGACAGCGCAATCACGGCCCTGCTGACGCACCGTCGGCCCATTTACATTGAGGTGTTAAGCAATGTTTGGACTCTTTCGTGTTCCGAGCCCACCGTGAACTTAACGCCATCGCCAACTCCGAGTGATGCGGATTCCCTGGCTGCCGCTGTCGGCGCAGCGTGGAGCCAGATCGAAGCCGCAACGCTTCCCGTACTGTGGGCCGGCGTGGAAATCCAACGCTTTGGCCTGCAGGATACGTTCCAGGAAATTGTCGACGCCAGCGGCTTGTATTTCACGACCACCAGCCTTGGC
>JBOIBD010000438.1:0-1018 GCA_050739415.1 Gammaproteobacteria bacterium | reverse complement strand
GCCGTGGCCGCGGGCTTCGCTACCGTCGCTATCGGCACGGAAACCGACGGCTCCATCGTCTGTCCATCGGCCGTCAATGGCGTGGTCGGCATCAAACCCACGGTCGGTCTGGTCAGCCGTGCCGGCATCATCCCCATCAGCTACAGCCAGGACACCGCCGGCCCCATCGCGCGCAGCGTGGCGGATGCCGCCGCGGTACTGACTGTCATCGCCGGCACCGATCCGCGCGATCCCGCCACCGCCGATGCTTACAAGCACGCCACCGACTACACCCTCTTCCTCAATGCCGGTGCTCTGAAAGGCAAACGTATCGGCGTGGTGCGCGCGCTGGCCGGTTATGATCCCAACGTGGATCACATCCTGGATCACGCCATCGCGGTCCTGAGAGCCAGAGGTGCTGTCGTGATTGACCCAGTCGAGATTCCGCACCTGAACGATTACAGCAAGGACGAAATGACCGTGCTGCTGTACGAATTCAAACACGACCTCAATGCCTACCTTGCAATCCGCAAGGGACTGGCAATACATAGTCTCGCCGACTTGATTGCATACGACAAAACCCACGCCGCACAAGAGATGCCGTGGTTTGGCCAGGACTTATTCTTGCAAGCCGAAGCAAAAGGCCCGCTCATCGACAAGGCCTACCTCGCTGCTCGTACAAACGCCAGACGCCTTGCCGGACCTGAAGGCATTGATGCGGCGATGCAGAAATATAAGCTGGATGCACTGCTCGCGCCCACCACGATACCCGCCTGGGGCACCGACCTGGTAAATGGTGACCGCAATGCTGAATCCAGCGCCTCGCCCTCCGCCGTCGCCGGCTATCCGGACATCACTGTACCTGCCGGCTTCGTACATTGCCTGCCGGTCGGCGTCAGCTTCTTCGCAGGTAAATGGAGTGAGCCAACGCTGATTGGAATAGCCTATGCGTTTGAACAAGCTACCCATGCGCGCCGGCCACCACGGTTCCTGCCAAGTGTCACCGACTGTGTACGATAATCTTTGCAGACCATAAAGC
>JBOIBD010000437.1:0-1020 GCA_050739415.1 Gammaproteobacteria bacterium | reverse complement strand
AGCAAGCGGGAGCTATTTCTGGACGAGATGAACAGGGTGGTTCCGTGGACGCGTCTGCTGGGGTTGGTGGAGCCGTATTACCCGAAGGCAGGCAAGGGGCGGCAGCCTGTGGGGTTGTCGATCATGCTGCGGATTTACTTCGTGCAGCAGTGGTTCAACCTGAGTGACCCCGGTATGGAAGAAGCTTTGTACGAGTCGCCGGTGCTGCGTCGCTTTGTGGGTGTGGATCTGGGTCGCGCTGCAGCACCCGATGAGACGACGATTCTGCGTTTCCGTCATTTGCTGGAGAGGCACGAGTTGGGCGGCGCGATGCTGGATACGGTGAACCATTATCTGGATGCGCAGGGTATCCGCATCACCAGCGGCACGATTGTGGACGCGACCATCATTCATGCGCCTTCGTCGACCAAGAACCGGAGTGGGGAGCGCGATCCCGAGATGCATCAGACGCGGAAGGGCAAGCAGTGGTTTTTCGGTCTGAAGGCGCATATCGGAGTGGATAGCAAAGAGGGCATTGTGCACTCGGTGTGCACGACGGCGGCCAGCGTGTCCGACGTGCATATGCTGCCCGACTTACTCCATGGCGAGGAGCGCAAGGTGTGGGGAGACGGCGGCTATCAGGGGCAGGGTGCGGCTATCCGCGAAGCTGCGCCGCACGCGCAGGACATGACCTGCCGCCGGACAAGATACAAGGATTATGTGGACGAGAGCCAGCGCAGGAAGAACCGAGTGAAGTCAAGAGTCAGAGCGAAGGTGGAACATCCCTTCCGCATCCTGAAGCGCATCTTCGGGTTCGACAAGACGCGATACCGCGGCCTGGCGAAGAACCACAATCGGCTGTGCGTGAACTTCGCGTTGGGCAACCTCTACTTGCACCGCAAACGGCTGGCCCCCCTGGGGGCGTAGTGTCTGCGCAGGCCGGAACAACAGACTCCACAGACAAAAATCGACACAGAATAACGACAAACTGCGCCCGAAAAGCTGCCGGAAAAACACCCATCCCCTCGGGCTCTTGCAATC
>JBOIBD010000436.1:0-1021 GCA_050739415.1 Gammaproteobacteria bacterium | reverse complement strand
TGGCGCATCGGACGGTGCAGGACTCGGTGTGGCGAGCGAGCACGGCAAAGGTGTGGCTGGCCGGTCGGGAGCACCTGCTGATCGTGGCTATTAACGAGGCGACGGCGGAGGTCAAATACTTTCTGAGCAATGCGGTGAGCACCGCAGTGGCGCAGTTGTTGGCGGTGGCTTTTTGCCGCTGGAATGTCGAGCACAGTTTCCGTCTGGCCAAGCAGGAGGCGGGCTTGATGCATTATGAGGGGCGGGACTACACGGGACTGATGCGACACCTGATGTTGGCGTTGGTGGTGTTGGGTTTTGTGGCCACTCAAACGGAGCGGTTGCGGGGGGAAAAATCCGCGTGTGACAGCGGAGCAGGTGTGCCGGGCGTTAAACCAGCGGTGCGCGACGGTGTTGCGTCGTCGGCGACGGGTTCCGGCAATGCAGCATCTGAGCGAAGTCATTGGTTATCACCAGCGGCGAAACGAGCAAGCGACGAAGTCCCACAAGAAACGGCGGCGTAGATGCGTCATCTGAAGCCGCGCTGTACTGTTAGGTACTCATCCCCGCTAACGAGATTAGGGTTCGACCTCCTATGTTTTGCGACTGTGGAATTAACAACTAGCCCAAACTGATGAATTAAACACGAATGCAATTCGTCTGTCATATTCTCTCCTCAATTAAACAATTAAATATATCCATATTTATACATCGTCTCCATACGGGAAATAAATAAATATATATTTATTTGATTTGTGATGTTAGATATATTCTATCATTCTACATCATTCATGTTCGTGTGCCGTTGTCCGCCCCCCGTCCGCCCCACGGTAGGGTAAATCGCATTCCTAACCCATTCACCCTGCCAGTAAACAAAGAAAGCCACGGAGAGCGGTTGCTCTCCGTGGCCTTGTCCTATGCAACGCTGTAGGGCTGTAGATGCGAAGAGAAGTTAAGCGTTATCTCCTCATGTCATTGTTCCCCCGTCATCAACGCACTACACGGGCAGCAGGTGACGGCGAAGGCGAACCCTCTCGAGCGT
>JBOIBD010000435.1:0-1024 GCA_050739415.1 Gammaproteobacteria bacterium | reverse complement strand
CATTGGAAGTCTGCTCCGGATGGCGGCCTTGCACACGGTGCCGGCAGCACGGACAATAGCCGGTCTCGATGGTAAACTTCGTGATGATCGGCACAATGGGCGGCAAGTCGGTTTGGAACTGTGTGGTTTGGTCCAGTTCCAAAAGCGGCGACGCGCAGTCAGGACAAACCCGGCAAGGCACATGGATGTGGGTCCGTGCCCATAAAGTGATCAAGCAGCAGCGTCGTAACTTGCCTGCGCCGTTGAAGGTTGCGGTATCGGTGGCGAGGCAGCAGCTGACGCCTTCAATTTTGCTGTCATATCCGGCGACTGCCAGTGCCAGTCCAGGCGGCGGTCGGTGGCCAGGCTGGCGGTGATCTTGGCGAACGTGTCGTTCCAGCGCTCGCTCAGCACCAAGCCTCGTATCTGCAGCATCCCTTCGGCATTGCCCTCCTCCCAAAAGACGCTGTTGCCCTTCAGGCGCAGGTTGATCACACGCCGTATCGCGCTCTCGATCGCGCCGCTGCCCACCGGCAAGCCGCGCCGCCTATAGGTCGCGTATTCCATGTGCCCCGCCTCCCCATGATGGCCCACATAGGCAATCTCCGTCCACACTTTGGCTTTCTCCGGCAACTGCGCCGCCGTCGCCCGTTCGGTCAGCTCGTCCACCACTTTTTGCCAGCGACTTGCCTTGAGCCATTTGCGCATTTTCTTGTACACCCGCTTGCGCTCGGCCCCCTTGAGCACCGCCTCCAAAGCCAGGCTGACGTGGTGAATGGCATGACACCAGTCCAGCCCAAGTGACACCTGCTTGTCACTCAACTGCAAACGCTTCTGCACCCACGCCAGCCGATCCCAGATCCACGGGGCACCGTCGCAGCGAAAGGCCACCACATCCGCCTGCGCCGCCCCCGCCTGATGCAAACGCATGGCCAGCACCTCCATGATTTCATCGGGGCCCTGAAACGTCCCATCGAAGATCGGCTGGGTCCCTTTCTTCATCCGCCCCTGCTCGTCCATCTCGAAAACGATGATCTGTTTGACC
>JBOIBD010000434.1:0-1025 GCA_050739415.1 Gammaproteobacteria bacterium | reverse complement strand
GTCTGAGCTAGGGCGTGTTCACACTACGTCAACAATGGGCGAGTAAGATGCAGGCATGGAAATCACTGCCGAGCAGTATGAGCGCATTCAAGATTGCTTGCCGGTGCAGCGCGGCAATGTGCGTCATGAGAATTTGGTCTTGCTGAACGCAATCCTCTACGTGGCCGAGCACGGATGTAAGTGGCGCGGATTGCCCAAGCGGTTTGGCAACTGGCACAGCATCTATGTGCGCATGAATCGTTGGGCCAAGAAAGGTGTCTTAGATCAGGTGTTTGCCAAACTGCAGCAAGAACAGATTCTGCGCATCAAGATCGAAGCTTTCAGTTTGGACTCGACCTCGGTGAAAGTGCACCCCGACGGCACCGGGGCTTTAAAAAAAACGGACCACAAGCCATCGGGAAATCGCGCGGTGGATGGAACACCAAGATTCATCTGGTTGCCGCGAATGCTCGCACGGCCATAATCTTTTGCTTGTCGCCGGGGGAAGCACACGATGATCCGGTGGGTCGGCAACTGCTGCTGGAGTTAGGTCCGCTGCCCGTCGAAGTCCCGCTGGTGATGGATCGGGCCTACGAAAGCGATGAAACCAGGCAGTTGGTGCTGGAGCTGAACATGATTCCGGTGGTTCCACCCAAATCGAACCGGCGCGAACCGTGGGAGTACGATCGCGAACTCTACAAGAAGCGGAACCAAGTGGAGCGCCTTTTTCGACGTTTGAAAGGGTTCCGCCGCATTTTTTCACGTTTCGAGAAACTCGATGTTGTGTTTCTGGCCTTCATCTACTTTGCATTCATCATCGAGGCGCTACGATAGTGTGAACAGGCCCTAGTTTCTGCTTAAAAGGGATTCCGCTGCCCCACGCAAAGCCCGTAATGATGTTCTGGGTTCCGATGATCGTGTCGAGCGTATGTAACGCAGTGCCTCTGCCCCCGCCACTACCCGACAGAAGCAATATCCAGAGATCGAGTGACAGGCGCGTCCCGCCGTAATTAACCGTAATGTCATATTGGTTGAGAATTGTCGAG
>JBOIBD010000433.1:0-1028 GCA_050739415.1 Gammaproteobacteria bacterium | reverse complement strand
GACTGCATTTCTTGCTGACCGCTGACGGCTGTTACGCGGCCTTATCTATTGCTCGTTTGAATGGTCGCTTGGGTGGATGCGCTCTTAAGCTCGGCGGCGCTTGCGGTGACGGTAAAGGGCGCCGAGGAATCGATCGACTTATCTTTGATGTTGTCGGTTACTTTAATCGCCATTGTATACTCGCCTGGCGACAGTGGCTCCAGGGGCATGTACTTTTGAATGGTCACTTGGCTGGATGCGTTCTTAATTTCGGCGGCGTTCTGCGTGCTCGAGAAAACAGGCTTGCCGTTCTTCAAGAGTTGATACTGGATATTCGCGTTGGGCCGATGGGTCTGAGGATTCAACCCGAGGTTATAAACCTGCATGTAGATGCCGAGTTGCTGATTCCGTGAGAATACCGCGCCGAGCTTGGGCCGAACCTTGGTGCCTCCAATAATAAACTGCCCAGTGCCAACATCCGTCGTGGGAACCTTCTGAATGAGATCGGCCAATATAAGCGAGCTGTCTTTCAATTCGCCGTCCGGGTATTCCGGGACGATGATGCCAATTGACGTCGTGCCCATATGTCCGCTGTTATCGTCTTTGAGGACGAGCGTCAGCTTATAGCGGCCGGGGTGCAGGGGCAAAATCTGTTGATAAATTTGCTGATGAGTTGAATAGGATGAAAAATCATCCTGGGGTACGTCTGCCACCAACTCCTTCTCGAACGTCGTGGCAACCCTCCCGCTCAGCGTTGACAACTGGGCGTAAATGTCCATGGTGGCTTGCATTACGCCGTTCTTATTTTCAAATTCCAGGCTCTTGTTGGCCACCTGCACGGTGATCGGAACCAGATCCATACCGGCGGTCAGGCGAACGTAATCCGTGAGGACGCGAAACGGCAGAACGTTGTCAACAATCCGGTGCGTCACCGCGTCCTTCAGATCATTGAACTTCACCGGCGGAGGCTGGAAGATCTTGGAATAAGTATCGAGCTGCGTGAATTCGTCCATGCTTTCCGGCATCATGTTGGCGGTCACCATGGAGCC
>JBOIBD010000432.1:0-1030 GCA_050739415.1 Gammaproteobacteria bacterium | reverse complement strand
AGCCTGGATCAAGCGGTGGCGCTCATGCGCGGAGCAAACGGTACCAAAGTGACACTCACCATTCTGCGCCGTGGCGCAGCCAAGCCGCTCGAGTTCACGATGACGCGCGCCGAAGTGCACGTAGCGAGCGTGCGTAGCCGGTTGTTGGCGCCGGGTTATGGATACGTGCGCATCAGCCAGTTCAGCGAGGATACCGGTGACGGCGTGACAAAAGCGGTGAAAACGCTTGCCAGAACCAACAAGGCTCCGCTCAAGGGCTTGATCCTGGATCTGCGCAACAACCCTGGCGGCCTGGTGGATGCAGCGGTGGCGGTATCCGACGCGTTTTTAAACAGCGGCACAATCGTCTCGGCGAAAGGCCGCGCGCCGGATTCTAATTTCGTGCGCCGCGCCACGCCCGGCGACATACTCGCGGGCGCACCGCTGGTGGTGTTGGTGAATGGTGGTACCGCGTCGGCGGCGGAGATCACTGCGGGCGCGCTGCAGGATAATCATCGTGCCCTGATCCTCGGTACCCAAACCTTCGGCAAGGGTTCGGTGCAAACGGTAATCCCGCTGCCGGAAGGCGCTGCCATCAAACTTACCACCTCCTTGTATTACACGCCTTCAGGCCATTCCATCCAGGCGGAAGGTATCAAGCCGGATGTCGTGCTGCCGGAATTCAAAGTGAATGCTGCCGCAGACGCCGATGAAAACCTCACGGAAGCGAGCCTGCAAGGGCATTTGTCCAACACCGCGCCCACTCTGGAAGCGTTGTCTACTGCCAAAACGAGCGACCAGCTGGCTATGCAGGATTTTCAGCTTTACGAAGCCTTGAATGTACTCAAGGGTTTGAATATTGCCGGCGGTGGTTCGGGTTGAGGTTCGCAACTATGCGGTGGCTTTCCCGGTACAGGTTCACGCTGCTTTTGCTCAGCTTGTGTGTGATTATGGAGAGTCCACCGTTATACGCCGCGACACCGGTGACTCGTCCCGTCATCGCCATCATTATTGACGACCTAGGCAACACGCTGGCGGAAGGCCGTCATGC
>JBOIBD010000431.1:0-1032 GCA_050739415.1 Gammaproteobacteria bacterium | reverse complement strand
GCATTGGTAATAGTAGCGGCTGCGGCACAGGCCCAACAACTCGCACTGGCGCCGCACGCTGATTTTGGCCTCCGGACCGATTAATTCCTGCAAGCATGTCAAAACCCCAGTTGTTTGGACTTTTTTTTAAGCCAGTCCAAGTCCACGGTCAACTGACCAATCTTCTGATGCAATTGCGCAATTAACTCTTCCTGGTCCCCAGTCCCAGCTTGGCCGGGCTCAAACAACTCGGGCATGTGATCCCGAATCGTCGCCCGCCATTGCGTTACCTGCGTCGGATGCACCCCATACTCTCTCGCCAGTTGCGAGACCGTCTTAAGCCCAACCAGGGCTTCAAATCCCACCTTGGCCTTGAAGACCGCACTATGCCGTTTGCGTTTTGCTTTCATTGTCCGCTTTCTTTTCTCCAGCAGACCAGCAAAAGTCCATCTTAACTGGTGGTCCAGTTCTTGGGGTCCACCTCATGTTGCCAGATTCGGAAGTGCAGTAAAGTGTCAGCGGCGACAACAATTCACGGTCCAAAATATTGCGATGTGAAGCGGTTTCGCATCGCGTTGAAAAGATATAAATGGAAACACGTTCCGAAGTAATGGCAGCAATCTGCCGGCCAATGAATTTTTTAACTTCATCTATTTGTTGTGCATCAAGCAAATCGGCCTTTGTGAGCAGAACGTTTACTCTGGGCGTGGAACGCAACGAAGCCTTCAGCAGTTCCGCGTCCTGCTCCGAAAACGGATGGTCCGCGCTGATGGTCAATAATGCGGCCCCGGCTCGCGGCAGCCAGTTTCGACTCGTTTCAGAATTGTGGGCATAAATGCTATTCAAACCGGGGGTGTCAATGAATTGCAATCCCGCATATGATTTGAGAGCCGGAGTTTCAATCAGGACTTCGGAAACTCCCTTCACATTCCCAGGGTTTTCAGACTCGGCAATGTAGTTGCCTACCTCGTTGATAGAAATCTCGTGACTTGTTCCATCGAGGAATTTAGCCTTTGCATTCACAATATTGCCGTAACGCAATCGGGTAATGAT
>JBOIBD010000430.1:0-1037 GCA_050739415.1 Gammaproteobacteria bacterium | reverse complement strand
CTTGCCGGGATATTCATATACAGTGGTGATGGTGTCAGGGCACTGCCAGTTCATGAGATAAAGGTCGCCCGTTGTCGTCGCCGTCAGAGGGACCGGCTGGCGCATATACCACTGAATTGCGTCGATCCAATGGGTGAGAAGGTCGGTGAGAATACCGCCGCCGAAGTCCCAGTAAAACCGCCACCAGACGTATTTTTCCTGGGTAAAAGGCTGCATGGGCGCATCGCCCAGCCACATTTTCCAATTTAGCTCGGAGGTGTCGATGGGACGTTTTGCCATCCATCCCGTGTTGGCCACGTAGTCTTGATACCAGTAGGTGTGGATGAAGGTAACGTCGCCGAGTAGCCCATCATCCACCAGTTGCTTGCCCAGGATCCAGTGTGGCCAACTGCGCTGTTGAGTTCCGGTTTGGACCACGCGACCCGTCTCCTTGACCGCGTTCACCATTTCGATTCCTTCCGGGATCGAATGCATGATGGGTTTCTCGCAATAGGCGTCCTTCCCAGCGCGCACCGCGTCGATCAGGATCTGCTTATGCCAGTGGTTGGGTGTTGCAATGAGAACGGCATCCACGTCCTTGCGATCGAGCACATCGTGGTAATCAAGATAAGCTTGGGCCTGCGTTCCGGATAACTGCTGCTGTTTCAGGCGGCGCGGCTCATAGACGTCGCAGGCCGCCACCACTTCCACATCCCGGTTCTGCCTGAAAATCGAAATATCATAGCTTCCCCTTCCCCCACATCCAATGATGCCCATCCTGATCCGGTTGTTCGCTCCCAATACCCGGGAAGGCGCCAACCCTCCGAAAGCGGCCAATCCGGTGCTGGCCGCTGCCGCTTCCTTCAAGAACTTCCGCCTGCTCGTCCTGTTGCCCGCGTTATCCATTTGCCTAAATTCCTCCTTGAGCGCCTTTGTTCAGGGATTCATTTCACTGAGCGGGACATCATATCGCAATTTGCTGCCATCCGGCGAAGATTTTCAAGAGCTCGAAACAATTGACTGCGGTGAACGCTAGCTGATCGCGCTCCAGTCCCGCC
>JBOIBD010000429.1:0-1042 GCA_050739415.1 Gammaproteobacteria bacterium | reverse complement strand
CATCCATCCTGGTCAGTGTCTGCGTACTGATGCTGACGCTGATCGTGGCGGCATGGGTCGAGTTCGCCGTGGCCGGCCTGCCTCATTTGCCCCCCGTGCCACGGATCTACCCCAATCACATCTCGAGTCCACATGGCTTTCCGCTCTGGTTGCGGTTGAGCCATTTCTTGAATTTCTTCTTTGTGATGCTGTTGATCCGCAGCGGACTGTCCATCCTGGTGGATCATCCGCGACTTTATTTCAACGATCACTGCACGCCGGGAAGTGAATGGATCCGGTTTACGCCCCTCAAGGTGCCCCGGGACCGGCTTTGGACGGCTAAAGACGATGCCCGCTATCTCTCGCCTCTGGTGTCCACGCCGGGATACCGGCACACGATTGGGGTTGCCCGGGTCTGGCACTTCATCAATGTCCACGGGTTCATTCTCACCGGCATTTTCTTTTACGTCATGCTGTTTGTCACGGGGCAATGGCAGCGGTTGGTCCCCGACTCGCCTCACGTGTTCGCGCAGGCGTGGAGTACGGCGGTGTATTACACCACCTTTCACATGCCACCCGAGCCGGACGGGTTCTATGCTTACAACGCGTTGCAACTGCTTTCTTATTTCGCCGTGGTTTTCATTCTCGGTCCCCTGGCCATTCTCACGGGGATTTCGATGTCACCGGCGGTGGTGAGCCGCTTCCCGTGGTATGCCCGGCTGTTTGGGGGACGGCAATCCGCGCGTTCGATTCATTTCCTGACCATGATCAGCTTCGCGGCTTTCACCATCGTGCATGTGACGATGGTGGTGATAGCCGGGTTCACCCGCAACATGAACCACATCGTGTTCGGCACGGACGACTCGCACTACGGCGGAATGATTCTGGGACTCGTGGCCATCGGGTTGGTGGTGCTCTCCTGGGTGGCGGCGCATTACCTCTCCTGGCACCGTCCCCGCAAGTTGCAGCATGCCTTGAAATGGGTTACATATCCGATGCAGTTGGTCACGCTTAACCGGCTTGCACCACAAAAATATTACACCGCGGCTGACATTTCACCTCA
>JBOIBD010000428.1:0-1043 GCA_050739415.1 Gammaproteobacteria bacterium | reverse complement strand
CTCCTGGATGGATCTTCGGCGCGTTCATATCTTTTTGCCTGCTGATGCTGTTGAACACGGTCATCACCCTGCTGGCCATCAAGGGCGTCGGCATCTGGGGCATTAACATCCCCGTGGCGTGGGGTTTCGCGATCACGAACTTCGTCTGGTGGATCGGAATCGGCCATGCTGGCACGCTGATTTCCGCGTTTCTTCTTCTGCTGCATCAGAAATGGCGCACCTCAATCAACCGCTTTGCCGAAGCGATGACGATTTTCGCGGTTATGTGCGCGGGCATGTTCCCGCTGCTGCACATGGGCCGGCCTTGGCTTTTCTATTACCTACTGCCTTATCCGAATCCGATGTGGCTGTGGCCGCAATTCCGCAGCCCGCTGGTATGGGACGTTTTCGCAGTTTCGACCTATTTCACCGTCTCTCTATTGTTCTGGTTCGTCGGCTTGATTCCCGACTTGGCCACGCTACGTGACCGGGCCACGAGCAAAGTCAAGAAAGTGGTTTACGGCCTTTTTGCCATGGGCTGGCGGGGCTCGGCCGTGCACTGGTCGCGCTATGAGTTTGCTTCGATTTTGCTCGCGGGGTTAGCAACGCCTCTGGTTGTTTCCGTGCATACCGTGGTCAGCTTTGACTTCACCATCGCAATTGTTCCGGGCTGGCACAGCACGATTTTCCCGCCCTATTTCGTTGCCGGCGCGATTTATTCCGGTTTCGCCATGGTGCTGACGCTGGCGATTCCGCTGCGCAAGTACTACCACCTGGAAAATATGGTTACCGAGCGCCATCTGGACATTATGGCGAAGGTGATGCTGGCGACGGGCGTGATCGTGGCTTACAGCTACGTCATGGAAATGTTCATGGCGTTCTACAGCGCCAATCAGTACGAAAGAGCTCAATTTGTGGAGCGAATGGTCGGGCAGTACGCGGTGGTGTTTTGGTTTTTGATCGCCTGCAACCTGGTCATTCCGCAGATACTGTGGTTCCGCAAGGTGCGGCGCAATAACTTGTTGCTTTTTCTAATTTCCCTGGTGGTCAATATCGGCATGTGG
>JBOIBD010000427.1:0-1046 GCA_050739415.1 Gammaproteobacteria bacterium | reverse complement strand
GGGTACTGCTATGGTGTCACCACGGGGGACTTCAACAACGATGGCTTCGAAGACGTGTTTATCACCGGCTGGGGCCAGAACGTGCTGTACCGCAATAACGGTGATGGCACGTTCACGGACGTCACCGGGGAAGCCGGGGTGCATAACTCTCAGCCGCGCTTTGGGTCTGGTTGCGCCTTCCTTGACTACGACCGGGACGGCCGCCTTGATCTCTTCGTCTCGAACTACGTCGCATTCGATATAAATTTGACGCCCCGCCCTGGCCAGATGGGAAGCTGCAATTACAGGGGCGTTCCGGTGTTCTGCGGCCCCCGCGGCCTCCCCTATGGCCATCACAGCCTCTATCACAATGAGGGCGATGGCACGTTCACGGATGTTACCGATGCCTCGGGTATCGCCAAGTCTTACGGAGGTTACGGTCTGACAGTCGTTCCAGCCGACTTTGACAACGACGGCTGGCCGGATATCTATGTCGCGTGCGACTCGACCCCGAGTCTGCTGTTTATCAACAACCACGACGGAACGTTCACCGAGCAAGGTCTGGAGAGAGGTGTGGGTCTCAGTGAAGACGGGATGGAGCAGGCGGGCATGGGGGTGGGTGTAGGTGATTTCGCGCTGAAGGGCAACCTGGATATCGTCAAGACGCATTTCTCCCAAGACACTGCCGGGGTATACCTGAATGACGGCAAGGGTAACTTCTGGGATGTCACGCGCGCTTCCGGCCTGGGCGTCGAAACGCAGTATGTCGGGTGGGGCGTCGGTATTGTGGACCTTGACAATAATGGTCATCCGGATATTTTTGAGGTTACCGGCGGCATTTATCCGGAGGTCACCAACACTTACAAGACGCCGCGCGTCGCATTCCGAAATCTGGGCAACGGACGATTCGAGGAATTGCTGAGTGGAGCTGGGCCAGGGGTTAATGCCCTGCATTCGAGCCGCGGTTGTGCTTTCGGCGATTTCGATAACGATGGTGACGTGGATATCCTGATTGTGAATCACAATGAGCCGCCTTCGCTGCTGCGGAATGATGTTACAGGTGGCAA
>JBOIBD010000426.1:0-1057 GCA_050739415.1 Gammaproteobacteria bacterium | reverse complement strand
TTTTTGTCCCAGCGGCGTCTTGTAGAAGGCGATCATCTGGCGCACATCTTCGTCGCTGTAATACTTTGCGTAGATCGGCACCAGCATTTGCACAAGCTGGTCCGTGGTGTGTGGGTCCGCCAGCATTTTTCCGGTTTCATCCTTGATGATGGTGAATGCCTTGGGCGAGATGTCAGGGTGGGAAGCCTGGAGATTGTTGATTAACTGCTGGGACAGTGCATTGCCCATCAGCACCGCCATTTGAGCGCCGCCGGTCATGTTGATGAGCTGGAGTATGTCCGTGCGCAATGGCGCCGGCACCGTGGCGGTATCGGCCGCAAAGCCGGCTAACGGGAGTATGCCCAGCAGGATGCCCAGTAGAATGCCGTTTTTCATGCTCGTGTTCCTCGGAATGGTTGGCTGTACCGACTATGGCATGCCGGCGGACAATAAAAAAGCCGGCAGAGCCGGCTTTTTTACATTGGAGTGTGCAGCGCTCAGGCTTTGATGGCCCGGATGCGTTCGTTCAGGCGGCTTTTGTGGCGCGCGGCCTTGTTGCGATGAATCAGGCCCTTGTCAGCGATGCGGTCAATGATCGGCACAGCCTCCTTGTAGGCGGCTTCGGCCTCTGGCTTTTTTCCCTCGGCGGTGAGCTTCGCCACTTTCTTGATGTAGCTGCGCACCATGGAACGCAGGGCTGCATTGTGTTCGCGATGGACTATGGACTGGCGGGCGCGCTTCTTTGATTGCTTGGTATTAGCCAAGGTATGACTCCTGGATCATCGGGTTGTGCCGCTCTGGGGCGGCTGGAAAGGCTGCGTACTATACGGATTTGGCCGTGTTTTCGCAACGAAAGCGTGCATCCTCCAGCTTCCTCCAGCGTTCCGCGCATGGCGGCGGATGAACAAGGCCGGTATCATGCGGGCCTTTGAATACCCCGTATCAGGATTTGAGCTTCATGTCCCGCGCTCTGTTCAAGGCCACCTCCCTGGTGGGAGGCATGACCCTCATCTCGCGCATCCTGGGCTTCGCCAGGGACATGGTGCTGGCGCGCTATTTTGGCGCCGGCATGGTCATG
>JBOIBD010000425.1:0-1062 GCA_050739415.1 Gammaproteobacteria bacterium | reverse complement strand
CAACCGCACACGCCGCAGCCGCAGCAGCATCCACAACGACAGCGCGTTTTTCTGGCCCCGAAATACCACACCGCAACCGCGGCTCCCGCAATCAGCAGAGCGGTTTGCGTGCCCGCTTTCATGCGCCACCACAGCTACTGTAATCGATGTTTCCCGCCTGACAATAGGGTTGCATGGCTGGCAGGATGCTTTTGAGCGCACATAAATCGCTCGAAATAGCGCACGGCTTGGGAGCTGGCAGTAATGCGGCAGCTACCGGAACCGCTGCGGGCGTTTTGCGGCTTTTCATGAACCACAGCAGGGCCACGATGCCCCCGCCGATCAAAAGCATACGTTGGGTGGACTTATCCATGACTACTCCCGTTCGCGCCCGTGGGGCGTGAGATCCACAATGCCACGTTCCGTGACGTGATAGCGGCCACCAATCAGATACACCATTTTGCCGTCAGTGCATAGCAGGGGCCGTGACCCCTTGGCAAAAGAGTGCTTGTAGCGTCGCGCCTCGCGTGCGATGGTCGTGCGATAGGACAGCGCGTCGACGGTGCCCATGACCGCGACCACGCGCGGCAATTTAAGTCGCACCACCCGCGCGCGCTTTGGTTTTTCCTCGCGAAAATCTTCATACCATTTGGCGGTGCGCCGGACAGTCATGGGTTATGCACGTTCCACCGCGACGTTATAGCCCGACGGAACGGCGTAGGACAATTGATAGGCGCACTTTTTTGCGTCCCGGAAAGACCGATACACTTTCGCGCTCTGACGACCCGTGTTGAGCAATTCTCCCGTGTAGTAATACACTTTGCTCTGAGTCTTCCAAGCCGCAATCATATATCCCCCTGTCTTCACATTCTTGCGCCGGTGCCGTTTCAGAATGGATTGCTTCTCCCCCAGCCGCGCCGAGGCAATTGCGTAAGCATTGCCCCGACGGTGATACTTCTTCAGGGAATGCTTGATGTCCTTCACTGCGCGATCAAATTTTGCCGTGTGCACGCGGGCGCGGCCGGGATTGGCGCGGCGCTTGCGGTGCGCCGCCCGCGCGGCCTTCATCTTGGCCGCAAACGC
>JBOIBD010000424.1:0-1062 GCA_050739415.1 Gammaproteobacteria bacterium | reverse complement strand
CCGCACCTGGTGGATGCGCGTGAAAAGGTGGTGCAGGCCGGAAAGCTCGGCAAGGTAGGCCTGGTAGAGATCTACTGCTATTACCATATGCGTGCTACGTCCAATCCGCCGGACACGGCGCCGCCACCGAACCTGGATTACGAGATGTGGACCGGACCCGCGCCCATGCGGCCTTACAACGTGCTGGTGCATCCTCGAGGCTGGCGCGAATTCATGGAATACGGCAACGGCATCATTGGCGACATGGGCGTCCACATGTTCGACATGGTGCGCTGGATGATGAACCTCGGCTGGCCCAACCGGATCAGCTCGAGCGGCGGCATTCTGGTGCAGCACAGCAAGGCCAACATCTCGGACACGCAGCTTGCCACGTTCGATTATGACGACGTCAAAATCGTGTGGCAGCACCGCACCTGGGGTGCTGCGCCTGACCCGAAATACCTGTGGGGAGCCACTCTATATGGCGACAAGGGAACGCTCAAGGCCGGCGTCTACAGCTACGACTTCGTGCCCACGGACAAGCACGCCTCGCCGATTCATCAGGACGTCACTTATGAGCTAGAGCAGTATCCCGAAGACAGGACCGAGAAGGACCTTGAGTTGCAATGTGCTCCGGCCATCCGGCACCAGATGCAGAATTTTCTGGCGGCGATTGCCACGCGCGGCAAGCCGGTGGCCGATATCGAACAGGGGTATATTTCGACGGCCAGTTGCATCCTGGCCAATCTTTCGATGCGCACCGGCCGGACGATGGCGTGGGACCCGCAGACGGGGCGTGTAATCGGCGACGCCGAGGCCAACCGCCTTTTGGCCCGTCCGTATCGCAGCCCGTGGGTGCATCCCACGCCGGAGAACGTGTAGACGCAGTGTGCCTCGCAAAAATGTATCCGACTGGCGATAACTGGCAGTGCGATCACCGGCCCCTCACCTGGAACCAATGGCGGGGGTGAACAGGTGCAGGCGCAGCTTCCAGGTAGTGGACTCTCCGGGATGCAGGGTGACCATACCGGTGTCCATTCCTTTCCATTCCTTGCCGAAGGGATCGACGAAATTGAACTGTTC
>JBOIBD010000423.1:0-1063 GCA_050739415.1 Gammaproteobacteria bacterium | reverse complement strand
ATGAAGTGCATCGGACCGCGCTACCAGCCTCCCGCGTGAGGGAGCATTTTCGGCCGCGCGGCTTTTACTGACGAATGCACAGGCTAACCGCAGAGTTCCTAAAAGCAGGAAACGCTGCGCTACCTCTTGTTCGTATTATTTGCGCGCGCGGACTTACCGGTGGCGGCGGAGGTAACAGTTGATGCAGCGCAGAGCCTATCTGAAGACAATGTTGGCAGGAGCAGGCGCGATGGCATTGCCAGCGGCAGCACAAGACCCTAATACCCTTGCAGGGTGCATCAAACACACCGATCCAGCTAAGTATCGTCTGTACCATTCGCACGAGAACCCGGGGTATATGGCTTGCCAGTACCCCTCGCTTCTTGTCAGTAAAGATATGACTACGAATCTGTTCTTCATTGACCGCTGTCAGATGATGCCCGGCGGAGGCGTTGGCCACCACTTTCACAACCATTGCGAGGAAATGTTTGTTATCTTCGACGGTGAGGCGCAGTTTACGATTGACGGCCGGACGTCTTTACTGAAAGGTCCGGTGGGAGCTCCGTGCCGGATGGGTCACTCCCATGCCATCTACAATCCAACGAACAAGCCCGTGCAATTCGTGAACATCAATG
The DNA here is from genome assembly GCA_050739415.1 of Gammaproteobacteria bacterium. Classification (GTDB taxonomy): domain Bacteria; phylum Pseudomonadota; class Gammaproteobacteria; order Natronospirales; family REEB76; genus REEB76. The sequence goes on along the minus strand of JBOIBD010000423.1, from coordinate 449 downwards.
TGTCTGCTGTTAAGGGACGATATGACGCCTTCAATCTTGACGACCCCCGTATCGGTGTTCCCCTCGATCCCATTCCGGTTTTTATGACCATGCGTTTAGACAGAACGTTGTCCCCGGCATCTTCCCGTCATTACGCGCCATCGGGCAACGTCATGGACGAACCGCACAACCTTCTCCGGCCTATTGAGAACTATCTTGGCGGCCAGGGCGCCGTGCAGTATCGCCGCTGCCTGCACCCCGAGGTGTTTCTCACGAACTGGTCTTACGTGGATCACCTCCTACTGCCCCCAGGAACCTCAGAAGGACGTCATCTGCACACCGGTGTGGAGGAAGTGTATTACGTCATGAACGGCAACGGCGAGGCGCAAGTGAATGAGGAGACTGCCCCGGTGAGGAGCGGCGATGCCGTGCCGGTGCACCTGCGCGAAGTGCACGCGTTCAGCAATAAT
>JBOIBD010000422.1:0-1069 GCA_050739415.1 Gammaproteobacteria bacterium | reverse complement strand
CCACAGCCCAACCTACGGAGATGATGCGATGAATGGAGAAGCAAACAAAGATTCAATCCGCGAAACTAAAGAAGATCCCAGCCTCATCAGCCGGCGTCGCTTCTTATCCCGGCTAAGCCTCACGCTCGGTTCGATCGCAGCCGCTATCGTGGCAATCCCGAGCGTGGCGTTCTTGCTGGGATTACGCAAGCCGCCGCACGTCTGGCGAACCGTGGGCAAACTCGGTGACTTCCAGGTTGGGAGCACAGTGGAGGTTGCGTTCATCGACCCATCCCCGCTACCCTGGGCTGGCGTCACGGCAAAAACCGCAGCTTGGCTACGCCGGGAGTCGGATCAGCAATTCATCGCTTTCTCGATCGTCTGCACGCATCTGGGGTGCCCGGTGCGTTGGCTGCCCAGTGCGGATCTTTTCATGTGCCCTTGCCATGGCGGTGTGTTTTACGCCAACGGAACCGTGGCTTGCGGGCCGCCGCCGAAACCGCTGCAGCAGTATCCCGTGCGCATACAGAAGGGCGTGGTGCAGATTCTCACCAGCCCGGTCCCCATCACCACTTAGAATGTTTGTGCGAGGAGATCCCATGCGAATCGTGAAGTTCGTGTGGAACTGGTTTGATGACGTCACGGGCATTTCGGGCTGGCTGATCCCGCTGGCGAAGCATCCGGTGCCCCACGCCAGGAAATCGGCATGGCTCTACGTGTTGGGCAGCGCCACGCTGCTGGTTTTCATCGTGCAGGTCGTTACCGGAGTGGCCCTGTCGAGCGCCTACGTCCCTTCTGCCGGGCAGGCCTACCATACGCTGGTTTTCATCAACACCAACCGCTTCGGGCACATCGTGCGCGGCATCCACTATTACGGCGCCTCCGCGATGGTTATCCTGATCGGGGTTCACGCGATCCGCGTTTATCTTTTCGGCGCTTACAAATACCCGCGCCAGATGGGATGGATCACGGGCGCCATCCTTCTGCTTCTCGTGCTGGGCATGGCGTTCACTGGCCAGCTTCTGAGCTGGGACCAGACGGGCTTCTGGTCCGTGGTGATCGCAGCCGAGCAGGCGGGACGAACGCCTTT
>JBOIBD010000421.1:0-1074 GCA_050739415.1 Gammaproteobacteria bacterium | reverse complement strand
TACCGTTCAGCGCCTGTTGTGCGTCAAGCGACACGCCAGGACCCAGGACCCGATCCGCAGGCACTACACCATCCAGGATCACGCTGCGTACGTGCTGCGGAAAATCCCGCAGGTATTCCAGCGCCACCCGCGTGCCGTAGGAAATACCATAGAGATCAATATCGTTGTAACCCAGCGCGGCGCGTACTGTATCCAGATCTTTGACCGCGACCGTTGTCGTATAAAAACGAGGATCGCCTGTAAGTTGCTTGAGACAGGCTTGGGCCTGTCGGGTGATTTCGGCTGCGGTGGGATTGCTGTTGTTATCCGGAGTGGATGGACAGTCGAGTGGATTGGATCCCCCCGTGCCGCGCTGATCCACCAATACGATGTCACGACTTTCGCGGATGCGCTCAAACGCCGGTGCTTCCTCGATATAAGCTTGCGTCGCCGCTTGGCCAGGACCGCCGGCGATGAAGAACAACGGGTCCGGCGCAGGTTGGCCGGTACGTGCCCGTAACACCGCGATATGCAGGCTGATCTTTTTACCTTCGGGTTTGGCGCGATCTTCCGGCACAGATAATGTGGTGCATTTCGCCTCCATGTGCTGCGGGGAATCCACCGCGCCGATCTGGCAGCTAGTAAAGTTGGACGCAGCGTGCGAAATAGCCGGAACTGCCAGCAAACTTAAAAGCATGAGGCGTGGGTATAAGCTATGTAAACAGGGAGACGGGCCTGATTTCATGGTGTTGGATAATGCCCACTGACTGCACTGACGTCAATTTAACAGCGAGTTTGCGAAGGTCCGCAACACGGCTATGCTTCCGCATGGTTGTAAGGAGAGGCTATGCCGCGCGTCGTCCATTTTGAGATCCACGCCGACGATCCGGAACGTGCCATGCGTTTCTACCGCTCAGTGTTTGGCTGGGATTTCACACCGATCAAATCCATGCCGGTGGAATATTGGGCCATCAAGACCGGAGAATCGAAGCAGCCCGGCATAGACGGTGGCATGATGCGGCGCGTTACACCGGTGGATGGCGCGGCCATTACTGCTTTTGTTTGCACCGTCGCGGTGCCCGACCTGGATCAATA
>JBOIBD010000420.1:0-1077 GCA_050739415.1 Gammaproteobacteria bacterium | reverse complement strand
CATCAGCCGCGGTTGCAGGCCATATTCCACACAGCGCCTTGCCCAATGGTGGGCACCACTGCAGGCCTCCATCGCTACCACCGTGCCACCTGGTACCCGCGCCAGCCACAGCGCAAACGCCTCACGCCCAAAATCCCACCGGCCGCGCACGTGCCCTGCCGCGTCCATCTCACACACCGAAAACGCACTCTTTGCCAAGTCCACACCGATCGTTATAGTGTTCATGGAGACTTCCTCTTCTGTTGACGGTTGTACACAAATACCATCATGGCCCTCGAGGTCGTAGGAAGCAGGAAGTCTCTTTTTACTCGTCCTGCTAAAACTGCATTACTCGGACGGGCTCCTAGATTGACAGGCGCCCGTGGAGCTGCGAAAGGCATCTGAGTAAAGGGCGTAAAGTCTCCTCGGGTAGCGGCCGACGACACGTGATATTCGCGGCGGGCACCAGGCCAGCTTGACATATTGTTCCAAGGGTGTAGCGTTATGTGAAATTGATTCTAGAAGCTAGAACTTGATTCTCCGTCGTCGCTGACCGGTGAGAATTATGATTAAAGTTGGCTAATCCCATGAAAACATTGGGGATCCTCCGCACCATTATTGCGACGAGTGCACGTGCTCCGATACGGCCATCCAAGTACGGCCGCTTCCGACCACCGATACCTAACGTTCGATGGGTGCAGTGCCAAATTCGTTGTACTGCCACTACGCGATCCGCATCGAAAATGACGGGTTCAATCACCTGATACTGGAATTCCGCAAGATGCCGAGTTCATCGGTGCACATTTCTCAACATATGGAAATCAGCTCATGGCTGCGCTAGCTACAGCAATATCCCGGGAAGCTTCCGACGCGACCAAACGTCACCCGTACGTGTCCAAGCCCACGGCTGCGCGATCAATTTTGCTGCTGATCGTCGGCCACAGCGGGCAGATCGGTAGCGAACTGTGCCGTCAACTGGAAGCGCGACAGGAATATCTGCGGACACAGAGCTTGGATCTGCACATAATCGGCCGACTCAACACCCGGGAATTCCTGTGGCGCGATCCGGGGTCTCAGAACGTCGAAACATTCCCACGG
>JBOIBD010000419.1:0-1077 GCA_050739415.1 Gammaproteobacteria bacterium | reverse complement strand
TGTCCGCGCCACCCGGCATCCACTGACGGAAGAAGTTTGAAGCATTAAATACGTAAACGTTGTAGCGAATCGCTATACTAGGTTGCAGTATGGCACGTTTACTTTCGCCGCAGGGGCCGTGAGTTTGAGGGTGACCTCCATACTCACAGCATGACTAGCGCAACGAAAGCCACCGGATGAATTATGAGAAGGAGAGCATGAAAATGGACACATTTCTCCCTCCTATCGAAAAGCCCAAAGGGCTGATGATGAAGCTGGCGTATGCCATGACGCGCCGGCAATTTGGCAAAGTGCTTACACCGCTGAAGGTCTTTGCCGTGCGGTTGCCGCTTGCGTTCGGCACGTTCTATGGGAAGATCAGCAAGCTGGATAAGAAGCTGCTGCTGCCGCCGGAGACGATCATGCTGATTCGTGAACAGGTGGCGCAGATCAACGTCTGCCTTTTCTGCATGGATATTGGGCGGTCGTTCACGATCAAGGCGTCAATGAATGAAGCCAAATTCGATGCGCTGGAGCAATACCGCACAAGCCCTCTTTTTACCGATCCAGAGCGCGCCGCGCTGGACTATGTGATGGAGCTGACAAAGGACAAACAGGTTCACCCGGACACCTTCGCGCGCATGTCCCGCTATTATTCCGAACGCGAGATTTGCGAGATCGTCTGGCTTGTTGCCAGCGAACATTTTTACAACATGACCAACATCGGTCTGAACATCCATTCGGACATGCTCTGTGATATCAGCAGGATGAAGAAAAGGTAGCGCCAGATGACCCGCCTCCCCAGCGTCCGGAAGGGCAAAGGCATTCAGTAAATGATGCGGCAAAGCCGCGGCTTGAGTCCCACTCGTTACGACGTAATTTGGACAAGCGTCGGTTTATCCCTGCAGTCTGCCGATGGCGGCATCAAGTCGCATCTCCGTCCAAAACCGAGCAGTTGCTAGCTCCATGGCCGCCACCGTCAATCCCGCCAAGCCGGGCGCTTGTCCCTAAGTAGTAGGCAAAACATGACATTACAGACGACGGGCACTTGACAATAGCGAACCGCATTCTCTAGGATGAAAGTTCTTAACGTTGCGG
>JBOIBD010000418.1:0-1080 GCA_050739415.1 Gammaproteobacteria bacterium | reverse complement strand
GATTACGTATTCATGAACACGGAAATGAAACCTTTTGACAATCGGCTTGTCCGCCAGGCGATGAATTACGCGATCAATAAGAAGCGTCTCATCAAACTGGCGGGAGGATTCGGCACTGTGGCCGATGGCATCGTGCCGCCGGCGATGTCCTGGACCAATAATAGCCTGCCGCACTATGATTACGATCCGGCAAAGGCCAGGGCGCTGTTGCGCGAAGCCGGCTATACGAACGGATTGGAGACCACTGTAGGGTATCTTGCGGACCAGCCCATCTTTGGGCGCATGGCGGCAGGCATTCAGCAGGACCTCAGGCAGGTCGGCATTGATGTCAGCCTGCGCCCGGCCAATTTCACGGCCTTTGACTATGAAGCCACGACCCGGCATCAGATACCTTGCGGGCTATTCGCCTGGTTTCAGGATTATCCAGACCCAAGCGATTTTCTGGATGTATTGTTCAACGGCGAGTATATCACCGAGACCGATTGCAACAACTCGTCGTTTTACAATAACCCGGCGGTGAACGCGCTGCTGGACCGGGCCAGAGGCAGCATGGATGAAGAGGAGCGCACGCGGTTATTTCGGAAGGCGGAAAGCCGAATCATGGAAGATGCGCCCTGGGTGCCGCTGATCCATGAGATCATTCCGATCCTTTATAATCCGCGCGTTCACGGCACGCAGCCGCATCCGGTGTGGTTGTGGCGATACGAATGGATGTGGCTGGATCCGCGGAAATAAATATGTTCGAGCGATTTCTCATACGCATTTTTTGGTCCGGCGTCACGCTGCTGGGCGTGGCTGTGCTCATTTTTTTACTCGTTAACCTTGTGCCTGGCGATGTGGCCCGCATCGTTGCCGGTCCGAAGGCATCGCCTGCGGTTCTTAAGGAAATCCGGCAGCAATATCATCTCAATGATCCCATATGGATACGCCTCGGCTATTACCTCGACCAACTGGCCCACGGAGACCTCGGCAAGAGCTACGTGACAGACCAACGGGTCGCCCAGGCGATTCTTTCGCGTCTTCCCGTGACTGCGTCCCTCGCTGCCACGGCGGTCGTGATGTGGTTGCTCATGGCCGTGC
>JBOIBD010000417.1:0-1082 GCA_050739415.1 Gammaproteobacteria bacterium | reverse complement strand
CGCTTTGGCCGACGTAAACGTTTCCGTTGGTGAGATCGATCGGGCAACCGGCAACGTTTTGGTTGTGTTTCTTCGCGCAACGGCCGAGATTCGGGTTGGGCGGAGGGAGATTGCCAGTCAAGTCGGCAGTCTGAACGCCGGTGCTGGTGGTGTTCGCGGTATCCCCCAGGAGTGTATTTGAATTAGCGAGCGCCAGATAATCGCCGAAATCGCCTGTGATCTGGCCGGCGTACGTCGGCTGGCTGGGGTTTGCCAGATTTACCATCAGAACGTTCGTACCTGTCGAGACCAGCGCCACGCTGCCGTTGAGGACCACGTCGAAACCTTCTGTCGAGAGCTGCAACAGTCCGATCAAACTCGGGGAGAAGGGACTGCCGGGCGAGTATGTTTGGCTCACATCAACAACCGCGAGGACCGGCACAAGCGCCCCACCAGACGACACTATTCCCGAGCCAACTACCACAGCCACGTGCTTATTCGTCGTGTTACCGCTGCTGTCGGTTACTGAAATTGTCCCGAGCGCTACCGCTTGGCCGGTGACCAACTGCTCCGCTGGATTCCCGGCGAGCGACATTGGGGCTTGGCTCAATCCCCCGTTTGAAGTGGCCGGATACAAAATGGCCGACGAGCTGCTCAACGTGGGATCGGCCATGATGAACGGCACTTGGCCGGTGGCGACGAGCAGCGTTTGTGTGGCGGCAGTGCCCTGTGCACCGCTTGTAGCGAAATCATCAGCCTTCAGCCCAAACATCGTCGCATTGCCGCCAGACGCCAGCGTCAGCGGAATCGTGTTGATTACAGCGTCGGTAGCGAAGCCCTCTCCATCGGTGCTCATGGCCGTGCCGAACTCTGTCGGCGACGCCTGCTGGTACTCGGAAATGACTTGATTCAGATCGACGACCTGCAATCCTTGTAGGAATGTAAATGTGTAGAGGTAACTGTCCTTCATCGCAAGGCGGAGCGGCACACCGGCCTGAATGGCGCTATTGGTGACACTAACGCCTCCCACGCGAATGGGCGGTTGCGTTTCTAGCTGCACAGCGCTTGATGGAACGCTGTACAGCCACACGTTGCCAGGTATC
>JBOIBD010000416.1:0-1085 GCA_050739415.1 Gammaproteobacteria bacterium | reverse complement strand
ACTTCACACCGTTCGCATCAATGGTCAGCTGCCAAGCCCTGCATGTTTTTCATCGCCACATCGAGACGCACTGACATTCAGCGAAACTCAGGCTGGCGGGTGATCAATCATCACCCGCCAGCCAGCCTCTGTTTACCGTGATGCGCGCTGCTGTACCGCGTTGGCGGTGAAGTAGCCTTCCGGATACTTCACGCTGTAGTCGTTCGGATGTCCCTCGGCCGACAACGCCGTAATGAAGTAACGACCCGAGTCGAAGTGATAGATCAGCTCCGGCACGGTGAAGGCAGAGAGTACGTTGTAGGCTGGCGTCGACATGCCTTCCTGGAAATTGAATAGCCCGCCATGGGCGTCATAGCAGTCGACCATGACGATGTCCCAGGAGTCCTCATCGACATAGAACACGCGCTTGGCGTAGGTATGCCGTTGGCCCGGACGCAGCGTCGCCTCCACCACCCACACGCGATGCATCTCGTAACGCGGCAAATCCTGATTGAGATGATTTGGGCGGACCAGCGTGTTGTACTTGGCACGCGAGATCTTGAAGTTGTCATACGGGATGATCATTTCGCGCTTACCTAACAGCTTCCAGGTGTAGCGCTCGAGCACGCCGTTGAACATGTCGACCTGATCGTAGAATTCCTGCCCGTCGGTCCCTTCATACGGGTTGTCGCAGCACACGGCCGGTGCACGGCGGATGCGCTTGAGGGCCGGCGCATACAGCCATGCAGCACGCCCTGTTGCCCCCGTGCCACCGCTTTCATTCACCAGAATCATGGTGCCGGCGGTACGCTCAGGCGCGATGATTTTTGACAGGTAGTACAGAAACAGGCCCTTGCCCTTCTCCATCGGCACCGGATGCTCTTTGTTGGCGTAGAGGAATTGCACATCCTCGACCAACTGCGCCAGCTGGCTATGGCCATTCGCATCGACGTTCATTTCATCATTGTTGCGACGCACGTTATCGCCGCGCCACTTGATGCGATGATTCCAGATGACCTGTGCGCCATCGGTGGGGATCGGATACGGAAACCCGAGCTTGCAGTTATCCGGATCGTCGGTCCCGCTCAGGGTGCAGTTGACCGCAT
>JBOIBD010000415.1:0-1086 GCA_050739415.1 Gammaproteobacteria bacterium | reverse complement strand
TGTGGGCCAGCTGCAGGTACTCCACCACCGAGCCGTCCTTGTTGGTGCGCCGCATCACCCGCAGGTACATCTCTACCGATCATAGCTGCACCGAGATCCCCATGGCAAGCATATGTATATCTACATCATCTGCGCCGAACACGGCTCAGTGGCCCTGCTTTGATCTCCAATCATCCAGATTTGTCCCTCAGACCTCGGTTTGACTGTCGAACTCGGGTCAGGCAGCCGGAGCAAGTCGGCCCGCGGCACCTACAGGGCATCGGGTAGAGGCGCTCCGGTCGTGAGGCCCGTAGCACAGAACTCCCCGGACCCGGCGCTGGTCATGGCGGCCGATCGCCTCCGGCTCAGTGTGCGGCGTAGAAGTCGGCGACGGCGCGAAAGGCTTCCTTGGGCTCCCAGGTCATGTCAGGATAGGCCGTGCCATACCCCTCAAATAGTAGCTTCACCAAGGTGTAGTTTGCGATATCTGGGTCAAAAGGCAGGCTCTTAATGAGGTCATTTATTCCAGCGTCTCTTCCTGGACCATACTGGACAAACTCAAAAACAAAAGCGCCTTCAATCCCCGTGGCGCTGATCACTCGCAATTGGTCGGCTAGTTCTCGCGCTTGCAAGTCTTGATCGTAGACAAAGCTGCCTTTCAGCCTCGGTGGTTGCTCAGGTGGCCATTTTTGTCCTCCCCAGTCAATGATAGTGAAGCCAGTGCCCCCCATATCTTCTGCTCCACGGAACGTGCAACAGCCGAATTCGGTAATAACTACGGGCTTGCCGTAGGCGTTATAATGCTTGACGACCCTCGGATATACAGCCCGATTGCGCTTGCCCCGGTACAGGTCGATGCCGACAATATCGAACTGGCCCCAGTCCACTTGTTCAAGTTCTGCTAGTGCCGCATACGTAACCTGTCCATGGTAATGTTCCCGAACCGTGGAAACCATTCTGTTCAGATGGTCGTTCAGCTGTCCGTTGTGCTCACCAGAGCGTAGTAGCTCCCAGTTCTGGGCACTCAATCGTTCTGCGGTACTATTTCCGGGCAAGATATCCAGCATGAACGCTGATAGCTCGGTACCGACCGATAAAACAATCTTG
>JBOIBD010000414.1:0-1096 GCA_050739415.1 Gammaproteobacteria bacterium | reverse complement strand
TCAGTGGCTAGCTAGGTATCCCAGGATGAACCGCAGGCTCGTAAACCACAGCAGCATCTTCAGACTCAGCAACTTGGTGAGCCTGGTCTTGGCTAGATCTAGAATGTGCTTGAGATCCTTAAAGGTCTCTTCAATCTCAAACCGGTGGTAGTAGATCCGGATAATCTTGGTGCGGGATGTGGCCATGTCTGAGGTCAGGATGTACCAGGGTTCACCGTCCTCAACGGGCTCGTCACTGCGGACCACACGCAGTCTCATGCCGCCCAGAGTAACGGCCATGTCCGACGTGGGCAGCTCACTCACCGTTAATGTAGCGCCGCCCAGTTCAACCTGACGGCTGGCCTTGAGACGGACGTAGAAGGTGGCCTCGTGGGACGTGAGGGCTCGGATGAAGGATATGCCACCAAAACCTCGGTCAAACACCAGCCGAGGCCAAAAACCCAGGTCGTCAGCCAGCTGCTTCAGGGCCGCAAAGGCCTGTTCGTAGATCTGGATTTGTGCCGCCCGGCGGGCGGCCCTGAGCCTCTGTCTACGTTTTGGCACATCGTCCCGGGCTGGGATGTGGGGCGAGTACAGTGTTTCGACCAGGCACGGAATGGCCCGGCCCTTTCTGGTTTGAACCGCACCCATGAAGGTCATGAGGTCGTTCATGTCGGAGTGGTCACAGGCCACGATACTGCGCGGGGTAATGAAGCCCAGGCCAGCCACGGTTTTACTCAATTCCCTGGCTAGGCCCTGGTTACGAACTAACCGGTCCATGTTAGTGCTGGCGGTATCTGGGTGCGATATGGTGGCCCTAGCATTAGAGGCCAGACTAACAAACGGCTTAATGGTGAGCGCCTGAACACCAAACCGGAACTGGTGAGTCCAGTAATCCGGTAAAGCCGGAATGAATTGCTGTTGAATAACCCGCGCGTACGCCGGTATGATGACGTTGGACGACATGACTTTTATTTTCCCTTTCAGAGGATATTGGTTTTGTCGTCTATTTTGTTGTCTACTTACCGGTTATGGCAAGGGTGAGGGTGGGTCAGGGTTCGAATATTGACGATGCGGTGAGGATGAAAGTACAATGTAATTACTATGCGAACTACTA
>JBOIBD010000413.1:0-1101 GCA_050739415.1 Gammaproteobacteria bacterium | reverse complement strand
AAAAAATGCCACAGTCTGCATGATTTCACCGATCAACATAACAATGAAGCCGAGACCGAAGATGATGGTGGTGATCGCTCCGATGAAGATCAACAGGCCGCCCGTTTTGTACGTATCGACTCCGGTGCCTGCGGTTAGGGGAACAGAGGCCTGATACCAGAACCACGCTGCCACCATCCACAGGATCCAAGCAATCAATCCACCGACGATGGCGCCTCCTGTGAATGCAGCTGTTCCTAATGCGCTGCCGTGCAACGCGGCGACCACCGCGGTACCCACGAGAAAGATGAACAAGAGTGCTGCGACGATGTAGAGCACGATGGCTACAATGATATTGCTTTGCACCTTTGGCTGACTCAGCTCCTTACCGGCACGGAAGAAGGCGATCAGCACGCAAATAAACCCTGCGAGGGCGATCCAATGAAAGATAAAAATAAGCGGGCCGAGAAAACTGCCCACGATAAGTCCGATATACCCCCATCCGCCGAGGAGCTTTGTGGTCTTTTCCATATGTAATCTCCCAGTGATTGTGTTTTGGACAGGCGAGACTATACACAAACCTGCGTCATCCAACGATACGCTGGTCGGCTGCCCGGGTGGCGGGATCACTGGGCTTCGAATTGCTGGCCAGTAATACCATGGCTGTCGGGGCCGAGAAGGTACAGATAGGTAGGCAGCAGTTGCTCTGGCGTAAGTAGTTTGCTGCGGTCTTCGGCTGGAAATGCCATGCGTCGCATTTCGGTGCGCACTGCACCGGGGTTCAGGCTGTTCACACGCAGTGTGTTGCGAAATTCGGTTTCATCGGCAAGCATGGTCGATAGCGCTTCAATGCCGGCTTTGGAAACTGCATAGGCCGACCAATAGGCACGCGGTTTACGCCCGACACTGCTACCAGTGAATACCACGGACGCGTCGGCAGATTTGTATAAATTCGGTAGGCACGCTTTAGTGAGCATGAACGGCGCGGTGAGATTCACCTGCAAGACCTGCTGCCAGATACTGATTTCATGATGTTCAATGGGCGCACGCTCGCCGAGGAGGCCGGCGTTGTGCAGCAGACCATCCAGCCGGCCATATTCCTTGTCGAGCACGCCCGCCAAG
>JBOIBD010000412.1:0-1102 GCA_050739415.1 Gammaproteobacteria bacterium | reverse complement strand
CTGGTGAGAAGGTATCATCTTGCCGGAAAAGGGCCTGGTCATCCGGAAAGCGCCCATCCGCCATCAACCTCCACCACCTGGCCGGTCATCTGCTTGCACTGTTCGCCGAGCAGGAACAAAGCGGTCTGAGCGACGTCTGCGGCCTCAAGCATCCCCCCGGCCAGCGGCTGTTTGCGCTCTATGAACTCCTGAATCCCCGGGTCCGATTGAGCCCGCGCGGTCATGGGCGTCTTCACCAGGCCGGGCGCAATCACATTCACACGAATCCCATAAGGCGCATAGTAGGATGCCATAGCCCGGCTCAACGAGATAATGGCGCCCTTGCTGGCTGCATAAGCGTGAGTCGCAAAGTGCCGGGGTTCAGGATGGCAAGCCAGGACGCTCGCCATGTTCAGGATAGCACCACCCCTTTGGGCGCCAAGCCAGTAGCGGACCGCTGCCCGGGACATTAGAAATGCGGGCCGCGTATTGGCATCCAGCGTCTGCTGCCACCCCTTGATCGAGCACTCATGAAGGGGACCATCGCCGAACTTCCGGCCGCTCATGCCGGCAACATTAAACACCGCGTCGACCCTGCCGAACCGCTCGACACATGAATTGAACGCGCGATCTGCCGCCTCTTCCAGGCACAAATCGCCAACGGAATATCCGGAGTCCGGTAATGCGCTGGCCAGGTGGCGGCATTCGGATTCGTCCTTCGCCGCGATGAAGACGGCATGTCCCACTTGGGCCGCCAGATTGGCGGTGGCTTGGGCAATACCGCTTGAACCGGTGATGAGGAAAATTTGTCCCATCCACTCACTGCGATCCCTGAAGCCTCAAATCCATCGGCGGGAACAGAGCTTTACTCATAGAGGTGTCGCATGCTGGTCCGGTAGGCCTCGTAGAATCGTTCCAACTGCTCGTTAACGCTGGGGTTACCTACAACTTGGTGGCTGGGCAGCAACTCTGGCTTGATGCCTCGTGCCAGCAGCCGCTCGGCAACCTCGCAGCGCAGCATGTTCACGATCGTGGCGCCAGTCACGGTGGATGCCGGTCCCGTCCGCCAGTCGAGCCCTTTCAGTTCCAGAACGCAGTCGCCGGAAGGGCAGTGGTTGTCAAT
>JBOIBD010000411.1:0-1102 GCA_050739415.1 Gammaproteobacteria bacterium | reverse complement strand
CAAAGACCGGCCAGCCGATTACCACCTGCGAGTGGATCGACAGGCTGGCGCCGAAAGCGTTAGCCGTAGTCGGAGCAGGCACCTGCGCCACATATGGTGGGATCCACGCCATGGCCGGCAACCCCACAGGCTGCATGGGACTGGCGGATTACCTCGGGTGGAGTTGGCGGTCGAAAGCGGGCCTTCCGATCGTTAATGTACCCGGGTGTCCGGTTCAGCCCGACAACTTTATGGAGACCCTGCTTTACCTGCTGTACCAAGCGGCCGGCTTGGCTCCCATGATTCCTCTAGATGACCAGTTGCGCCCAACTTGGCTGTTCGGCAAGACGGTGCACGAAGGCTGTGATCGAGGCGGCTACTACGAGCAAGGGGATTTCGCAACGGAGTACGGAACGCCCCAATGCATCGTGAAGCTGGGGTGCTGGGGTCCAGTGGTCAACTGCAACGTGACCAAGCGTGGCTGGATGGCCGGCCTGGGCGGTTGCCCCAACGTGGGCGGCATCTGCATTGGCTGCACCATGCCTGGTTTTCCGGACAAGTTCATGCCCTTCATGGATCAGCCGCCCGGAGGAACGGTCTCTTCAGGGATTTCTGGTGTTTATGGCCGGGCTATCAGAGCCCTGCGATCAATTACCAATTCGACCGTCAACAAAGAGCCGAAATGGCGTCACACGCGCCCTGAACTCACGACGGGCTACCACCCCAGATCCTACTGATGGAGAAAAGGAGCAGCAATCATGGCTACTATCACGGCACCAACCGGGGAAGCGCCGGTTAAACGGGGCAAGTTGGTGGAGATGAATTGGGATCCGATCACCCGCATTGTGGGCAGCCTGGGGATTTTCACCAAGATTGACTTCGAAAATCGACAGGTTGCAGAATGCCAGAGCACTTCCTCGATTTTTCGCGGCTATAGCATCTTCATGAAAGGCAAGGATCCGCGCGACGCCCACTTCATCACCAGCCGCATCTGCGGCATCTGTGGCGACAATCACGCCACTTGTGCAACGTACGCGCAGAATATGGCATTCGGCGTAAGGCCGCCGGCTCTGGGCGAATGGATTATTAACCTTGGTGAAGCCGCCGAGTATATGTTCGATCA
>JBOIBD010000410.1:0-1122 GCA_050739415.1 Gammaproteobacteria bacterium | reverse complement strand
CAACTGATACGGTCCTTGCGTGCCCACCATGGAGATGCACGGTCCACCCGCTTCCAGAGTCTCGCACCACGTCAGTATCTTGGTGAAGTGGTAATCGCTGGTCCAGTTGACCAAACCCAAGTTCTGGGTGTAACGCAGCTCCACGTCAAAACCGGTGGTCCGCAGTTCATTCTCGTTGAGATACTCCGCGTTGAACTGTATGGGACGGAGCATCCCGGTGGGATGCAGCGGATCGGGCACGTCCAAAATCACCGACCCCGGAGGTAGCGGGGAACCGGCGAAATAGGCCGAAATCAAATTGGCCGGAGCGGGCGGCGCAATCACGTTGGTCTTGAGGATGTTGTAATAATCCAGTGTACCGCTGAACTCCGAAACCGGCTGAAACACCATGCCCAAGGTGTAATTGCGCGCCCGCTCGGGCTTGATGTCCGGATTGGCTTCGCTCAACGCACCGATCTGGTACGGTTGTGCGTAAGGATCCGGCGTGCAGGGATTGGTAGGAGTACCCGGCGGAACACCCGCGGCACAATGCTCATTGACAAACGCGGCGGATACCGATGCCGGCGCCAGGTTGCTGAAACCGAGTGAGGAGCTGGAGCCGTTTTCTGCAAAGGCCGGCGCACGAAAGCCGCGCGAATAGGTCCCGCGAAGCATCAACTGCTGAATCGGCGTCCATTTGACGCCAAACTTCGGCGAGAACGCACTGCCGAAGTCGCTGTAATGGTCCTCGCGACCCGACAGGTCCATTTCGAGGGATTTCAGCATCGGCGCATCCAACTCGGCATACAAAGCCGCGACATTACGATGCCCGATGGTCTGGGCATCGCCTAAACCCAGGTAGACCTGACCGGGATTCAAAGCGGGATCGTCCTGGGCCTCGTAGCGCCACTGCGTGCCCACCGCCAAACCTAGCGGTCCACCCGGTAATTCGGCGAGCGATCCGTTGATGCTGAAATCAAACTCGTCCTCATCGGTGGTGGCGGTCACCGCATCGGGCGGTGCAAGCGCATTACGCAGCGACTGGGAATTGAGCGAGGGATTGACGAAATTGTAGGTACCGTCGGTCACGTCGCTCATCAACTGCGGGATATCCAAGAACCCATATTCGGTGTAGTTGAGAAA
>JBOIBD010000409.1:0-1125 GCA_050739415.1 Gammaproteobacteria bacterium | reverse complement strand
GCCGCCACGTTGCCATGATCCATTCCTCGTTCAGCCAATCGTAAACGAGGAATCCGCAAGCAAACCACTCGTTCCATGATCGGTTTCATGGAATCTGTCGTCTAGATCGCATTTCGCTCCGCATTTCACGCGTCATTTTGGGGCCCGACCCCATTTCGCGGCGAGACCGCATGTCGCGGGCAGAGCACATATCGCGGGCAGAGCGCATTTTAGGCACTTTGCCTTTCGAGGCAGTCATTTCCAGCGCTATCGGTCGCGGCATGGAAGATATCATTATTACTATGGAGGATGGTGGTACGCGTTCCCTTGGTGGACCGGGGACTACTACGATTACTGGTCTAACGTGTGCTCTTTGCGGTGGGGATATGGCACCTACCGGTACTACCGTTGCATGGCCTATTACGGTTTCTATTGAATGGGGTAGCCAAGTTTCGTCCGGTTCGGCCGCAGAGGGTTCCATGGACGACACCGCTCGCGCGGTGAGGCTGTAGCGGGCAGCCTTGAGGAGTTTGCAACCTCACTCAAGGCACGAGCGCCACGACCGAGCGCGCCAGTACCCAGTAGAATGTCCGCGTTTGCTAATAGCGGACATTACACGTGTCGGCCATTCGTGCGGTTTTACAGCTGCAGAAAAAGCGTTTAGCGCCCGTGACCGTTTTTACCGCCGTTTGACAATCCAAGCTGTTGTAATCGCTACCCCGTGGCAATACTCCCGGGCCTCGCACTGCGCCTAACATCGGCGTGAAGCACACCGCTTGCGAAAGGCGGAGCAGCGATCCTGAATGCGCCCCAGCGATGTTGGCAAGCTAGGCGGCACGCTTGCTGTTGCGGACGGCAGCGCAAACAAAGTGTCGTGTTGGGGGTGCGGCAATCATCGAACGATTGGCGAACAGACGCGGTCGTTTCATGTGCCGAGCATGTGACATGGACACGCCAGCATCCGATGACACTGGCCGAGAAGGTCTTGATTTCTATGGTATTTCTCGGAATGGCCAAGGCGAGCGGAATTTCGCAAATTGGGCACATGACAAATCGTAACAGGGGCAAAAGGTGTGGCGGTCAAGGTGGGCGGGATCGTGCGAGGATCAACTGGGGAAGCGGCGGGATAGTGGCTGTGCCTGGGAC
>JBOIBD010000408.1:0-1130 GCA_050739415.1 Gammaproteobacteria bacterium | reverse complement strand
CCATAGCAGCAATTCGATCAAGCCTGCCAACTTGGCAATCGCTGGCGTTTCGGACATTTGCCCCCAACCACGCGTCTTCCATTGCACAAAAACATGCCATACCAACGCGGCCGGGACAAGCATCCCCAGTTTCACTCGAAACGCCGGGTTAACGACGTATGCCGTGGCTTGGGCAGAGAACAGCAGAAAACCTCCTAGCACCACGGTGCAAAATCCAATCCAATTCCACACGAACAGCTCATCACGCACCTGCCCGGCAGTTTGGCGCTTGCTTCCCACGCCGAGCAACCTCAAATCCGCTACAGCAATCGTTCCCAACCATAAGGAGAGACCAGAAAAGTGAATCAACTGAATAAAGGGATACCCGTAAAGCGATGTTCGAATCGCCGTGGCCCACGAAGTGTCTTGCAACCAACGACAGAAAGGCATCAATGAACTTTGCATTTACGAGTCCCCCTTTACCCCAACCCCGAAATCGCCGCAATTTCCACGCCCGCCAAAATGGACCCGATCCAGAGAATGATTGAAATCACCGCCGCCACCTTCGCTGCCCCTGGCAGTTTCGGTTGCGCCCCCCACTCGGAAACCTTCCGCTGGATAACAATCGCAGAGATTACCGCCAGCAGAATCACCGACATTTTTACCCGGAAAACCGTGTCGGGCAGATAATCACCGGCATCCGTCGTAAACATCAAGAGCCCGGAAAACACCGCGAGACCGAAAGCGGTCCACATCCAAGGGAAAACCTGACGGGCAAATTGGACGACCGGCTGGCGCCGCGCCGCCAAGCTCAGCATGCGTAAATCCACGATAACGGCGCAGCCAACCATGACCAACAGCGTGAAGTAGTGGATGACAGAAATGCTCGAATATAGCCAAGCTGTGGTGCCGATCTTTTGTACCCACGCGAAGTGTTCCAGCCATTCCCCGAAGTTATGCAACGAGCACCTCCTCAACCCCGCTTATGTTTCCGTCTGGCCGTCACGGAACCATACATTTCGGCGCCAACCTGGGTTCACCCACTGTCTATTAGACATAAGCGATCCAGCGTCCCGCGGCCACGATGCCGAACCATAGCAAAATCGAAAAGGTGCCTGCGCACTTGGCCGCCAGAGGCGTCATGGGAGTGC
>JBOIBD010000407.1:0-1130 GCA_050739415.1 Gammaproteobacteria bacterium | reverse complement strand
AACCTACGTTTGCCAGGAAGAATCGATTCGCCGAGGCTCCAAAGTTTGCCAGCGTGTATCGGGTAACGTTGTGGATCGAGCGATGAGTGGTCTCTTGCTGGAGTTGGTCCAGCCATTGACCTTGGCGGTCGCCCATGCTGTGCAGCAGGAAGTGGAAACGCGCTTTGCCGAAACGGACGCGCTGCGCCGCCAGCAGGTGGCGCGCGCACGCTACGAGGCCGAATTGGCACGGCGGCGATATATGAGCGTCGATCCCGGCAATCGCCTGGTCGCTGACGTTCTGGAAGCGGAGTGGAACGAGAAACTCCGCATCCATGCTGCGGCGCAGGAAGACTATGCGCGGCACGCACAGCAGCAGCACCGTCGGGCCGATGAGGAGGTGCGGCAGAAAATCTTGTCGCTGGCAAGCGATTTCCCCAAGGTCTGGAATGATCCTGAGCTCCCGGCACGCGAAAGGAAGCGCATGCTGCGGTTGCTCATCGAAGATGTGACGCTACTCAAAACAGAGAAGATCACGGCACACGTCCGCTTGCGAGGCGGCGCCACGCGGACGCTCATTCTCGAACGCCCACTTCCGATTGCGCAGATTCGCAAAACGAAACCGGAAATTGTCGCTGAGATCGATGCCCTGCTCAACGATCACTGTGATCGTGAGGTGGCTGAGATTCTGAATCAGCGAGGACATCGGACATGGCAGAACTTACCATTTTCCTTAAAGAAGATCGCATGGATTCGCATGACTTATCACCTTAAGAGCCGGTTTGGCCGATTGCGTGAACAAGGTCAGTTGACCGCGAAGGAGATGACCAAAGCTCTGGGTATTTCTGAAACGACCGTGCATGAGTGGACACGTTGCGGTCTTTTACGTCGCATAGTCTGCGACAGCCGCGGCCATTCTGTATATGAGCCACTAAGAGATGGCACAATTATGAAAGGGCATGGCGGCCGTAGAGCCGCCCAGCCGATCTTGACCGTTGTTGAATCTGGACAAGGTGCAGTATGAAGCACAAGTTTTGTCGCGGGGTTTATAGGGCCGCGCGGGCATTACACCCACGCCGTAGTGCATGGCCAGCTCGTGATAAGTGCGATTCAGATCGGGTTCATAGCGGCAGGCGCGAGTCACGCCGGTG
>JBOIBD010000406.1:0-1133 GCA_050739415.1 Gammaproteobacteria bacterium | reverse complement strand
TCCCATGCCGGCGCACCTTGATGCCACCGCAATTGGCCTCCTTGCTCTTCGCAGCGAACCACCCAATGAGATTTTGATTCGAGGCCTGACGTGGCTTGAACGCGAAGCCGAAAGCTGCGCTGCGCCCTGGAGCTTGGCCTGGAGTATCCTGGCGCTCGATGCTTACCACAAGCCGGCCGGCACTCTGCAGCAGCGGCTGGCGAGTATGGTTGAAACTGTGCAACGATCCGACACCGCGACGCTGGCGGTTGCTGTTCTGGCATTGGACTGCGCCAAAACTGGGAACGTTTTCGAGATTAGCGCATGACCCACCGCCCCTTACCTGCCAGCGCCGAAGCGCACACTCCCAAAGAGGCCATTTCCCTGCCCTTCCTTCTTCCCCGTTACGACAGCGACCGTCGTCCCACGCTCTCAAACGTTGCCATCTTGCGCGCGACTGAGTACTCGCAGGCACTCGGGGAAATCCTCTGGTCGGGTCTTCAGTTATTTCACCTCGATGTCCGGGGCAAGTCCGTGCTCCTCAAACCGAACTTGGTTGATTACATCCCGGGCGCTGAAATCAACACGCACCCGCTCCTGGTCACGGCGGCGGCCGAGTGCTTCCGCCGTCTCGGCGCCCGAGAGGTCGTCGCCGCCGAGGGTCCCGGTCACCAGCGTGATACTGACCTGGTCCTCGCCGCCACGGGATTTAGCGCTCACCTGAAAGAGCAGAACCTGGGCTTTGTCGATTTGAACCGTGACAGTGTTATTCACACCAAACTTCGTGCGGGTTACACTGGACTGCCAGCGATCTGGCTGCCGACGACGGTGCTTACGGCCGATTTCATCGTCTCGATGCCCAAGGTGAAATGCCATCACTGGTCAGGCGTGACCCTGGCGATGAAGAACCTGTTTGGAGTGATCCCAGGCGTGAAATACGGATGGCCCAAGAACCTGTTGCATTGGCGGGGCATTCAGCAGAGTATTGTTGATATTGCGGCCACTGTGCCGATTCACTTTGTCATTGCGGATGCTATCGCGTGTATGGAGGGCAATGGCCCTCTGGCAGGAACCGCGCGTCGGCTAAACCGCCTTGTGCTTTCAGATGACGCCGTTGCCGCCGATGCGACCTGCGTGCGACTCATGGGCTTGGC
>JBOIBD010000405.1:0-1136 GCA_050739415.1 Gammaproteobacteria bacterium | reverse complement strand
CGGCGGTTCTGCACCAGTTGGCCGTCGCGCAACATGGCCGCGAGGCGCCGATTGAGCGCTTCGATGGCATCCGGCTGTTGCAGACGCAGATCCGCGGCCAGCCGCTCGAAACGCAGCGGTTGCCCGGTCTGCTCCAGCCAATCGAGAATCGCCTCGCGGCTCGGAATCGGATGAGTGTACTTTTGCGCTTCGCGTTCGGCGTAGGGATCGGCAGGACGTTGCTTGCGGGACGTGACTTTGCGGGTCTTGGTTTTTTTCTTCATGGAATGAATAGCTTAAGAAAGTGCGACATTGACACAAGCGGGCACCGCCGGTAAAGTGCCGCCTCTCGCGGCGGGTCCCCGCCGACCGCAGCCGATGCCCAGGTGGCGGAATTGGTAGACGCACTAGCTTCAGGTGCTAGCGGGTAACTCCGTGGAGGTTCGAGTCCTCTCCTGGGCACCACCGTTATCCAACAATTTCACTTTACTCACAGAACCATCCCTGGTGAGCTCACCGGACCCAACATCCATGTTGGGTCGCGCGGCGGGCGCGAGCAGTGCTCGCGCTAAATACACCGGCCACGCCCTCTCCTGGGCACCACCGCTTTCAGTTTTTTGAACTTCATGTTCCGACCCTTCCCTGGTATGTCGCCGGTCCGTCCGACACGCTGCGCATCCTGCTGCACATGCGGGCCAGGGCCGCATCGATGCTGACTGCTTGTGGCACCACCGCAAGCCCTGTCCCGTGATGCGCGTGGCTGCACACTCCGCTCGCACAGATACGCCCAAACAAAACCAGCCTCGTCACTTCCACGGACACTACTGGGCGGCTCTTGGAATCGACTTCGGCATGCCCGAGTCCAATGTTCGCCGAGACAGAAATTCCAATTGATGCAGATACAAAACGAGGGGCGCGTACCACGCGCTGCGCGCAGCATATTTGCCGTTGGCAAGACCGGCGAGCGATCTGGGCAACAGAAAACCACTGCGCATCAAGCTTGATGGCAGCCGGGGTAGCAGTCGCTTCGCCAGGCTCCGGCCAAACTGTGCATACATGTGCCTGAGATCCGTATTGGGGCTAGACGTGCTATCGAAGCGAATATGTCTGTATTCTGGATAGGCTTTCAAGATGGTATCTGTGTGGAACGGATGGTC
>JBOIBD010000404.1:0-1138 GCA_050739415.1 Gammaproteobacteria bacterium | reverse complement strand
TCCTGGCCAAAGATCGGCGCAGGAGGATCCTATGAGGCGAAAATTCATTTTCCTGTTGGCGTTCATTCTGCTGGCCGCCACCGCAAGCGTGGCGCAGGTTTATCGTGGCGTAGTTCAGGGCACCGTCACGGACCAAAGCGGAGCCGCAGTGCCCAACGCGACGGTCACGCTGCTCGACACCCAAACACAAGTGCGAACCGTACGCAAGACGGACTCGAGCGGCCTTTACCTTTTCAACCTTCTCATTCCAGATACGTATACGGTCACGGCCGAGGCCCCAGGGTTTGAGAGGTTCGTCCACGAGAACATTGTGGTTATGGCGAGCTCCGACATCACGGTGAACGCCACCCTGCGACCGGGTACGGTCCGGCAAACGGTTACGGTGACGGCGGCTCCTCCTTTGTTGCAGACCAACACCAGCAACCAGACTATCGCCCTCAATTCGACCTTATCGCAGAATACGCCGCGTTACGATCAGAATCCGTTCAAGCTGACCTTGCTGGCGCCGGAAGCGGTCAACACCCGAAGCGAGATGGAACCCTATTTATCGTGGTCTGCAAACAGCGTGGATCTCGGTGGCGGCACCAATCTAAAGAATAATCTCACGGTTGACGGCAGCACCGTGGACGTCGGTCATAAGTACACCTACCCGCCAAATATGGGTGACGTTCAAGAGACCACGGTGGAGCAGGTCGGCGTGGACGCTCAGTACGGCCACAGCGCCGGGGGCACGATCAACATCACCACCAAGTCCGGCAGCGACCAGTTTCATGGCACCGTGGATTGGCTGGGCCGATATCCGTGGCTCAACGCGCTTTATAACCGGACCACGTCCCCCGTTTCCACCCTTTCGACGCGTCAAAACACAATTGGAGTAAACATCGGAAACCCCATCATCAAGAACAAGCTCTTCATGTTCACATCCTTTAATTATTGGAAACTTAATTCGCCGAGCACCGACGTCACCACTGTGCCAACCATGGCTCAGCGAAACGGCGATTTCTCACAAACTCATAATATCGATGGACAGATTGCGACGATTTATAATCCCTTTTCGTCGGTCTACAATCCCGCCACCGGCCAAATTACGCGCACGCCGTTTCCCAACAACATAATCCCCCAGGGCATGATGGACCCT
>JBOIBD010000403.1:0-1146 GCA_050739415.1 Gammaproteobacteria bacterium | reverse complement strand
CCGCACCTGGGCGCAGCCACCCCTGCAGCCCGGATAACACCCCCGCGAACAAGCACCGGCGCGGCCCCGCGAAACTGCCACGCCGGCCACCGGCATGCCCATTCACGGGACTTCCGAATACTTACGACTGGCCTGCGTGGCTCTCAGCAGCTCTTATGGATGCTGAGCAACGTAAGGCCAGCGATCACATGCGCCAGGAGCCAAACGACGCTCACAGCGATCTAGCTACCATCCCAACGCCACTGCTGGCCTCACGGCTGAACGGCGTACTTGATTGGCTGGCCTCTTCTGAACCGCGCACAGGACGCAACAATAAACTTCACTGGGCATCTAAAAGGTTTGGTGAGGCAGTAGCAGCCGGACGTATCGAGTATGCCGAAGCCGAAGCCGAGCTATACGGTGCGGCGGTTGCTTGCGGATACGTCGCCAAGGATGGCGAGCCAGCAACCAGGAAAACTATCCGCAGCGGGCTTAGGGGGACAGATGGAAATTAAAGACCCTATGCCAAACACAGCCATTGCCACAGTCAACCGCAACACAGCCTTATGGACTCCAGCGCAGGCTAACTTTGATTTCGTCAAGTTCTCCGATCTGTCAGACGAACCGCTCAGCTACCGGATTCCTGGCATCCTTCCTATGAACACCAACGTCCTGTTTTCCGCATACGCCAAGTCAGGTAAGACAACTACGGTGCTGGCACTAGTCAGAGCGCTAACCTCCCCTGCTGATTTCTTAGACCTGTCATGCATGACGGTTAGCGGCAGAGTCATCTACGTCAACTTTGAGCTGACAGATCAGATGCTAAGGAAGTATGCGACAGATGCGGGACTCAAGCTGGATAGCGACAGACTGAGAGTGTGGCAGTTGCAAGGTAAAGCAGGTGGCTTCAAGATTAATGATCCTGGCTTTCAGGATATGTTCGCAGAGAGGCTGAAAGAGGCTGACTGTGAAGTCATGATACTTGACCCGCTGGCTCCGGTCATTTCAATGCTCGGTTACAAGGAAGAGGATAACTCCGCGTAACTGGATAGCTCTGCGCATTTGTTGTAATCCGTGGTGTGCGCTGGGTAGCGGCTTTCGGGCGCGGTTTGCCGTTTCAGGCGTCTCGGGGATCCAGGGGTCGCCCTGGGCGGCCAGGACAAGGGC
>JBOIBD010000402.1:0-1152 GCA_050739415.1 Gammaproteobacteria bacterium | reverse complement strand
GACTATGCGAGGGAATCGAGTGCCGCATGGAGTCTTTCATGTCTAGGTGTTACGCAGTTGACGGATTTTCGGCTTGCGCTATCGCGGGAGGATCGGTAGTCTTGGGCTTATGAATCCACCACGTGTGCAACCCGAAGACTACATCGACTTCCTCATCGCCACGCCCAAGGCATGCAGTGCCACCGAGGCAGCCAAGGTTCAACCGGAGCAACCTCGACCGCCGGCCCATGACGCCTTTACGCGGTTGTTGCACCGGCTCGAACCGGACGCTGAAACGCTCTGGCAGGAGGCGCGGATGCAAGTGACCTTGACCGACGGCGTTCTCGTCGCCGACGACTCCACCCTCGACAAGCCCTACGCCAAGGCCATCGAACTGGTCGGACGCCACTGGTCGGGCAAGCACCATGCTGTCGTCCAGGGGATCAATCTCGTGTCGCTGCTGTGGACCGATGGCGACCGCCACATCCCTTGCGACTACCGCATTTACCACAACGCCAAGGAGGCCACCAAGAACGACCATTTCCGCGCCATGCTCCAGATGGCCCGCCAACGCGGTTTCCAACCGCGGTGCGTGATCTTCGACGGCTGGTATAGCAGCCTGGACAACCTCAAGCTGCTGCGCCAGTTCGGTTGGACGTGGCTGACACGCTTGAAGTCCAATCGGCTGGTCAACCGCGACCGGCAAGGAAAGCGATCGCTGTCCCGAACGGAGATTGCCGCCACGGGAACGGAGGTGTGGTTGCCCGGTTACGGGCTGGTCCAGGTATTCAAGATCGTCGCCCCAGACGGCGACATTGCCTACTGGGCGACCAGCGACCTGGCCATGACGGACCTGACGCGGCAGCAGTACGCGGAGTACAGTTGGACCATCGAGAACTACCATCGGGGCATCAAGCAATGCACCGAGGTCGAGCGTTGTCAGACACGTTCGGCACGGGCGCAGCGGAACCACATTGGGCTGGCGATCCGTGCGTTTCTGCGTCTGGAGGTCCATTGTTTTGCTCAGGGCATCAGTTGGCTGGAAGCCAAGACCGCGATCATTCGTGACGCCGTGCGCGCCTACTTGGCTCATCCACGAATCCGGCTCCCAGTTACTTCAACTGCGTAACACCTAATGTCGTGGAACTGGTTGAAATCTTTGTGGCCGAGCAA
>JBOIBD010000401.1:0-1183 GCA_050739415.1 Gammaproteobacteria bacterium | reverse complement strand
GACGTATATAGCGCCAGGGATGCTTGTGGCAGTTAATGCACCAGCGCATGTAGAGGGTATTCTGCCGGTAAGTGATCGGCATGTCGCCGATTGGCCCGTGACACGTAGTGCAGCCAATTCCTTTCGCAACGTGAATACTGTGATTAAAATAAACGAAATCGGGAAGCTCGTTCACTTTCACCCAGTCAATCGAAGTGTTGCTAATGTAACTTTCCCGCACCGGCTCCAGCATCGGGCTGTTCACCCAAATTTTGGAGTGGCAGGTCATGCACGTGTGCGTTGAAGGAATCCCGGCAAAGGCTGAAGTTTCAACCGTCGTATGGCAAAAGCGGCAGTCAATTCCATCATCCGTCACGTGGTGCTTGTGGCTGAAAGGAATGGGCTGGGTCACGGGCTCGTGACGATAGACGTTGTAACTGTTATTGACTTGCCACGCCGTGTAAGAGCCCGCACCAATCAGGATGAGCACCCCCAAGATCACGCCCTTGGCAAGCGTATTCGCATGATGATGGAACAACTGGGCCATAAATGTGCCTTAACAGAATTATCGCTTGCCTATTGCATGTGAATGCTTAGCGGCCGGAGTGCCAATTCGCGCCGAAGCATCAAAAGCAGAAACAACTTTGAGAGATTCCTGGGGCCGCTCCGTTTTTATGCGCCTCGCGAGCCAAAAGGCCAACCGAAAATGTTAGGGCGTAAAAGCAGTCGATGTCAAGCAAGTTTTTTTCAGATCGCTCGTTGAATAACCCGCCAGTATATCGACGGACACGAACTCTGTCAAAATTTTCCGGTGATGCTAGAATTAGAACATCTTGAAATTCATCCAATTGATTGCCATTGCCGCCACTGCCGCCGGACTCGCCGCTTGCCATCACCAACCAGCTCTCCGCGTCGTCTATGTTCCCGCGCCTCCACCCGCTCCGTCTCCAGCGGCTGGAGAGGGCAGGGTGCTGGTGATTCAGAAGCCTGCTCCTGCCCCACCGGCGGTCACTGCGCCTAAGCCGCAGGAGCAGCCGCCCGAGCATATCGAACAAGCCGCGACGCCGCCCGCCCCCCCCGTCAAACACAAAGAAGTTGCCGCGCCTGCCTCGCCGGCCGCGACGCCGCCGGCAGGTGACGCGCCTCAACTCCAGCCGATGCGCAGCGTTCAGCAACAAGCCGCGCTCGAGCGCCAGGTCAAGAG
>JBOIBD010000400.1:0-1187 GCA_050739415.1 Gammaproteobacteria bacterium | reverse complement strand
ATATCTAGGGAGTCCAATATGAAAAAGCACGCTTTTAAATACACCGGGATTGTCCTGCTGGCCGGTGTATTGGCTGCATGTGGGGGCGGTGGCTTCAACAGTGGTTCGAGCAGCAGCAGCACTGGCGGTGGTGGGACTGGCACCGGCAACACCGGCGCGGTATCCATCGGCAGCGTCAGCGGTGGCTCCTTCCAGCCGGGCGTGCTGGCACTTTCCTCGACCAGCCTGTCCGCCGGCGGCTCCACGTCCGTGACCGCAACCTTGCAAAACGCAAGTGGCACGCCCTATACCCAATCCACAACCATTACCTTCAATTCTCCCTGTTTCCAGAACGGACTGGCTACTTTCACCGTCAACGGCACTGCCGGCAACTCAGTTACAACTTCGACCGGACTTGCAAGCATCACTTATGCGGCCAACGGCTGCAGCGGCAGCGACACCATTACGGCGACCACCAGCGTGAACGGCGCCACCCTCACCGCGACCGGCACCGTGACAGTTGCCGCCGCCGCCATCGGCTCGATTCAGTTTGTTTCCGCCACGCCTTCGACCATCACCTTGCAAGGCGTGGGTGGAACTGAAACCTCGACGGTGATTTTCAAGGTGATTAACTCAACTGGCGGTCCAGTGCCGGGGGCCAGCGTTTCCTTCAGCCTGGATAGCGCAGCGGGCGGGATGTCTTTAAGTCCAACCACGGCAACATCAGGCAATAACGGTTCGGTACAAACTGTCGTGCAGTCGGGGACGGTACCGACGACCGTACGGGTAACTGCAACCGTCACGGTTCCGGGCGGCGCGTCGATATCAACACAATCCAACGCGCTGATAGTCAGTACCGGTTTTCCCACTGAAAATGGATTTTCTCTTTCTGCAGTGACCTACAACGTCGAAGGCGGTGACCTGGATGGCACAACCAATGCTATTACTGCGCGCCTGGCGGATAATTTCGGCAATCCTGTACCCGACGGCACAGCGGTATATTTCACGGCCACAGGTGGAGCCATCCAACCCGGCTGCACCACCACGGGTGGCGCCTGCACAGTAACTTGGACCAGTCAGAACCCGCGACCGGATCCCAGTATTAAGGGGCCTGCGGTGAAAGACCATGCGGAAATCCTGGCTTATGCCATTGGCGAGGAAAGCTGGACAGACACCAACGCGAACGGAATCTTCGATGTCCCCGACGA
>JBOIBD010000399.1:0-1193 GCA_050739415.1 Gammaproteobacteria bacterium | reverse complement strand
GGGGCGACTTGAACAGGAGGTAATGCTGCTCATGGTTTGCGCCCCTTGACGGGTTTCTTCGTCACAGGTTGTTCGCTGTCCTCGAGATAGCGGTAGGTCTTGGCCGTGAGCGTCATGACCAGGGTCGCACCGCCGGCGCTGTTGCCCTGAGGCTTGATGTTAATGTCATGCACTGTGACGATGCGCGGTAATGCGGCGATATCACTCACGAACTTGCCAAACTGATGATACGTGCCTTCCAGCTGTATCTGGATGGGTTTTTCCGCGTAAAAATCTTTCTTGATCTCGTTATCAGGCTTGAACAAATCCTGCTTGAGCCCATCAATTTGTGCGGTTTGTGAAATGTCTTGGAGCAGATTCGGAATCTCCGTCTTGCCGGGTAACTGCCGCAACATGGTGCCGAATGAACGTTTCATCTGTTCAAGCTGTTCTTTATAGATGTCCAGATTGGCAGCTTCCGCGGCCTTCTGTTCGAACTGCGTTTTGAGCGTGACTTCCTGCTGTTGCGCCTGATTCAACTGCTGCCCGTCACTGCTAAGCCAAAAGTAGTAACCGATCGCGACCACGATGACGAAGACCACGATGTAGGCGATAACGCGGGCGATCAGCGGCCAGCTCCCCGGATTTCTGAAATCCAGATTGCGCAGTTCGTTCAGATCAATACTTTTAAGGTCTGCCAGCTTCATGGCTGTGCACCCCCCGATTGGGCGTCTTGCGCTGCATCCGTCTTATCCACGACTTTGGCGTTGACGTTGAACTGCTGGGCACGCACCCCGAAATCAATTTTCGAATCCTTCTGCACAACTTGCAGATTTGGATCACTCATCCAAGGCGAAGCGTCAATGTTACGCATGTACGTGGAAACGCGGGCACTGGATTCGGCCACGCCCTGTATTTGCACTTGATCACCTTTCTGTATGACTTGGGTCAGGTACACACCTGGCGGCAGGGTCTTTACCAGTTGGTCTAACAGATGCACTTCAGTGGGCCGGCTCTGTTGCAGATGTTCGATGATCTGCATGCGCGCTAACAGACGCGCCTTGGTCTGTTGTAGATCCTTGATCTCTGCAATCTGGTTGTCCATCAGCTTGATCTGATCAGTGAGATACGCATTGCGCGCTTGTTGATTGGAAATGGCGTTGCTCAGACCCCACCACCACAACAGCAACACGACGATGGCGATGACCGCCGCC
>JBOIBD010000398.1:0-1212 GCA_050739415.1 Gammaproteobacteria bacterium | reverse complement strand
CGCCATCGCGGAACCTTGAAGGTGGACTGGATGTTTACGTTCGCGTGCGCGGCCTACAATCTGGTGCGCATGCGAAACCTGATGGCCGCTGCGGTTCCAACGCAGTAAGTCCGGGCTGTCGTGTCTCTAAACGGTGTTAAAATGCTCACTGACAGGCGTTCGGCAGCGCGGAATCTGCGTGAAAGCCCACTCACAACTCGCAAATAACGCAAACGAGGATAGAAATTGCCGCTCCACTCAATTTTTCAGCAGTCCCGCTAGAAGGGTGGAGACGCGACCACTATATATTCGCGAATCTAGCCCGCAAAAATCTGAACAAATAGCGGGAAGGAGACACCCATGAGCAAGGTACGCGTACTGGTTGGCACGCGCAAAGGCGCATTTATCCTTACAGCGGATGGAAAGCGTGAGCAGTGGGACATCAGCGGTCCCCATTTTGCTGGCTGGGAGTTGTACCATATCAAGGGTTCACCGGCTGACCCGAATCGGCTATATGCGTCACAATCCAGCGGCTGGTTCGGGCAGTTGATCCAGCGCTCCAACGATGGCGGCAAGACGTGGGAGGCTGTGGGTAACAAGTTCGTGTACGACGGCGTTCCCGGAACTCATCAGTGGTACGACGGCACGGCGCATCCTTGGGAATTCAAGAGAGTCTGGCATCTTGAACCATCGCTGACCGATCCAGATAGCGTCTACGCCGGGGTGGAGGATGCCGCCTTGTTTCACTCGGCCGACGGCGGACAGATGTGGCAGGAACTCTCCGGGCTGCGCGGCCACGGCACCGGGCCCCACTGGCAGCCAGGCGCCGGCGGGATGTGCCTGCACACAATCCTTCTGGATCCGAGCGACCCAGGCCGGATCTACATCGCCATTTCGGCGGCTGGCGCTTTCCGGACCGACGACGGCGGCAAAACGTGGCGGCCAATCAACCGTGGACTGAAGTCCCAATACATTCCCGATCCGACAGCGGAGGTCGGCCACTGCGTTCACCGCATCGCAATGCACCGGTCACGCCCGGGGGTGCTGTTCATGCAGAAACACTGGGACGTGATGCGCAGCGATAACGCTGGCGATTCGTGGGAAGAAGTCAGCGGGAACTTGCCGACCGACTTCGGCTTCGTGATTGACGTTCATGCCCACGAGCCGGAAACCATCTTCGTCGTCCCGATCAAGAGCGATTCGGAGCACTTCCCACTCCAGGGAAAGCTGTGC
>JBOIBD010000397.1:0-1214 GCA_050739415.1 Gammaproteobacteria bacterium | reverse complement strand
TCCCATGGGCGAGTTGGATCTTCTCGCCAAGAGTCATTTGCTTTAGAAGCAGATCGGCCCTCTGGTCGGGAGACAACGACTTGTTCATCCACGGTTCGCGTGCCCCCTGAGCGAGCCCAATCGTACCGGCCAACAAAGTGATCACGAGAACCGCGAGTGCGCCAAGGCCAGAAACCCTATCGGTTTTTGGAGTGCAGGTCACAGCCTCACCTCCTGCAAACACAGACCGTAGCGGCTTCCCGGTGGATCGGCTGGATAATGGGTGCCCAGCCAGCCATTCGTAAAATTGGCGCTATAACAGAGCCAGAATGTCTTCCCACCGGGTTGGACGAACCTGCTCGGAATGTTCACAAAATAGCCCTGGGCGCCAAAATCCTTTAGATAACAGACCATTTTCCACGGACCGGCCACATCATCGGATTCCATGAGGATCGTGCTGATCATCCGGGTGCTTGGCCATCCATCCGCAATGCACATCAGATACTTGTTTAAACCAGGATTAAAGGTAATGGTGACACTGCCAAGGTGGTTGATCCATTCGAGCATCGGCTTCATTTCAGCAAACCGGCTAGTCCAAATGGCAGAGCCCCTGGCATCATAACCGGCAAAGAATTCGTAGTAGCTCTCATCGTTGATCGTTTCGGGGCTCACCGCAACCCGGGTCAGGTAAATGGCATTTCCGGAAAGCCAACTGACGGAGCCGAGACGCGGATGCATGTCATGAGGAGCGTTACCGTGTCCCACCAAGTATGCTTTGCCGTCAGGCGAATGCTGCATGTTCTTACCGAAGTCGACAAAATGCATCACACCAAGCTTCGGCAACGGGAGGCCCGGAATCATGGAACCAACATCGTCTCCGGGCCTATCTCCGGCAAAGTCTTTCTTGCGATGCTCCAGCGCGCGAACTTGAGGTCCCTTACTATCGGTGTCCTGCTTAAACAGCGGCGCCCACGGCTTACAGGGACTCTCAATCCAGGTCTTGCCGTAGTCTTTGGAATAGCGGCACCCCATGAAGGGTCCCAGCCACGCCCAGTTGTAGATCACGTCTCCAACTTTACGTTCATTAATGTCACAGCAATACGTGCCATAGTACCAGACGCCATCGTAAACAAGATTCGCGCACGGGTAGCGCCCCCCATAGGGCATGCCCGAAGCTCTCCACGCCCCAATCGCGGTAACCTGCAAATGCAGCGGGTCATCACCCGTTATTTTGG
>JBOIBD010000396.1:0-1219 GCA_050739415.1 Gammaproteobacteria bacterium | reverse complement strand
GGCCGTGGACAGACCGATGCCAAGCGCCAAAAGGTAAATCATCCACATATGGATGCCACCGGTCAGTACCAGCAGCGCGAGCACCGCAATGCATACGGCATTGGCTGCGCGCGCGCCCAGCAGCACGCGCCGCGGCGACATCCGGTCCACTACGGCGCCGCCGATGAGCATGAATACTGCGCGCGGCAACGCCATAACCGCCAATACGATGCCAAGGGCGGCGGGATCACCGGTGAGTTTCAACACCAGCCACGGCAAAGCCACCAGTGTGAACTGGTCGCCCAGCGCCGAAATCGAGCTGCCACCGAACAACAAGTTGAAATTGCGGTTGGAAAAAACGGATTTGGTTTGCTGATCTTGGTTCTTCATTGACAGGTTCTGTATCAAAGCAGCTTTATGTACGGAAGAAGTGAGGCAGGAAGACCACTTGCTATGCCCGCTCGTGAGAAGACCGGAGTGAATTCCTGATGGAAGTATGAAGCAGCCATTCCTACACTTCACTTTTCCAGATAGGTGTAGCCCTTCAAGCCTTCCTCCAACTCCTTCAGGTATTGCGCGCGTTGATAAGGATCCAGGCCAGTGGCGGCATCAATCTTGCCGCGGTAACGGGTCACGAGATCGCTGGGCTCGAAATGCACGTAGCGCAGCACATCTTCCGCGGTGTCGCCTTGTTCTGGTTTCACCAGTTTGTAGCCGTTCGCGGCATCCAGTTCCACGTTCACTGAGTCGGTATCACCGAATAGGTTGTGCATGTCGCCCAGGATTTCCTGATACGCGCCCACCATGAAGAAGCCGAGATAGTAGGGTTCGCCGTTGCGGATGAGGTGCACCGGCATGGTGGCTTCCAGTTCCTCTTCGTCCACGTATTGGTCAATGCGGCCGTCGGAATCGCAGGTGAGGTCCTGCAGCACCGCGCGGCGCGTGAGCGGTTCGCCCAGACGGTGTACCGGCATGATGGGAAACACCTGATCGATGGCCCACACGTCCGGCACCGATTGGAATACGCTCATGTTGAGGAAGAATTTGTCCGCGAGTTTCTCGTCAATCTCGAAGATGGTTTCGGAATGAGCGCGCGTGGTGGGTTTCAATCCGTCGCGCACCTTGCGACAGATGGCGTGGTAAATTTGCTCGGCGCGCGCGCGTTGATCTAACGTCAGTACACCGTGGATGTACATGGCTTGGGCCTCACCGTTCCAATACAGTGCATCCTGGTACACCT
>JBOIBD010000395.1:0-1226 GCA_050739415.1 Gammaproteobacteria bacterium | reverse complement strand
CCACTGTGATTCAGGATTACCATTCTCTGCAAAATGATCCGCCGCAGGACCACATCACCCTGCGCCTGCCGGTCCAGCCGGGGGGTGATCTCCCGGCAGAGCGCATCATGGTTGGCGGGGGCGGCGACTTCCTAAAACTGCTGGAAAATTACGGCCAGGCGGTGCGGCTCTGGCACCATGTGGACATCACCATGCCTGCTCCCATGGGCTGGTGGAGCTCGGATGGGACATATCACAATGGCCTGGATTCGGGCGCTGCCCTCACCAATGCAGCTTGGCTTTCGCAGCATGTGCGCCGCGACGGATTCACATATTTTTTCATGGACGATGGATACCAATACGATCGCGGAGAGTACACCACGCCGAATGCCATTTTGTTTCCCCACGGGGTGGGATACATCGGCCGGCGAGTCACCCGTCTCGGCTTGAAATTTGGCCTGTGGACTGCGCCGCTTGAAGTTGCACAGCACTCCCGTCTCTACCAGCTCCATCCCGACTGGCTGGTGCATAACGCCGCGGGGCAGCCGATTGAGGTCCAGAACCTCCGCCACAAGGACCCTGTCTATGTGTTGGATACGACCAATCCCGGCGCGCAATTGTACCTGTGGCGCACCTTCCGTACGCTGACGCATGACTGGGGCGCGCGTCTCATAAAGCTGGACTTCATGGCGACAAGCTCAATTGAAGGCTATCACTACCGCCCGCACACCACCGCAATGGAAGACCAGCGGATCGGACTGGAGATTATACGCCGCGCCGTGGGGCCCAATGTAATTCTTGACAAAGATGGCAGCACGATGTTGAATCCGGTGGGGCTGGTCGAAGCGGGACGGCTTTCGACAGATGTCGGACGGGGATTCGAGACCTGCCGCCGTGAAGCCATCGGCATTGCCGCACGTTTCTACATGGATCGGAATTTCTATATCAGCGATCCAGACGCGTTTGCTCCAATCACCAAACAAAGCGTCCCCGCCTCTCCTCTCTATCATGGTCTAATGCGCCGGAATGAAAATCATTTGTCAACCCGGAACATTGCGCGCGTTGCGATCGCTATTGCGGCGGTGACCGGCGGAATGTATGAAATCGGTGGTGATCTGCCTGTCCTGGGCCGCGAGCCGTATCGTCTCGCTTTGGTGCTCAACCCGGATCTACTCGACATGGTGAGAGTGGGTCGGGCGGCGCTGCCGCTTGACCTGATGACTTATCGACGCCGCGATGGCCAGCCC
>JBOIBD010000394.1:0-1227 GCA_050739415.1 Gammaproteobacteria bacterium | reverse complement strand
GGGTGCTGCTGGGAGCCATCCCGGTATTGGGCACCACTACGATCTTGTGTGCGCTGGCGGCAGTGATACTGCGGCTCAACCTGCCGTTGATTCAGGCCATTCAGTTCCTCGCGTACCCGCTGCAACTGCTATTGTGGATTCCCTTCATACAGACCGGCCAGTGGATTTTCCATCAGCCGCCCCTGCCGTTTACCTACGCTGAACTACTGGGGGTCTTTCATGCGGGCTTCTGGCATGCGCTCGACCTGCTCTGGACTTACAGTCTGCATGCCCTCGTCGCGTGGCTGATTCTGGGAGGCGCCGGTGCGATCCTTATATATGTAATTGTGCGGCCGATTCTCGGCTACACGCTCAATCGCAGACGTGGGCTGGCCGAGCCGGTGCAGGCGCCAAAAAGCCAAAATCATTAATTAGCGCGCCCATTGCTTCGTACGGTGTGGCGTAAATACAGTCCCGCGTTTCCGTGACCGCAATGCAACGGGTGGGCACCAGCAACACATTCGGAGCTGGTCGTGCGGGCACGACTGTCAACCGCGCACGCAATTAGGTGGTGCGGAAATGGACCGTCAGAGGTTATGCAACAATACGCACCATTGGAATTGGAGACCTACGTCATGGTATTCACGGCCGTATTGTTACCTGCTCCTGAAGGGGGCTTCACAGCGCTGAACCCCGAGACCGGTTCGACATCTCAAGGCGAGACCGTCGAAGAGGCACTCGCCAACCTTCGCGAAGCAACCGGTTTATACCTCGAGGAGTTTCCACTGCCGGCGCCAGGCCGGCCGTTGATAACCACCTTTGAGGTTGCCAAACGTGCCTAGTCTGCCGCGCGTTTCCGGTACGGAGGTCGTACGTGCGCTTGAACGATTGGGTTTTGTCTGGTGCGTCAGCGTGGGAGTCACATTGTTCTTCGACGAGGTGCCAGCGGTTGTGTGGTTCCCAATCACCGTGAAGTGAAAATGGGCACGTTGTCGGCGTGCTCAAACAAGCAGGCGTTTCCGCGGAAGAGTTCATCAACGCCTTGCGCGGGTAAAGTCCCACCCTCTATACGCAATTGCGAGCCTTGCGACTCGGGCTCGGAAATAGGAATCCCCATCTTGTTGAAATGCGAGTGCCTGCAGGGTGACTCGATTTCTATAATCCATGCGACAGAATAGCGGCATCAGGTTATTGCCAGCCGGTGGCATAGTTGCGGAAATTTGCTGCGCATTGAGAGCTGAATTAGCA
>JBOIBD010000393.1:0-1235 GCA_050739415.1 Gammaproteobacteria bacterium | reverse complement strand
AACAAAGACTGATCCGTAACAAGTGTTTCGTAATCCCCACCGACTTTTCTGGTACAACAATTTAGGTCCATAATGAGGAATGGAGGATAAGCCATGTTCCAGATTGAAATTGAACACGAAGCAGATGGCCGCTGGCTGGCGGAAATCCCGTCACTGCCCGGCGTGATGGCTTACGGACGCGATCCGAAAGAGGCGCAGCAACGGGTAGAGGCTTTGGCTTTGCATGTCCTGGCAGAACGCATGGAAGCCCATGAACCACTGCCTGATCCCGTTTCCAATACCATTGCAAAACTGTTTGCAATGGCGTGAACCAGTGGTCATCCACCCCTGCGTTTCCGGGACTTCCGCCGTCCGTGGCGGTCGCGCAGGAATGACGATCCATCAGGGCATATCGTCTATTTTCTTTTCTGTTTTCACCCTGACCATCAGATCTTTCTTGCTGACGCCGAGCACCAGCGCGACGGCGCTCGCGATGTAGATCGACGAATAGGTACCGACGATGATGCCGATCAGCAGCGCCACTGAGAAGCCGTGCAACACCGGGCCACCGAGGATCAGGAGCGCAATCACTACCAGCAGTGTGGTGCCGGAGGTGATGATGGTACGCGAGAGCGTCTGATTGATGGCGAGATCGATAATATCGATGGGCTCGCCCTTGCGCATGATGCGGAAATCTTCGCGAATGCGGTCAAAGACCACCACGGTGTCGTTCACCGAGTAACCCATGACCGCCAGCACGGCGGCGAGCACGTTCAGGTCGAACTCGAGATGAAAGACCGAGAAAAACCCGACCACGAACACTACGTCGTGCAGGGTCGCAACCACCGCGCCGATCGCAAGCCGGCGCTCGAAGCGAAAGATGATGTAGACCAGGATGCCGGCCAGCGTGAGCACGAAGGCGATGGCACCCTTGGTAGCCAGGTCCTTGCCAACCTCCGGTCCCACGAAGTTCACCTGTTGCAGGCTCACGCCCGGCGTGGCTTTCTGCAGCAGCTCCACCACGTCATTGCCCGTGGCACTGCCCGAGACACCCTTTTTGGGCTGCAGCCGGATCAACACTTCCTCGGGCGTGCCGTAGGTCTGTGCGATCACATCCTTGTAGCCGGCAGCGGCCAGTGCTCCGCGTACTGCCTGCAGGTTTGCGGGCTGCGGGTAGGCCACCTGCACGGTCACGCCGCCGGTAAAATCCACCGCAAAATTCAGTCCGTGGATGGAAAGCGACACCACGGCAATCA
>JBOIBD010000392.1:0-1237 GCA_050739415.1 Gammaproteobacteria bacterium | reverse complement strand
GTCAGCGGCCTCGGCCAATATTATATTTAATGGCGGGACGCTGGATTACAGCGGGCCCTCTTCAAGCACCGATCACGGCCTGACTGTAACCAATGGCGGCGGCACAATTGATGTCACGAACGGTTCAACCCTCTCGGTGGGCGGCAACATCGTTGGCAATGGCGAGCTGACGTTGGAAGGAGGCGGAACATTGGTTCTCAACAATGCAAATTCGTACACAAACACCACGACCATCGCGGCGAGCATCCTTCAGCTCAACAGTGCCAATGGCGCCGGCTCGGGAACGATTAATTTCAGCAACAGCTCGCTGGTCTATAATCCCAGCGCCGGCATTACGGTGCCCAACGCCTTTAACTTCGTTCCCGGCACCACCAATATGATCGTTGCCACATCTGGCAGCGGTGGAAACCCCGTCAGCGGCGGAAATTGGACAGGCAGCGGGGTCATCATGATTAGCAATACCTATAATCCTTACACTGCAAACGGAAACCTGGACGGATTTACCGGAACTATAATGCTCATTACGCCGAACGGTTCTGAG
The DNA here is from genome assembly GCA_050739415.1 of Gammaproteobacteria bacterium. Classification (GTDB taxonomy): domain Bacteria; phylum Pseudomonadota; class Gammaproteobacteria; order Natronospirales; family REEB76; genus REEB76. The sequence goes on along the minus strand of JBOIBD010000392.1, from coordinate 696 downwards.
TTCCGATTTAACAGCGGCGGCGGCAACACGTGCTTCGGCAGCACCAACGCCATATTTGACCTGGCCGTCACCAACGCCAGCCTGGTCTGTCGTAATCCGGGCATCATGAATCTCGGCGCGCTGGAGGGCGTCCCCCAAACGTTGCTTTTTGGGCCAACCGCCACTCCAGGCACGGTGACCTGGTCTGTGGGCTGGAATAACCTAAGCACCACCTACTCTGGAATCATTGAGAATGATTCAGGCAATGAATTCTCCGCACTCACAAAAGTCGGCACCGGCACATTGACATTGAACGGCGGCAGTACTGTTACGACCAACATCGTAACGGATCCGAACACCGGTTTTAGTGAAACGGTTACCGGCTATGTCGCCACCATCACCTATACTGAGGCAACCACTTTGAGCAATGGTGTGCTGGCGCTGGACGCTCCGGATACGCTAACCAATTCGGTGAGCGTCACCCTGGCGTCCCCGAATGCCGTACTCGATGCCAGCGACATGGGTTTTATCAGCAACGTGAGCTTTACACTGCCGAATGGATCCAGCGAGGTATTGGTGACCAATAGCATCTTTGAAGTTGTCGGCAATCAAACGCTGGCCGGAATTGGAACGCTTGACGGCAATCTACAGGCTGACCAGGGCTCAATTTTTAACGTCGGTCTGCCCACCGGCACGTTCAACGTGACCAGCAACGCG
>JBOIBD010000391.1:0-1254 GCA_050739415.1 Gammaproteobacteria bacterium | reverse complement strand
GGAATACCCATGATCTTGTTGCCCTTGCCGCGTGCCAGCTCAGGCAGCGCCTTAACGCTAAACACCAATATATGTCCTTCGCTGCTCACCGCCGCAATCAGATCACTTTTTGCATTCTTTAGCGGTGCCGGTACCAGCACACGCGCATTTTTCGGCAAGCGCAAAATCACCTTGCCGGAACGGTTACGTGAAATCAATTCATCAAGTTTCACTACAAACCCGTAGCCCGCATCACTCGCCACCAGCCAGCGATCTTCAGCTTCGCCGATAAGCACACCTGCAAAGCTTGCGCCGTCCGGTGGTGCAAGCCTGCCAGTGAGTGGTTCTCCCTGACTGCGGGCGGATACTAACGAATGCGCCGGCAGCGTATAGGCACGACCGGTGGAATCCAGAAAAATCGCCGATTGATTACTCTTGCCGTACGCCGCCGCCAGAAAACTATCGCCGGCTTTGTAACTCAAGGTACGCGGATCCAGTTCGTGGCCCTTTGCGGCTCGCACCCAGCCGGACTTCGATAGGATTACCGTCGTGGGTTCGGTGGGCAGCAACTGGGTTTCGTCAATCGCCTGGGCTACGGACGCGCGCTCCACCAGTTGCGAGCGACGCTTGTCACCATAGGTTTCCGCATCCTTCGCGAGTTCATCGCGCACCAAGGATTTCAGCTTGGTCTTGGAGCCGAGGATTCTTATTAGCGTGTCGCGTTCCTTTGCAATATCCTTCTGCTCGCCGCGGATTTTCATCTCCTCGAGCTTGGCCAGATGTCGTAGTTTCAATTCCAGGATGGCTTCCGCCTGGGTATCGCTGAGTTTGAAACGCTTCATCAGCAGGGGTTTTGGCTGATCATGCTTACGAATGATGGCGATGACTTCGTCCAGATTCAGATAAGCAATCAGCAGACCATCGAGGATATGCAGGCGTTTGTCCACCTTGTCGAGGCGGAATTTCAACCGACGCGTAACCGTCTCCACCCGGAACTCCAGCCACTCTACCAACATGTCCTTCAGGCTCTTCACCTGTGGCCGGCCATTGAGGCCGATGACATTCATGTTGATGCGATAGCTGCGCTCTAGATCGGTAGTGGCGAACAGATGTGCCATCAGCTCGTCGCTGTCCACACGGTTGGACCGCGGCACGATCACCAGGCGCGTGGGATTCTCGTGGTCGGATTCGTCCCGCAAGTCTTCCACCATGGGTAATTTCTTGGCGCGCATCTGCTGGGCGATCTGCTCCAACACCTTGTCGCCGGAGACTTGA
>JBOIBD010000390.1:0-1265 GCA_050739415.1 Gammaproteobacteria bacterium | reverse complement strand
GTTCATTCCTGATCGACGCAGCTGCCCAAGTACACGGTTATGCGGCTGATATCACCCGCACCTATTCGGCGGCCAATGACGAATTCCAATCACTCATCGACGCGCTCGACCGCGAGCAGCAGGCGCTCGGCCATGAGGTGCGTCCCAGCACCGACTTCAAGGCGCTGCATCTTGAGGCCCACCACGCCATCGCGCGCCTGTTGCATGATTTCCATTTCGTGCGGCTCTCCGCCGAAGAAATCTTTGCGCAGGGCATCAGCCGCACGTTTCTGCCGCACGGACTCGGGCACCTGCTCGGCCTGCAGGTACACGATGTCGGCGGTCTCATGGCGAATCCGCGTGGCGACCCCATCCCCAGGCCCGACGGCCACCCCAATCTGCGCAGCACGCGGATACTGCGCGAGAACTTCGTGACCACTATCGAGCCGGGGCTATATTTCATCGCCTCCTTGCTCGACAAACTCAAGACCTCGGCGTACGGCCGCCACGTGAACTGGCCCAAGGTGGACGAGTTCCGTCAATACGGCGGCATCAGAATCGAAGACAACGTGGTCGCTCGGGCTTCAGGGCCGGACAACCTTACCCGGGATGCGTTTGAATCCGCCTGATTGCGCGCAGCCTTCAGCGCCCGGAATCGGGCGCGCTTGCCGGCGTGACGTTATGGATTCCCGGGCAGTGTGGCGTTATGCGCTTCCAGGCAGTAATTGGCAATGAGTGGCGCGAGAAATCGCCCGACGTTGTCACGGTACGTGGTCTCGACGCCGGAAGCGTCGGTTATCTTGACTGCTTGGATTACCAGATGCCGGGTTGCCCAGACAATAGCACGATATTCACGCGTTGCACCCGCACTGTAGTAGCTCCCCTGCGGCGCATATTGATACCGCGTCACATAGGCCTGGCCCGGAAGAAATGGCCCGTTGAACTTGACCAAGTGCGACTTCGGGCTGTGCGCATTCATCGGACAGCTACTCACAAATAGTTCGACCGATTGAATCTGGGCCCGCCCGGTATTGACCAAACCTACAGCGAGGGATCCGCTGCCCATGTAGGTATCACCCGTTATGTGGTTCCATGAAGTGTTGTAGATCAGGAACGGTACCCCACGCTGCGCACCCTGCTGCATCAGCTCGTTGTGACTGGTCGTGGCGTTCCAGCATCCGGCCAAGGCCAAAGGCACAACCGAGCACACCAGCAAAACCCGTAGTGACATGCTGTTCATGGCAATGTCCTGCGCGTGTGGATTCTTACTGAATCCCGCATAATAC
>JBOIBD010000389.1:0-1271 GCA_050739415.1 Gammaproteobacteria bacterium | reverse complement strand
TGTAGAAGGACTAGTCAGGCCCGGACCGCCGCAGAGACGCGAACCGCCGCAGAGGCCGCCGGAACCGCCGGATTTCTTCCCGCCGGAACCGCCGGATTTCTTCCCGCCGGAACCGCCGAGAGAACGCCCGCCAGCGCCAGCAGGAACCGGCGCACCTCGCTACTTCCTAGACGGCGACAGATGGACGGGTCGCAACGCGCCAGACCGTACCATGTGGGCACGGATCAAAATAAGAGCTGACGATGCTATCGACTACGGCGATAGATTCAATGAACACGCCGACGATATACGCGCCAGGCAACGTGGCAGAAATCAAGACCCGTTTGAGATTATGGCGTTTGACGGATCGGTAGCCAGATACGCGGACATTATCTATGCGCTAGAGTCCGGCCGTGTGACTGCAGTAGAGATGCTAGACACCTTGCAAGACAAGATAGAAGCAATGCGAGAATACGCGGTAAACCAAGATCCGGCACGCGGGCAAGACTTGTGGAACCGGGTCAAGAACGCAGGGCTGCCAGAATCGCTAGGACACTATCACCCGACTAAGGCTCGCAGGTAATGACATTCTTCACTAGCGAACCGGTTACCGAATCATGGCGGGCCGATAACAAAAGGGCCGACGCTGCACAGCGTAAGCGCAAGCAACGCGCCGACAACCAGTCTTACAACGAACGGCAGAAACAGTATTGGACGGCAAAACATGCCAGGAACCGGCCACCGGAAGACTTCAGGGGCGTCGACTGTGAAGGGGCGCCCGGTAGAGTCCCGCTAGGAAAAGTCGCACCTCTAGTCTTGATTCGCGCAGGCGACGATTACCTGACCGAACCGGCAACCGGTAAGGGCATCGCATGGCATGAAGCACTGGACTGGCTGTGCCAGCGGCCTAAAGGATACGCATACGTCGCTTACTCATTCGGGTACGACGTTTCCACAATCATTGTCGGATATCCTGCCCGCGGTGACTTGCGGAAGCTGGCTAAAAACAAGCTGGCATACCTGCGTTACGGTAAAATCGGCTGGGCAGTTGAGTATATTCCGCGTAAGCATTTCAAAATATGGCCTATCCGCTGGTGCCCCAAACATCCTAGCGGTTGGTGCAGCACCGTTAATACGTGTCAATACTGCCAGCGGGAACCCGACCCCTCGCGCCAGGGATTCGTCAAAGTCGCGTGAGCTGTTTAGCCTGGTGAGAGTCCTGTGAGGTCGAGGATCTGGAATGCGCGGCGGGGGTCTTGGGCGATGCGGCGGGTTTCGGCGGTGTAACTGGT
>JBOIBD010000388.1:0-1281 GCA_050739415.1 Gammaproteobacteria bacterium | reverse complement strand
CACTCATAATAAGCAGGCCTACGATGCCTACCTCAAGGGGGTTTACTACCTCGACGATTCCAACCGCACTGGCGATACTGCGGAACTGGCTCAATCAGTGCCATTGTTCAAGCAGGCCGTGCAGTTTGATCCGCAATTCGCCGATGCTTGGGCTTATCTGTCGTTGGCCTACGAAAAACTCGGTGGCCAGCACAAAGCGCAAGCTGCCGCGGCACTGCGTGCCCTCGAAATCGATCCAAATAACGCAAGCGCTCTTGGGGTAATGTCGTTTGTGTACAGTGACGAGGGTCAGCACGACAAGGCGATCGCTTTGGCCGAACGTGCTGTGAAGCTGCAAACGAAGAACGCAAATGTTCAAGCTGGCCTTGGTTTTATCTTGATGTTTGCGGGGCGATTCGATGACGCGATAAATATCTTTGAACACGCGGTTGCGCTCACGCCAAATACCAGCACATTTCGATTGTTTCTTGCCTATCCGCTAGAAGCGACAAGGGATTATATGCAAGCCCGAGATCAGCTCCAGACGGGGCTGGCCCACGATCCCGGTGACATGAGTTCGGTACAGATGCTGGCGCAGGTCGATCTACTCGGTTGGGGCGATCTCGACGCCGCGCGCAAGGTGCTGCAAGCTGCATCACAATCGCCCAACCGGTCCATTCCGTTGGCGGAGGCGTGGTACCAGGTGGATCTGTATGCGCGCGAGTACGCGGCCGCTCTTGATGTGATTAATCACGCGCCCGAACAAATGTTTCAGCAGTCGCAGACACCCAAGGCGCAATATCTAGCGCAAGTGTACCAGGCGCAAGATGATGCGGTCCGTACGAAGATTGCCTTTGGGCAGGCACGCACACAGCTAGAAACCTGGCTCAAGGCCACACCGAACAGTGCCGATCTGCATGCCAATCTGGCCTTGACGATGGCCGGACTCGATGACACTGCGCAGGCGCAGGCCGAAGCGGAGCGTGCGGTGGTGCTCAGCCCAGTGGCCAGAAACGCGTGGGAGGGTCAAGAGTACCTTCTCACACAGGCACAGGTACAAGCTAGCATTGGTCATGTGGATATCGCTGTCGAACAACTACAGCATCTGCTGCAGATACCCGCGGGTTCCTTTATCTCTGTACCCATCCTCAAACTTGACCCTGCGTGGGATCCGATCCGCAAGGATCCACGCTTCCAGGCGCTGCTGAAGAAATATGAAAACACTAACCATAACTCCGGGTCTGCTAATGGTGAATGATGGCCTACTCTCATGTGGCAGCCAGCTGCCCGGCTCTTGAAGGC
>JBOIBD010000387.1:0-1282 GCA_050739415.1 Gammaproteobacteria bacterium | reverse complement strand
AGTCAACGTTGATCTGCTATTCGGCGGGCAGTGGTCGACTTTCCCGAGCAGCTTCCGCCGCCAATCCAGTACACATGGCGCAGCGGTTTGCGTACTGTTGCGGCGTCGACTGCTCCTCCGCGTTCTTCAGATCGCATCATCGTATAGCCGCGTTCACGCGAACTCTAAGTTCTCATACCACTTGACGTTGGCGGTTGATGAACCAACCGCAACAATATCTGGACGGCCGTCTCCGTTGACATCTGCAATCACCACACCGGAAGCCGCCATTTCTGTGTCGAGCGTCTCGCGCTTCCACCTGGTCCCGCGTTCATCGGTGCTGTGGTAAATAAACAGCGAAGTTCCAACGCCCCGGTATCCAGCAACAATTTCGCCATTACCGTCACCGTCCAAGTCGGCGCAGACAAGGGCGTGCCCGTTGTTGAAGCTCGTATCAATCACGTGCCGCTCGGAGAATCCGCCCGTCCCGCGCGTATAAACCACCACGTTGTTTCCGTGCCAGGGCTCAATGGTGGCGAGAAACCTGTGCCCTTGAACTTTCCCCACGCCAATTTCGCTTGCGCCGTGGTAGCGGTCGGAGCTCTGATCGCATGGGGTGAGGAGAGTTTTGGCCCACTGAAGACCTGCTCCACGTCCTTTCGATTCGAACAGGTTCACTCCCTGAGTGCTTGCGGTGAGGATTTCGTCGCGGCCGTCGCCGTTCCAATCCATGACCAGAACCCCGTGAACGATGTTCAGCGAGTCGTCGATCAGATGTGGAATCCAGTTGTTTGATTGCTGCCCAGCGCTCTCGGTATGGCCCGTCAGAAGTGTCTCCGGCATCTGAAACCACGTGATCGGTGCCGGGACTGAGTAATCGGGCGGCCTGGATCCAGCACCCACAATGGGCACATCCACCAGTTCCAGTCCGCCGTCGCCATCAAGGTCGGCCCAGCGCAATCGATGCGATGCCGGAATTCGGCCGATCCGCGTGAGAGACCATTCAGCATCGAGCGAAGCGCTCGGCTGCGCCCACCAAATGTCTCCACCCTGCTCAGGATGGTCTAGATGGAAGCCGCTAGCAAGCGCCATCCCTCGCGCAGGATACCCCCGGCGAAACAACGGAGCCAAGCTGATGTTCTCCTCTGTGGAAGTCGTCACCGACCTCGTACGCCACGTGGGATTCTGGTACCAGTCAACAATGTTCTTCTGCGAACTGAGGGCCAGAATGTCGAGGCGGCCGCCGCCATTCACATCGGCCACGGCAACCTGGTAGCCTTCGGGAATCGTTGCCACCGTGTGG
>JBOIBD010000386.1:0-1282 GCA_050739415.1 Gammaproteobacteria bacterium | reverse complement strand
AAGACATCCAGATCAAGGGCCACGCCTTCGAATGCCGCATCAACGCGGAAGACCCGAGAAAGTTCACACCCTCGCCCGGACTCATCACCCGCTGGCATGCGCCCGGTGGTCCCGGCATCCGCGTGGACTCGCACGCTTACACCGGCTACACCGTGCCGCCGTATTACGATTCACTGATCGCTAAAATCATCGCCTACGGCGATGACCGCGCCTCAGCGCTGGCGCGCATGCGCACCGCACTCATGGAAATCGTGGTAGAAGGCATCAAGACCAACATCTCGTTGCATCAGGAATTGTTCAGCGACTCGGCATTTATCGCCGGCGGCACGAATATTCATTACCTGGAAAAGAAACTTGGATTGTAAGAAGTGCTACGCGCCGAGTACTGAGCACTGAGCACTGCAAAGAAAATAGATTACGATTTCACGCAGCACGCGGTACTCAGCACACAGCACTTTAGATTTATGCCTTGGCTCCAACTTGAATTGACGCTCAATGCCGCCGAGACCGAGTGCGTCGAAACGGCGCTGCTCAATGCCGGTGCACTTGCGGTAACATTTACCGATGCCACGGACGAACCGCTGTATCAAACCGATCTAGCACAACCCCGTCTCTGGTCAGATACACGTGTCACAAGTCTATTCCCCGCTTCAACCGATCCGGACGCGTTGCGTGCGGTGCTGCTTGCAGCGCTGAGCACACTGCCGGTACATCAGTTCACTACACTTGAAGATCGAGAGTGGTCACGCGAATGGTTGAAAGAATTTAATCCCAAGCGTTTTGGCCAACGATTGTGGATCGTGCCAAGCGCCCATGAACCGCCCGACCCCAAAGCCGTCAACGTCCTGCTGGACCCGGGCCTCGCCTTCGGTACCGGCACCCACGCCACCACCGCACTGTGTCTGGAATGGCTGGACGGCGCTGAGCTGATGGGTAAAACGGTCATTGATTACGGCTGCGGTTCAGGCATCCTCGCCATCGCCGCGGCGCGTCTGGGTGCAAAAAGCGTTCGCGCAGTGGATCTTGATCCGCAGGCACTTGTTGCCACGCGAGAAAATGCTGCCCGTAATCGAGTGACTTCCACACTGCAAATCAGCCTGCCCGATACGCTGTCGACGGCGCCAGCGGACGTGCTGCTGGCCAACATCCTGGCCGTGCCCTTGATCGAACTCGCACCGCGCTTTGCCGCACTGCTCAAATCCGGCGGCGAACTGGTGCTATCCGGTATCCTTGACAGCCAGAGAGATGAGATTCATAACGTGTATGCGCGCTGGTTTCGATT
>JBOIBD010000385.1:0-1282 GCA_050739415.1 Gammaproteobacteria bacterium | reverse complement strand
AGTGTGGTAGGTGATCTGTATTTATGCCTGCTACCGGCCAAAAGCGACCGGTTAAGTCCTAGGAAATCAGCTAAGTTGAATTTATCTGACATTAGGTATGAAATCTAGAATGTATACCAGCACGGGAGAGCCGACCATGAACCATTTTTGCTCGTTGTGGACTGCGTTCACAGCTGTAACCACACTGATGCTAATAACCGGTGTAGGGACTGCCGCAACGCCGGACTCAACCAAACTCACGCCGGCTCTACGTAACATCACGCAAGGTGTGTCCGCTGGACATAAGACAGACATGATGCAGGCGGCCTTAACCCGGCAGTTGTTCAAGGAAACCGCAATATTTGCGCCACGCTGGAACGCCAGCGGCCAAGTCCAAGTGGACATCTTCTATGGCCCAGAAGGCACCGCTCCAGACATTCAATCACTCGAGAATTTGGGCGCAACCAATATCCACGTAACAGCCTTGATGAATGTAGTTGAGGCTTGGATTCCAGCCGATCAGCTTTCCAGCGTGGCGGCAAAAAGTTGGGTACAGCACATTAAGGTTCCGCAGTATGTGTTCACGAACGGAGTGACGTCAGCCCCCCCACAGCCTCGTAGTGGTTCGGTGGATACGCAGGGGGACACGCTTATGGGAGCTGCGGCATTCCGCAATGCCACTGGCGATACCGGCCAGGGCATAACTGTCGGTGTTATAAACGCCGGCGACGCTGGCCTGAGCCAAAGCGAAGGCACAGGGGATCTACCATCCAGCGTGTGGGTCGATACCAACTACACAGGGATAGACGACGGCGAAGGCACCGCCATGATGGAAATTGTGCATGACCTCGCACCTGGAGCTAATTTGGCGTTTTGCGGTCCACAAACCACCGCAGAATTCGTGAACTGCCTCTCTGATTTAAAGCAACATGGAACACAATTGATCGTCGATGATTTGGCGTTTCCTGTCACAGCTTACTTCACGAACGATAGTGATGTGACTGCGGTACAGCAGTGGCAATCACAGAATCCGTCAGTACGGTTGGTTACTGCCGCTGGGAATTTCGCAACCAGTTTCTGGTCTGGAACCTACAATAGTTCTGCCATCAATCCAATCACCATTAACAACGTCACCTATAACGAGGCGCAGAATTTTGGGACAAGCGGTACACCTAAGGATACTCTGATCAATTGAGTATTTTTAAGGGCAGGACGGTCAACACCAACATTGATATGCACCCGTATCATCTCCGCCAGGTTTCAAGCAGAGGATTTCAGTAGTCAGGTTGTGATTGTATCTAAT
>JBOIBD010000384.1:0-1284 GCA_050739415.1 Gammaproteobacteria bacterium | reverse complement strand
GGCAAGTTGAACCACCGTTCGCTCGCCCTTGATGGCGGCAAGCGCCACCTTTGCCTTGAAGCCCGGTGTGTGGTTCCGGCGCGGTCGTCTTGACATGGTATCTCCTGATTCGCAGGCCACAGCGTGCGCGCCATCAGGCAGAAACTCCACCTATCGCCCTGTGCAGATTTGCGGGACCGGCTCTCTTCTCGTCAGGCCGTCGATAGGTCAGACGCTTGCCGACGATGCCCTTGAGCAAACGCGCGGCACGCTCTTTGTCGTCCACGCCAAGTGCCGAACGCTCGTTATAGCGAAAATCGAACTCGGCAAGATAGCGCTTCAAGTGCTGTTGGCTGACGTGGTGATATGTGCCGACGATGCCGCGTTTGAGGATTGAGAAATAGCCTTCAATCGTGTTGGTATGAGCATCGCCGCGCACATATTCGTCTGCGCTGTGATTGATCGTTTCATGGCGGTCAAATTCCTTACCAACGTGATAGTACTGACCGCCTTCGTCCGTCATTAGCGCAGACTTGCGGTCAACCTGAGCAACCAGGATCGGGCGCGACGTCTTGCTGTTTACCTCTGGCACATGGAATGAGCGCCCTTTGCCGCCGCGCTCGACAAGGGCGAATGCAGGTTCTTTACCCGCACCGCCGATGTTGTGTTTGTTGAGCTTGCCGACGTGCGTGTTCTTTTCCTTGCCACCAATCCATGTTTCGTCAGCTTCAACGATCTTGCCCTCGCCGCCGAGCGGGCCGGGAAATGTGCCGTCGCGCATTGCTTCGCGAATGCGATGGCACATGAACCACGCCGACTTGTAGCTGATGCCAAGCATACGGTGCATCTGATGCGCCGACATGCCTTTCTTGCTGGCGCACATCAGGAAGGCACACATCAGCCACTTATTGAGTGGAATATGCGAGCGCTCGAATAGCGTCCCGGTCATGACCGTGAACTGTTTGCGGCAGGCGCTTTCATTGCACTGGTAAAGCCCCGGACGGCCTTCAATGGCGGTCGCGTTGTTAACCGTACCGCAATGGCTGCAAACCGGCCCATCGGCCCAAAGATGGCCTTCCAGCCACTTGCGGGCCTTGGCCTCGTCGTGAAATACCTTGTTTTGCAACTCGTTCGCCATGTCCGGCACGTTGCTGAGTCAAGGTGATAATTCCCCCTCAAGGGGGAGGCGACGCGAAAGCGCTGCTCTCCGGGGGCTAAGTTGTGAGTGACACGTCTAATGTCTGACACCCGCACCGACACTGTATCGGTCGTCGAACGCAGCCGCGCGGTGGATGCGGGCGGCGC
>JBOIBD010000383.1:0-1292 GCA_050739415.1 Gammaproteobacteria bacterium | reverse complement strand
GACGAAACCTTCGATTGTACGGTATGACTCTACCGGCCTGTTTCCATGCCACACTCCCCACGTGTGAATGTCTCCGCTGCCGTGGGCGCCGCTACCGACTTCATAAAACGCGCCGGGCAGCAGGCGGTGGACGACGCCGCCAATCACGTCCTGGAAAATGTGGTTGTATCCCTCAAAGTAGCGGATTTCGTTGTTGCCGCTCCAAATCACAATGGAAGGATGGTTTCGGCATCGGAGGGTCTGCTGTTCTATTTCAGCCTGCAGGTTGTTCATCCACGCTTGGTCATGGGCCGGATAGCTGGCGTTGGCGAACTTGAACTCGAACTGCAGCATGATGCCCAATTCGTCGCACAGGTCAAACAGCTCATCTTCTTCGTAGTACCCCCCACCCCAGAGCCGGATGAAATTGAAGTTGCATTCCACCGCCCGCGTCATGTACCAGCGCAGGATTTCCGGTGTGACGCGCGTGGGCATATTGTCGGCGGGAATCCAGTCCGCGCCTTTTGCAAAAACCGGCACGCCGTTGACAGTCAGATGCCTTGCCACCCCATCCTTGGGTAAGATCACGTCAACTGTTCGCAGGCCGATCCTCCGGCTCGCCGTGTCCACCGTTCGGCCCTTCATGTCAGCCAATTGAACGGTGACGGTATAGAGCGGCTGGTCGCCCATGCTGTTGGGCCACCAGAGCTTTGGGCCCGGTATTGCCGCATGCAGCACGGTGGCGCCTTCAGTGACCGGGCCAGTCGCCGCGGCCACCACCGAGCCGGCCAGCGTGACTTGCGCTTTTACCGAGGACCCGGCAGCGTTACCGAGCACCGCAGTATGAATTTCCAAGCGTACGCTGCCGTCAGGCTGGTGATGCTGCAGCACGCCTACGCCGGCGATACGAGAGTCAAAGCTAAGAATTTCGATTTTTTTCCAGATGCCCTGTGTCAGCACAGGACGGCACCAGTCCCAACCCCACATGTAAGGCGCTTTGCGCACCCACGAACGCGGATTCCGGAGGTCAATGCCAAAGGCTTCCTTGTATGCTTCCCTCTGCTTTTCGACGTAAGGCGCGAGCGTGTCGAACTGGATACGGAGGTGATTGGTCCCTTTCCGAAGGCGCCGCTTGATGTCAAACGTCCAGGTGCGAAACATGTTGTCCGCACGGCCGATCCGCCGCCCGTTAAGCCATACGGTCGCCAGCGTGTCCAGACCGTGGCATACAAGCTGCACGTGCGGCTTGGCGCGCAACTCCGCGGAAGCCTTAAACGTGCGGCGGAAAATCCAGTTCTTTTCCGCAACCCACT
>JBOIBD010000382.1:0-1295 GCA_050739415.1 Gammaproteobacteria bacterium | reverse complement strand
TTTCCAGCGATTTGCACTACCTCACCCACTTGGCTCTTTTTCATGCCAGCCGCCGCCGGTATTCCTGCAAACCCTTCCCTCCCCACCTCACCTACCTCAACCGTTCTTCCATCCTCCGTCGCAATGACCAGAGACACCATACCTGCATTCGGAAAATACACAAACTCCAGCGGCTCGTTCGGTTTGTAAAGGCTACGGTGGTGAGGCATGTCAAGAAATTCCAGATAAGGGCGGATTGCGTGGTATTCGTGGTCGGGAATTGAGAGAAGAATGCTATTGCTTACCGGCTTTCCGGTAGCATCGGTCCGTTCGCCCGGCTGCGCAAGTTGAAAGTCTTCCGTTGCCACAAGAGTCTTTAACTGGGCTGAACAAGCGTGACTCCCAACCCATTTGCTCCGCGATCTGGTGTTTTGACTTCCGCCATGCAAGCCATTGAAGGATAATAACACACGGATACAGCAGGCGGCTTTACGACGCGTCACATTGTGCGGTTATTTGATGGACACTACACCATCGCCTTAGATCGGGACGCTCGTTTTTTTAGCCTAACCGATAGGAGTGCTGAAGTCTTCGCCGCGCAATGCCGCATCAATGCCGCCGGCAAGATGTTGCATGGCGGTTTTAGATAACGTGGCGCGAACTCCAATATTGCGAGCTTCCTGGGCAAGTTGGGTCGTGAGGTCGAGTGTCAACAGCACAATCGGAAGCTTCGGAGAGTCCCTCAATGTCTCGCGTGCGGCTTCGATTCCCGTCATGTGAGGCATTGAGAGATCCATTATGATGAGATCCGGACTCAGCAGGCGATTAAATTGCACAGCTTCGTTGCCATCGACAGCCTCGCCACACACCTCCCAGCCGGCGTGAAAATCCAACATCATGCGCAGACTCGCCCGGAAGATCGCACTGTCATCCACTATCAGAATACGAACAGCCATGTTAACTACAACATAACCCGTCATGTCGTTACAGTAAATACAGCCCTCACCTGATATTCGCTCAGAATTTAATGTAGAGATGACGCACTTTGACGGTGCGCCGGCGCGAGAATAGAATCACATTTGTTCCGCTTTTTCATATAAACAATGGGCGATCCATTGCCCAAGATCGAGGATGGCGCCATGGCCATTGGAGATGGCCCGATTCGAATTTTGGTAGCGGATGACAGCAACCTGATTAGACGCGGGCTGTGCGCTCTATTGCAATCGCACGCGGGATGGATTATTTGTGGCGAGGCAGCAGACGGAAACGATGCCGTCAAAAAGGCCATTGAACTCAAACCGGATGTGATTTTAATC
>JBOIBD010000381.1:0-1297 GCA_050739415.1 Gammaproteobacteria bacterium | reverse complement strand
CATATGGTCCCTTCATAAATGTGGGAGGTGGAAGTGTTCCGGCGGGAAATCAGACCTATATCAACATTTACAACCGCTAGGTGTATGCTTAGGAGCTTGGTGTTGGGCATAACCTTACTAGTTGTATGCCTTGCCTGGGCTGGGGCGACGGGCAGCAGTGTTGCACAGCAGGGGGGGGCGGTCGCGGACTACGTTCAGCGGCTTGGCTCACGCGGCAATAACAATTTTTCTGATGTTAAGAAGCTAGCAGAAACCCCCGGAACCTCAACGCGCCTGCTCGTGGGGGCGCTCCATCCCATCCCTGAGGTACGCATTCTCGCATCCCAAGATTTGCCGAGTGCGGAGCATGTGCTCTGGACAATCCGCGCCCTACGGTATATCACAGGCGGCAAAGAGTTCTGTGCGGCCACTAAGCACAAATTCGGTGACTTCCAGATGGATCATGACCTTGCCCTCAGAATGCGTATCCCTTAACGGGCCCGTTTAAGAGGATGATTCATCCTAGTCGTAGTCGTGGCGGTGGGAATGTGGAAATCGGTTTGATCGATTTCCAAGGTGGGTGGGAAGGGTGGAAAAACAGTTCCATCGTTTTTCCATGCTTTCCACCCACCGGCATTTCCACCGCCTGCTTCGGTTGCCGCATGCATCACGCCGCGGCCATTGAGCCTTCGTTCTCCCAGCAGCTTTCAAACTGCGCGGGGCTGAGATAGTTCAGGGTGGAGTGCATGCGTTGGCGGTTGTACCACAGCAGCCATCGAAGCACCGCATCCTTGGCCTGGCGAATGCTCCGAAAGCGCTCGCCGTGCAGCCGTTCCACCTTCAGCGATGCGAACAGCGTCTCCGTTACCGCGTTGTCCCAGCAGTTGCCCTTGCGGCTCATCGAAGGCCGGATGCCGTGCTTCTCCATGACCGCGCGGAAGCCTTCGCTGGCGTATTGACTGCCGCGGTCCGAGTGGAAGATCAATCCTCCTTTTGGAGGACGACGCTGAAACACGCCCATCTCCAGTGCGTCGATCGCCAGGCCGCGGTGCATATCGGACCCCATCGACCAGCCCACCACCTTGCGGCTGAACAGGTCGATCACCACCGCCAGGAACAACCAGCCTTCCTCGGTGGCGATGTACGTGATATCGCCCGACCACGCCTGGTTGGGCGCGGCGGCAGTAAAGTTGCGGTTCAACAGGTTCGGCGCCACGGGCAGATCATGCCGGCTGTCGGTGGTCACCACCCGGAAGCGCCGCTTGCCCCGGGCACGAATGCCGTGCTGCTGCATCAGCCGTTGCACTCGCCGCTTGCC
>JBOIBD010000380.1:0-1317 GCA_050739415.1 Gammaproteobacteria bacterium | reverse complement strand
CCATAATCGTGCCGCTGTTTTTGGCCAGCTGCTGCGCCAGGCTTCCCGTCACCGCCACTTGCGTAATGCCGTCGCCCGCCATGTCGAGCGTGAACGTATCCCCTGACGCCAGTTGCACCTTGCCCAGCCTGGCGGTGATGACGCCCTGGTTGTCCACATACGGCGCCACCAGCCCTACCAGCCCGGCCTGCGCCACCGTGATCTGCCCCTTGGCGATGATCTGCGCATTGGCGCTGCCCGGCGTGCTGAATGACAGCGTGCCGTTCATGAAGGCGTTGTTATCGACATCGGCGCTGGTCACCACCAGGCTGTTGACGTTGACCTGCGAGCCCGCCCCGAACACCACGCCGTCCGGGTTGACCAGGATGACATTGCCGTTGGCAGTAAAAGGCTGTTGAAAAATGCGTTCTTATTCATAACGTAGAAGGTAGCCATAATTTAGGCAGATTGTTCAAGCGTACACATGGACAAGGAGTCAGTCGTGCGGCAACCCTATCCTAGCGACCTGAGCGACAGCCAATGGGAACTGATAACAAACCTGTTTGCCGAGGCGGAGACAGGCCGACCTCGTGAGGTAGACATCCGCGCTGTTGTCGATGCCATCTTCTATGTCAATCGCACTGGTGTGCAGTGGCGTTATCTTCCCCATGATTTTCCCCGTTGGGATGTGGTGTACTCCTATTTCCGCAAGTGGGGCGCCGATGGCACTTGGGATCAATTGCAACGCTTCCTCCGCCAAGGTGTTCGGCAAGCGGCGACGCGCGAGGCAACGCCCAGCATGGCTTGTGTGGATAGCCAGAGCGTTAAAGGGACGGAATGTGGCGGAGAGCACGGCATTGATGGGCACAAAAAGATCAACGGTGTGAAACGTCACATCTTGGTTGATACGATGGGTTTGCTGCTGGCCGTCTTCGTTACGGCGGCTTCGGTGACGGACGCCCAGGCGGCAGGCGAAGTGTTTCGTCGTGTCCGCGGCGCGGATTTGCCTCGCTTGGTCAAAGTGTTGGGGGATCATGTCTATGGTTATGAAAAACTCCCAGAGTGGACGGTGTTAAACACGCAATTTATTCTGCACATAACTGGGAAGAATTCGATACGCCAAAGAGAGGGAAAGAAGGAGTTTAGAGTTGTTAAATGGCGTTGGGTGGTGGAGAGGACTTTTGCCTGGTTGGGGCGTTATCGCCGCAACAGTCGAGACTGTGAAAAGTTGCCGCAGACAAGTGAAAGCATGCTCAAGATTAGTGGTATCCAATTGATGCTGCGTCGATTAGCACCTAAAAAGGATGGTTTTGTCTTTCATTATCCGAAACCCTGAAA
>JBOIBD010000379.1:0-1318 GCA_050739415.1 Gammaproteobacteria bacterium | reverse complement strand
CCCCATACCAATAAGGGGAAGAGAGCGCCGGCCAGAAGCTCTGAAAAATCACTGCGGTAATAAACAATCACCAGATTGTACGGATTTACCGCAAATAATACCGCTGCAGACGCAGCTTGCCAGTCGGACAGCCATTCCCGTGACAATTTCCACATGGACATGCCCGCTGCGATCAGGGCAAGCCAAATGTAGATTTCTGGAGCAATTTCCCCAGGCAGGATGGACCAGAGCACGCCACCTACCAGCCATGATGCGGGCGGATAGAAGATAAATCGCGGTTCGCCCAAGCCCCAGTTTGCCCATTCGGCCCAGCGCGGAAAAATAATTCCTTCACGCCACTGGCCTGCAACATCCATCCAAGAGGCGAGGTGAAATTGAAAATCGTGGCCTGAGGCATTGCCGAGAAAAAACATCGGAATGAGAGTGACCGTCGCCGCCAGCGCCACAAAAAACAGCGCTGCGTGCCAGGAGCTTGTGCTCCCAGGTTCAGACTGGCCCGGCTGACCGGATACCGAGGTCGTCAAGCTGGAACTCCCGTGTCGCAATGCATCATCCTTCGAGGATATAGAATCGCATGTCCATTGCGCCACCGACTGTACCCGACCTGCCCCCCGTTTTTGGTCCAGTCATAAGTTAGCATTTCGGGGTTCTTGGACATGCGGACCTTCCCGCGCCGGGGTGATGAAAACGACCGGTCGTGGGGGGGAGACGCCGGTCGCGCGACGGCACTCACCGCGAACGCTTCCGGCGTCAGATACCTCAGCGAGCTATGTGGGCGTACCGTGTTGTAATCCACCCGCCAGTCCTCGATCACCTTCCGTGCGTGTCGGAGATCCACGAACCAGTTCTGATTCAAGCATTCATCGCGGAACTTCCGGCGCTAATATACTTGACTGACTCTGATTATCGTGCTATGTTTATGGCATGAAAACACCACGGACACTTCAAGAGGCCATTCAATTCTTTGGCGATTTCGAGACTTGCCGTCAATTCATGGTGTCCGTGCGCTGGTCTGATGGCAAGGTGCGCTGCCCCTATTGCGGTGCTGAGAAGGTGACCTATCTCGAAAAGGCACGCCTCTATAGGTGCTACGGTGACCATCCAAAGCAGAAGTTTTCGCTCAAGGTGGGAACTATTTTCGAGGATTCACCGATTCCCCTCGAAAAGTGGCTTCCTGCCGTGTGGATGCTCGTGCCTCCGTCAACTTGATTTGGCCCCTTTTGATCGTTTGATTTGGCCCCACCCTGCTGGTGATTCAAGTCCTTCTAGGAACCGCCGTCGGGCCTTGTGGGAACTGTGGAAAGCGTTTTGTGCTTTC
>JBOIBD010000378.1:0-1322 GCA_050739415.1 Gammaproteobacteria bacterium | reverse complement strand
CAAGCGCGCGGCTCACATTCACCAACAGACTCCTGAACCGTAGGCAACGCGGCGTACAATCGCACACTTTCAGGGCCTGTTCAAACCAAGGGAGTTCGGTGGAATGTCGGAGAGATTTGAGCAACTGCAGGTATGGGTAGCGGAGAAGTTGCACCGACCGAGCGTGGTGCTGGAACCCATCTCGGCCGATGCCAGCTTCCGGCGTTATTTCCGTACTTTTGCAGGGTCAGAATCCTATGTCGTGATGGATGCGCCACTACCCCGCGAGGATTGCCGGCCATTCGTGCGCATCGCCCAGTTATTAAGAAATGCGGGTGTGAATGCGCCTGAAGTACTGGCACAGGATCTGGGGCAGGGATTTCTGTTACTGACTGATCTCGGGAGACAGACCTATCTGGATGTGCTCAATATTAACAACGCCGATGGCTTGTTCACGGATGCTATGCATACTTTAATCAAATGGCAGCATGCCAGCCGACCGGACGTTTTACCGAACTATGATCGCGCCCTGTTGCGCAGAGAGTTAAACTTATTCACGGAATGGTATGTCATGCGTCACCTGGAGATCATACCATCAGAAGTGGAACGTGAAATGCTCGAAAGTACTTTCGCCTTATTGGAAGCCAGCGCGTTGGTGCAGCCTCAAGTTTATGTGCATCGTGATTATATGGCACGAAATCTCATGCTGAGCACACCGAATCCAGGCGTATTGGATTTCCAGGACGCAGTCTACGGCCCCATCACGTATGACATCGTATCGTTGTTCAAGGATGCGTTCGTTTCATGGGAACAACAACGTGTAGCAGTCTGGCGGCAAGAATATTGGCGGCTCGCAAAGCACGCCGGAGTGGCTGTGCAACCATTTCAGGACTTTGTACGTGCGTTCGACTGGATGGGGCTACAACGGCATCTCAAGGTGCTAGGCACATTCGCACGCATACATTATAGAGATGGCAAATCCGAGTATCTTAAAGACACACCGCGATTCCTAAATTATGTGCGCGAGACTGGAAAATTGTATATAGAATTCACGCCTTTATTGGAATATTTGGATTCATTGGAGAGCCGTACGCTGAATAGAGTGCCTGCTAAATGAAGGCCATGATATTGGCTGCCGGCCGTGGTCAGCGCTTGCGGCCACTTACGGATGTCACGCCGAAGCCATTGCTGAAAGTACATGGTAAACCATTAATCGCTCATCATCTGATTCGCTTACAACTAGCCGGATTCACGGAGATTGTGATCAATACATCCTGGCTAGCGGACAAGATCGAAAATTTTCTGGAAGATGGTTCACGATATGGCTTACAAATTCGGTATTC
>JBOIBD010000377.1:0-1325 GCA_050739415.1 Gammaproteobacteria bacterium | reverse complement strand
CCGGTGGCACCAATATCCTGAACTTCACGGCCTACAGCACAACCGTGGGGGTTACCCTTACCGGGTCCAACGCCTTCGGCTACAGCGGCACCACCTCGGGTAGTCCCAATCCCACCGGCGGGTTTGCGGAAATCACACAGATTGATACAACTGCGAATTCAAACACTCTGACATTGGCGAACGGAATAGCAAGTACGGTGACTATAAACAGTTCGCTGCCCGTTAACCTGTTCAACCTGACAGTGAATGTCAGCGGCGCACCGGACCTCGTGTTTACAGGTATCAGCATAGTAAACGGTGGAACCGGTGTGACCAATACACTGATCAGCGGTGAGAGTACCAATAATATTTGGACACTCACTAGTCTGAATGGGGGTACTTATTATGACGGCCAGCTGCTTACGTTTAGCAACTTTGGAAACCTCATAGGCGGCAGCGGTAGCGACGTTTTTGGCGGTACCTCCGGTGGCATTAGTGGCACGCTCAACGGAGGGGCTGGGATCAACTCATTGAATTACAGCGGCTATGCGGGAACCGTTTTGGTCAACCTAGCTGATGACTCAGCTACTGGAATTTACGGCGGAGCGGCGGGTGGCTTTAGCAACATTCAAGTGTTGACTGGTAATGGTGCGAATACCACCCTAACCGGACCCGGTGGCATCAATGCTTGGCATATCACCGGGTTGAACACGGGCGACATCAACAATCCGAGCAACTTCAGTTTCGCTCAGGTATGGAACCTGACCGGTGGAGGCAGCCAGGATACCTATATATTCAGTGATGGCCAGGGCGTACAGGGCACGCTCACGGGCGGGACGGACGGCATCCTGGACTATCATCTATATACCAGCGCGGTGACGGTCAATTTAGGCAACAACACCGCTACCGGTACCGGCGGCATTAGCGGTATCCATGGTCTGATCGGCGCCAACTCCGGTAGTAATTTAACCACATTGATTTCTGGCAGTGGCAGCAATATTTGGGATATCACTGGCACGAATGCAGGTGACCTGAATGGCCCAGGCAATTTCAGCTTCACACAGGTACAGAACCTCACCGGCGGCAGCGGTGCTGACAGCTTCACGCTGAGCGGGACCGGGAATATCGGTGGACTGATCAGTGGCGGTGGTGGCAGCGACACACTCATCGGCAACAATCTGACCAACGCCTGGGCCATCACGGGCAGCAACAGTGGCACGCTAACCGACAGTAACGGTACGAACAACTTCAGCGGCATCGCCAACCTGACGGGTGGGACTGGTAATGACAGCTTCACGCTGAGCGGGACCGGGAATATCGGTGGACTGATCGGCGGCGGTGGTGGC
>JBOIBD010000376.1:0-1326 GCA_050739415.1 Gammaproteobacteria bacterium | reverse complement strand
TAACTCATAGGCTGCAAAGGCTCCCACCGCGAGCACCACAATGCCGCCGGCACTGGACGTATCAAACGGATTTTTTCGGCGTCGACGTGCCACGGCCGTACTCCTATTTTTTCGAGGCGACCACCACCAGCACGACACCGGCGCCCAACACCGCCCACGTCGGCAAACCGAATAACGTACCGCCCATGAAAGCGAATCGACTGGGCACGCCGCTTGTCGCGACCCCGCCGACGCTGAAATTCAGGGGCGGCAATCCGGCAGCGGCGCGCTGGAGCTGCGCCGTGGTCATTTGATTGGCCGTGTGAATCTGATTGGCGGTGAGGGCTACGGAGGCGCCCATGCTGATAATGTTGGACAGCGAATTGACCAACCCGGCGGAATTGGTCGCATTGGAGGGCGCCGCCGCGATGGTCGAATCAGAGGACGACATGGCGCAGCAATAGGCACCCGCCCCGGCGCAGCAATAGGCACCCGGCCCGGCGCAGCAGTACACGCCGGCATCAAAACAGCTACAGCACCCCATCGCCCCCAATTGGCGCCGGCCGGATAATCCCGGCGATTTGGCGCCGAGCAATTCATTGACCTGAGGTTGGATCTGCCGATACACATGCGCCATGACCGGATCGGATTTCATCCACACCAGAAAACCTTTGACCCCGGTCGCCGAAATACTTGGATGATTCGCGATAGCGGGTGAGTATTTATTCACCGCCGGATTTGACGTGGGCATAAATCTGATCCTCACTTACGGTGAAAAACATAAAGTGCAATGGCCAGCGCCGCCAAGGACGCCGCCACGAGCAACGTATTGCCGGTGAGCTGCGTCGCCCCAAAGGTAAACGCATCGTTTCCCAGTTGCACCGTTGTCTTGCCCATATACAGCATGTCGACCGGCGCAAGGCCGCTGGTGGACTTGGGAGCGCAGCAAATGGGCATTATCGGTGCTCCTGAGCGATCACATAAATTCCTGCAGCCACCGCGAGCCATAAAATCCATTGATTCTTGGCAGCCATGTGATTCGATGCGCGGGGAGCCACATAACAGGATTGCGCGTGCGTGGATTGCACCGTGACCGGCACACTCTTATCCACGCACGCGAGCGTACCGGGTAATTTTGTGCCTCCTGTCGGCAGTGCAACGCAGATGATACAATTGCCGGGCACCATGACCACGGGCGCCACTGTGCCGGGGGTCGCAGAAGCTTGCGCGATCTCGCTGGTGGGAATCAGCAGCGGGGTAACCGCTTCGGTTTCCGTGCCCGATCCACAACTATGAATAATCGGTGCGGCCACGGAAGGCACCACACCGATAACATTGGGTTGCGGG
>JBOIBD010000375.1:0-1331 GCA_050739415.1 Gammaproteobacteria bacterium | reverse complement strand
AGCCAAGCTCAAGAGTTGGAAGTGTGCGCACAGCACACCGCAACAGGTGGCGCTGCGTTGCCGGGTTCTGTTCCGAGGCATCAGATCTTTGCATTCGCGTCATAGCGGCACCAAATTGACTAACAGTATGCAGTCTGGACGCAATCTCATACTGAAGCGTCGGCGCCACCATTGCAATGGGAATGCCAGGCTGCAGAGCCACTTTGCGCGGAACCGCTGGTCGATGCTGTATTGCATTCGAGCTGCGGTTGCGCCACCGCAGCGAGGCAGGTGGATGGCAAGTGCACGATAAAGGCGCTTCCGTTTGTCGAGGAGTTCTCGATACTGACCGTTCCACCCATCAGGACAACCAATCTGCGAACAATTGATAGTCCTAGTCCGTAGCCCTTGCCGTACTCGCCGCGTGGACCGCGCACCTGGGCAAACTCGTCAAAGATCATCTCTCGATCTTCGAGCCTGATCCCGATGCCAGTATCCTGCACGCGTATCCACACACTGCCAGCACCGTTGCGACCCGCCTCGACGCGTACTGATCCCGTGGCGGTGTATTTGATGGCATTCGTGATGAGATTGGTCAACACACGCCCGAGCTTGACCTGATCGGTAAACAGTTGCACCGACTCTGACATCGGCTCTGCGATGAGGAGAATCGTTTTCGCCTGCGCTAGCGGCAGCAGGTTCTGGCACTGCTCGCAGATAAGATCCTGAAGTGCGAAGTCATTCGGGTGCAGCTGGACACGTCCAAGCTCGAACGTCGAGAACTCAAGAAGATCGGATACTAGACCCGTCAGTTGCATAAATTCCGTGACCTGACGCCTGCGGGCCTGCAATTCTAGGGCTGTCATGCGTTCGGCGTCCGGTCTCCAACTCTCACCTGTGGTGAGAGTTGATAGATTCTAGATTTTTGTTTGTTGAAACGAAAAGACGGCCGCAGCTCTGATATGATTGTGGTTGTAACACACATCAACCCTATCAGGGAGGCGACCGTCACGATGAAGATTAGCAGGACCGCCGTACATTGGAAAGCCCGCGCGCTGCCTGAGATCCGCTTCGAGGATCAGCAGCTCACCTCCTTTGCAGGCCTGGTGGTGTTCCAGCCGCTGCTGGAGCGCCTGGCGCTGAAGGGACGCCTGCGCGAGTGCTTCGCACATCTGAAGGTCAGCCCCATCTTCGGGCACGCCAGCATCGTGATGCTGCTGATCGTGCACCTTCTGATCGGATATCGGCGGCTCTCGGATCTGCGCTACTACCGGGATGACCCGATCGTGCGCCGCACGCTCGGCCTGAAGCGCCTGCCGGACGTGGCGACCGTCAGTCGGACACTCGAGGGG
>JBOIBD010000374.1:0-1338 GCA_050739415.1 Gammaproteobacteria bacterium | reverse complement strand
GAAGCGCCGCATGCACCGGTAATGCCGTGGCAACAAACAAAAGACTCAAGAAAAGCAAACCGGATTTCATGGTATTTTCTCCTCTATAGAGACTCCCTGGCAGATATTCACTGGATTGTGAATACCACCAAATCAGAACGGTACTGGGTAGGGGTCAGCTCGTCAGGCGTCGGGGGGGAAGGCGGCATGCAATCAACCGTGTCGTAACCCGCCGAAGACCCGGACGACGGCGGATTCCAGCAGACGACACCGCCCATGACTTCATAATTTCCGGGTGCGATCAACTTTCCCGTGGACTCCGTTTGATTCCAGGTAACCGTGAAAGTCTTGGTCTCATTCGCCGCAAACATCATGGGCACGCCATCGAGGCTGATGGCGTTGCACTGAAATGCCGGATTAGGGCCGCTGAAAACCACGTCGGACGTGCCGGCCGTAACCACGGCAATTTCAAACTGCTGGATGCATGTCTGGGTGGTGATGATCTGCTGCATGTTGCTGCGGTTATGGACGCTCAGCACGAACTGGATACTCTGGCCAGATGAAAAGCTCGTCGTGGGATCACCATTGGCGTCCTCAACAGTCATGGTGGTGACGAATGTGGGCGAACCATTGGTCTGACTGTTATCTTGCTGGCACCGGCTGTTACCAAGCAACATTACGATGCATAAGATTATTGCGGTAGAACGTAATAGAAAGCGCATGGGCCACCTCCATGAATATCACTGGATGGTGAACGGCATCAGTGTGGAGACATAGACACTGGGCACCAACTGATCGGACGTGGGTACACCCGTGGGCATGCAGTTACTCACGGTTGATGACGATGAACTGGAGGAGCTGCTGCTGTTCGTGCAGGTGATTCCGCCAATCACTTCGTAATTGCCGCTCGGTACCGCCTGACCGCTGTCGGCAGTCTGGTCCCAGATGATGGCATAGGTCAGGGTCTGGTTCGCCGCAATGGTCAGGGTGGTCGTGTTCTGACTGAACATCTGCCCCAGAGACCAAGTCCACACCTCGGTGGCGGTGCCGCTGTCCAGCACCACAAAATTGTACAGTTGCGCGGTGCTAAACGAGATCGTCTGGCTGGAGCTGCTGCGATTGCGTACACTTAACACGAATTGAATCTGCTGACCCGGTGGAAAGCTGCTGACTACATTACCGCTGGCGTCCTCGACTGCAAGCGTGGTAACGAATAGCGGACCGTCCGGCCCGGTGCCGTTGTTGGTGGTCTGGCACTGGGTGGCACCGAGCAGCATGACGGCACAGACGGCAATGCCCGCAATACGCATGAGTAACCTTGTCATCGTTAGACTCCGTGCCTTCGCGGATTCTGTTGCC
>JBOIBD010000373.1:0-1348 GCA_050739415.1 Gammaproteobacteria bacterium | reverse complement strand
GTTCCGGCTCAGGTACCGGGTGATGAACTGCGCGAACGCACGCACGTCGGGATCATAGCCGTAGAAATCCTTCTTGGTGCCGACACCGCCCTCGGCCTTGCGCAGGATCCGGCTGTAGCCGGTACTCATTGCATCAATGAACACCTCATCCGTGACGTCCAGAAGGCTGTATTCGTTGTTGACCAATTGATAAGGCGCCGCTGGCGTGTGCTCGTGGTCCGGCATGACCACGCGCTCGGGACCGAACGCCGCCATGTGCAACCAGATGCTCGAAGAACCCGGTCCGCCGTTGTATATGAAAGTAACCGGACGCTGGCTCTCGTTGGCGACACCGCGATTTACATACGCCACATAGAACATGCTGCCGGTTGGCTGATCAAAGCGATTCCGCAAAATAATCGTGCCAGCCGTTGCTGTGTAATCAATTCTCTTACCTTCTACCGTGACACTGCCCGTCGTAACTGACTGAGTGGCCTTGGGTACCACGGGCGAACCAGCCGGAGGCACACGGCCCGGACCGCCGTTCGCGGCCCAAGCGGATGCACCCAGCAACAGGCTGGCCGACGCCAGCAACATAGATATGGTTGCTTTCATTGCAAAGTCTCCTTGGAACGGGTGGGTTCTGATCTCAGGACGCCTGCCATTCAACCCCGCAGGTTGTCACTGCCGCGGATAAAAGCCGCGGTATTGTCGTGCAGGGTTTTCAGTGCCGGAACGTGCACGTAAATCATATGACCGGAATAGTAGAACTCCTCGTGAATGTGCGACTGCAAGTCCTCCGGTATCTTCAGGTGGTTGATCGAGTAAAGCATTCCCCCAAACGGCAGGTTGAGATCGAAGTAACCCATGTCCACCTCGATTTGCAGTTTGGGGTTGTATTTCATGGCTTGCGCCAAATCAACGCCGGCATTGAACGGGATCACCGGGCGGCCGGTCACCAGGTTGATGTGCTTGCGTGGCCATGAAGTCACGATGTTGTAGGCCTCCGGGCGGTAGTGCTGGTCGCGGCCGTACTTGAGGATGTTGTGCACGTAGTAGTTGAAGCCGGCAACGTAGGCCGAACTGATGGCCGCGGATTGCGGATCGTATTGCGCGGCCTGACTCAAGGGGTCCATGGACGGGCCGGCAAACCGCCCGTCCAGGTCACCCACCGTCTGGTCCACTTCGCCGAGCAACGCGTGGCGGAAGTCGCGGTTGCGGATGCGCAGGCCGGATTTTTCGATGTAGGCCGTGCTTAATCCCGTGTAGTCGTGCAGCTTTTCGGCAATCGCGGTTAATTCGCCGGGGCCGAGCGAGTTGCCCGCGTTCAATGCCAGAATATATTGGTGCGATGCAAACTGTTCTACCT
>JBOIBD010000372.1:0-1354 GCA_050739415.1 Gammaproteobacteria bacterium | reverse complement strand
AGTTTCAATTGATCCAGTAACACTTGAAGTTCCTTCTCGGGTTGGGTGTAGCGCGGCAGGATGACGTGTCGGCCGTCGGTCGTTGGCAGGTGAACATCGATCATTTGTACCGCCGCAAATTTCTCCAACACGGATCGGGGCGTGAGCCCCGGCGCCAGATCTCGCAGCCATCGTCGCAAGGTCACGTGCAGGCAATACGCCAGGAACGCCACGAAGATGTGCGCTTCAATCCGATCCTCTTTCTGGTGGTAAACCGGACGCAATGCCAAATCGCCTTTGAGATTCCTGAAGGCTTCCTCCACTTGTGTCAGTTGCGTGTAGTATTCCCAGAGCTTGACTGGATTCTCTTCGGTCAGGTTGGTGCGGAGCAGATAACGTCCTTCGCGCCGGCGCACCTGCCGCAGCTTGGCTTTGCGCAAGCGCCACGTGAAGGTCTGTTCGTTGATGGGTTCGTCCTTTTTGGGCACGCGGATGGCCACCAAAGGCCAGGCCGTGGGCCATTGCTGACGCGCTGCGCCCAACTTCATCAGCAACTCATCGCGCTTGAGATGCCTCATCTGGCGCAACTCCGGCAAACGCTTCCACAACGCCTTTAGTTGGCGACGGTGCATCGCCCGTTCCTTGCCAATCCGCGAGGCGCTCTGGGCAAATACATAGCACTCGCCCTGCTGCGGCAAGAGCTTGACGGTAATTCCATCGCGGACCTGTTGCCAAGGCAGATCGGTCAGTGCAGCTTCCAGTTTACTCAAACGACCCTTGGGCGTGCCCACCAGGTAGCTGATGGGCGGATCGCTCTGGCGCATTTGTTCCAGGGTTTCCTCCGTGGGAATGCCCCGGTCCATCACCCAGACCCGACGCGCCTTGCCATACTGCTTTTGGATAGATGCCATGATGGGTTGACGAACGTGTACAAAACTGGCACACGCTCTGATGTTCAAAAACAAACCATCAACCCAATCATGACATGAACAACACAACACAAAATGCGGAACAAGGCAACCCCACAGTCAAATCCCTGATCAAGCTCGGTCTGGACGTTGACTTGAAACAAATAACCGGCACGGTCCAGTGGGACCATCAGCATCCCAAACCCGCAATGAGTTTCTCGCCCGAACGCCTAGTCGCCTGGGTGCGCGAGAGGGTCCAGGCCGGCCACACCGTCTGGACCGTCTATGAAAGCTGCGGCTTCGGGTACACCCTGCATTACCAACTGGTCCAGGCCGGCGGCCACAGCCTGGTCATCAGCCCAGTGCGCCTGCATCCCGAACGCCGGCGCAAAAATGACAAGCTCGATTCCCGCCAACTCTGCCTGCGCCTGTCCCGATATCTCGATGGCCAGAAGGACGAACTGCCC
>JBOIBD010000371.1:0-1358 GCA_050739415.1 Gammaproteobacteria bacterium | reverse complement strand
ACACTAAGCTATATGTCGAGCGCGTCGTCGTCTACCTACGCGTTTGAGCGGACCGGATAGTTTCTTCGGTTCTAGTGGACACCCTGAACTAACTTTAAGGAGTGTCCCATGCCCAAGCCAGGACCGCGGGCCATCGGCCGCTTACCTCGGCGTTAGGCCGCTTTCAGCAAACATGATGTCCGGGAGAGTTCTATGAACATCGCCGTTAGACTTGTAGCAAATGCTGCCGTTTGCGCTATATCCATGCTGGCTGCGACTCCCGCGTTCGCTTCGGATGCGTCGGATGTACAAGCCACGGTCGAGAGGTGGGTTGTCAACATAAACAAAGGCGACTTCAAGTCAGTTATTGCTGCATGTGCACCGCACGCGTCCATTATTGATGGGTTCCCGCCCTATGCCTGGCAGACCTGTGCCGACTGGATGCACGACTACAAAGCCAACAACAAGACTATTCAGGCAAATCTCGGCACGCTTTCTATGGGCAGGCCAATTTACAGCGAGTTGCATGGGGGGCACGCCTACTTTATCTACCCCGTGACGTTCACCGATACGCAAAAAAGCCAACAGGTTATCTATAAGGGCGCCATGACCATGGTGCTGCAGAAGGCACAAAGTGGCTGGGTTATTACTGGACAGGCATCGGCATGGGGCGTAAACACGCTGCAAAGCCTTCCGAAGCATTAGTGCTCGACTTGAGGCACGGCAGCCTAACCGAGTTCTACCCCGTTTTCATGGGCAGTTGGGTTAAGGCTAAAAACTTCTGATCCTCGGTGTCCACTTTTGCGTAGGAACTCTGCCGTGGCGGACAAAGTGCCCGGATGCGGTGAGTTCGCGGTGGATTCTAGCGCTTTGTCGCCATTCGATTTGTACCTGAGTCGGAGCGCGGTAGCCGAAGGGGGGGCTGTGCGGTCGACGTTGGTTGTAGAAGCGGGCCGAGCGCTCGTGAGCAGTCATACGTGAGCGGCCGGTACGGGTCGCGTTAGGTCAGTCCGGCTTCTCACATCCAGCGTGTTGCGCGTCGTGGTAGACGTGCGCGATTCGGTACTCGGTAGCTCCTTCATAGGGTGATCCCCGGCCCGCTTCGCGCAGCGCGTCGATATATTGCTGGCAATCAGAGCGTTGCTGCAGATTGCGGATAAGCCCTTCAGTCTGGTGTGAGGCGTTCTTCTCAACAAGGTTGCTCATGACGTGCAGCGATACGGCGTTAGCTGCTTTGATAGCCGAGTCGACTGGCGATTTTGAGCAACCGGCGAGAACGAGTGCAGCACAAGGCAACGGCCAACGGTATGCGCATTTAGGCCCCTCCTGAAGCGCTCACCCTAGCAGCTACCTGAGCAAGTTCCCTGCGAACGGCGTCT
>JBOIBD010000370.1:0-1365 GCA_050739415.1 Gammaproteobacteria bacterium | reverse complement strand
TAGATGCAGGAATTGACGCGGCTCAACGCGCAGGCTGAATTTGCTGCCTACCTGGAGAATCTGCGCCAACACGCCAAGATTGCAGTCCATCTCAACAATCTACAGGAATAGACGCTCGCAAGTTCCACTAAAGGCAGGCCTGTACTGCGAGCCGGCTTTCCAAATTCTCTGAGCGAGATTTAGCTGATGCTCATACCCACGCGGCTGTAGCCGGCGTCGACGTACAGGATTTCCCCGGTGATGCCGGCGGCCAGGTCGGAACACAGAAACGCTGCTGCATTCCCGACATCCTCGATGGTTACGTTTTTTCGCAGCGGTGTCATTTTTTGCACGTGCTCAAGGATTGCCCGGAAGCCGCCGATGCCGGCGGCTGCCAGAGTCTTGATGGGTCCGGCAGAGATGCCATTGACACGGATGCCCTCGGGTCCCAGTGCGTTGGCAAGGAAGCGTACGTTAGCTTCGAGACTCGCTTTGGCCGGCCCCATTACGTTGTAATTCGGTATGGCGCGCACCGCACCCAGATAGGTCAGCGTGAGGAGTGCGCCATTGTGTCCCTGCATTAGTGGGCGTCCAGCTTTGGCGAGCGCCGCCAAACTGTAAGCGCTGATATCGTGGGCGATCCGGAAACCTTCACGGGTTACGACGTCGGCGTAGTTGCCGACCAGTTGCTCGCGAGGTGCGAACGCCACGGAATGGATGATGATGTCGAGTCCGTCCCAACGTTTCTGCAGTACAGTAAAGGCCGCATCAATCTCCGCATCGCTGGCCACGTCCATGGGGAAGGTAAGTTGTGAGCCGAATTCCCCAGCCATGTTTTCCACGCGTTCCCTGAGACGTTCACCCTGGTAGGTAAACGCCAATTCCGCGCCTTCACGTTTGAAGGCGGCGGCGATGCCGTGGGCGATGGAACGTTCGCTGGCGAGGCCTACGATGAGTGCACGTTTACCGGCGAGAAAGCCCATAAGGACTCCTTAAGAATTGACCACGCGATAGCATATTCGGATTATCTTGAAAACCTAGCCGCTGCTGGATTGGTCAGCTATATCCACGTAGAGCTTGAGTCGTTCGCCGGCATGCAGATAATCCTGCTCGCTGATGCCGTTCCAGCTGGCAATATCGGCGACGCTTACCCGAAAGCGTGAGGAGATGGAATACAGGGAATCTCCCTCGCGCACCGTGTAGACAACGGTTCGCTGGATGTCTTGTGGTTCGGGGCCGGTCTCGTAGGCTGTATCGACCGCATGTGCATGGTGTGGCCAGATGGTGAGTTTCTGACCTATGTGCAGTACGCTCTTGCTGGTGAGTCCGTTCCATTGAGCCAGTTGTGTCACTTTGACGTCGTAGTGGTGCGCGATGGTCCACAGG
>JBOIBD010000369.1:0-1371 GCA_050739415.1 Gammaproteobacteria bacterium | reverse complement strand
GTCCACCTCCCAGTGCTCGGTCGCGATGTACAGATGATGATGATCTATGTTACAGAACAGGGGGCGCACGCCGCGGCATGGACCGCCACCGCCTACGCAGCGGCTGGTCCCGTGAGCGCAGAGCGCTCAGTCATCACCTCAACGCCACCCCCAGCAGAAGGAGAGGCCTGCACAGCGCTCACAGCTGGAGGTGGTACACTAGCAGACAGAGTTACAGTATGCACACAAGAGGGCGCGGCACCCGAAGAGGACGCAGGAGAACGCACAGGCCACGGGAGAGGAGAGGAGAACGAGGGCAGGAAATGCGAGGCACGCACGCGGAGTCGGCGGCGGTGGAACACTGCATCGCGCGCATGCTGCCCTGCGTGGATCATGATGTCTGCGTTGCCGCGCTGCACCGACATCGCGATCTGTCGTTGGACCGCCATGCGCCACTCATCAGCGGACACCAGGGACGTCACCGGATCGAGCGAAGCGCACAACCGGTTGATAAACCTCCGCGCACTGTCATGGAACCCGCCGTACGTGAACAGCACAAAAGGCACGAACTCGCACGCCAAGCCACTGGCGAGCTCATCGTACTTGTCATGCTTCACCGCATCGGCGGCATCTCCAACGGCGATGACACCGCGCTCAGAGGCAGCGAGGGAAGTCCAGCGCTTCGCCGTAGGGTGAACCACGGTCACATCTCCAAGGAGGGTCATATCTGGTAGATGCACTTGGATGTCAGGGCGCAGCTTGCGCTGGTCATGCAACTCAGCAGGTTCAATGCGTACAGGGAGATGGGCAAGGCTTGCAAAGTCCCGTAGGTCATGCAAGATACAATTGTGACGATAGGTGATATCTGCACCGCACTTCTGCATGCAGCACAGCGAGTGCCACGAGTCGGCCGCAGCCGCCTTCTTATGGTCACACGATACGCCATCGATGTCATGCGACGGGTTGCCAGGAAGACCTAGACGCAGACGAGCCGCAATCCGCCATTGCGTACAACTCAAGGTCAGGCCAGGCTCGGTGGGCAGGGTGGTGAGCCACAACGACGACTGGTGAGCCTCAAGTGCCTGCAACCTCGCCAGCTTCACTGGACCCCCAGGTGCCCTGTCGCGCCCAGCGACGGCCTTAACCGCAATTGTAGAGAGGGTTGAGATGCGGTGACAGACCGAATGCTGGATCAGCGACTGAGCGTGGTGGGCCTTGAAGTGAGCCACAAAGTGTTCTGCACAGCTGGGCAGGATGGATGCAGTGACGCGTGCAACGACGCTGGGAGGGGACTGACAAATGAGAGCTGCCTCCGTTCGTTGAACACGACCAAGGCTGTCGGCAATCCCAGCATACAGAGTGCATGAGGGATCAAGGGGCTTTGTGCCCGCC
>JBOIBD010000368.1:0-1372 GCA_050739415.1 Gammaproteobacteria bacterium | reverse complement strand
CAGTTATCGCAGCCAGCGCAGGACCTTCCTGGCCATGCTGCCAGGTTCCATCGTGCAGTTACTGCTGCTGGGCCATCAGAATTACTGGCTGGTGCCGCAGGGGCGGGATTACACCCAACCACCTCATACCGGTAGATTGTTCTATGAACGGCGTTATGGAATCTCGTTTGCGGCTTTTACGGAAAATGTGCGCGCGCTGTATCAAAATCTTTAGCGGTCAACGACCAGCACCGTTCCAGCGCCGAAAGATGAGACTTGTATTAATTCCGCCAAAGGCAAAGTTATTGCTCATGACGTGCTCCACCTCGAGATTGCGACCGTCACCGGTCAGGTAATCCAGTTCCGCGCAGGCCGGATCCAGATTGTCCAGGTTGATGGTGGGCGCAAACCAGTTGTCGCGCATCATCTCGATGCTGAGCCAGGCTTCGAGCGAGCCGCAAGCGCCGAGCGTATGGCCGAAATAACTTTTCAGCGAACTGATGGGCACGTGCTTGCCCAGAATCTGATTGGTGGCGATCGATTCGGCGATGTCACCGCGGTCCGTGGCGGTGCCGTGAGCATTGACGTAACCGATCGCGTCCGGCGCCAAGCCGGCATCCTCCAGCGCCAGTTGCATCACGATGGCCATGGTCCGTACCTCGGGCTGGGTGATGTGGGAACCATCGGCATTGCTGCCAAAACCCAGCACTTCCGCATAGATCCGTGCCCCGCGCTGCTGCGCGTGTTCCAGTTCCTCCAGAATCAGGGTTGCCGCGCCCTCACCCACCACCAGACCATCGCGGTCGCGGTCGAAGGGACGCGGCGTGGTCTGCGGCGCGTCGTTGCGCGTGCTAGTGGCAAACAGGGTATCGAACACCGCGGACGGTCCGACGCTCAGCTCCTCCGCGCCGCCGGCGATTATCACGGTCTGCTTGCCGTACTTGATGGTCTCGTAGCCAAAACCGATCGCCTGACTGCCGGAGGTACAAGCGCTGCTCGATGGGATGATGCGTCCGGTGATGCCGAAGAACAGACTGATGTTCACCGCGCCGGTGTGGCTCATCATCTGGATGTAGGTGCTGGACGTGATGCCGCGCATGCTTCCGGTGCTGGCCATACGGCCGAAAGCCACGACCGGTTCCGTGCTGCCAGAACAGGCGCCGTAGGCGATGCCGGTGCGGCCCGAGGTAAGCACCGGATCCTTGAGCAGACCTGCGTCTTCCAGCGCCAGTTCCGTGGCGCGGGTGGACATGAGCGCCACCGGTCCCATGCTGCGCGTACTCTTGCGATTATATTGCGGCGGCAGTTGATAGCTTGCCACCGGCGCCGCGAGTTTGGTGTTGAGGTCCGTGTACCCGGCCCAGTCCTGCATAAACTTCACACCGGAACGGCG
>JBOIBD010000367.1:0-1376 GCA_050739415.1 Gammaproteobacteria bacterium | reverse complement strand
GGCCAAATTGATCATAG
The DNA here is from genome assembly GCA_050739415.1 of Gammaproteobacteria bacterium. Lineage (GTDB taxonomy): Bacteria > Pseudomonadota > Gammaproteobacteria > Natronospirales > REEB76 > REEB76. Next base: position 1,359 of record JBOIBD010000367.1, on the reverse strand, counting down.
GCCGCACGCTTGTGCGCATCGGTCAGCACTTCATAGGCTTCACTGATTTCCTTGAACTTGCTCTCCGCATGTGCATCACCACTGTTGCGGTCCGGGTGGTATTTCATCGCAAGACGCCGATAGGCCTTCTTGATCTCGGCTTCCGGCACGCCGCGCGTCACCCCCAGCACTTCGTAGTAATCGCGCTTGCTCATTCAGACAACATCCTCTCAATACGTCGGTCGGGAACCAGCCACATGACGGCCACCAGGATGTACAGCGCATCGGCAATCCATTGATTGACGAACGCCAGGCCGACGCCCAGTGCATACAACACAATGGCCAGTTTCCCTTTCATATCACCCTTCACAGCTTTGGCCAGACGTGAATCACGCCCGCCATTGCAGGCGATCAATCCGTGCTGCAAAGGCTGCCATGCCACCGCTGCAAGCAACAGCACTACGCCATACACCGCCGTGGGCAAGGCTGCATAATGATTTTCGCCCATCCAGCCTGTCACGAACGGAATCATCGACAACCAGAACAGCAAATGCAGATTGGCCCACATCACCCGGCCATCAATGTGTTCCACCGAGCGCAGCAAATGATGGTGATTGTTCCAGTAAATGGCGATATAGACGAAGCTCAACACGTAGACCAGAAACACCGGCAGCACCGATGTAAGCGCGTCGAGGCCGGCACCGTGCGGCACTTTCATTTCCAGGACCATTATAGTGATGATGACCGCCAGCACACCGTCACTGAATGCTTCCAGCCGCCCCTTGCCCATTCGTATTCCCGTCCGCATCAAAGAAACGCCCGCATCCGGATTTGCATCAAGCTCCGGTGCGGGAGGTTGGCTCATGGTTTACCATTAATATTCAAGCCTGTTTCTTGTCGTCCTTGACCTCTTCAAATTCTGCATCCACCACATCGTCCTTGCCTTTGCTGTCGCCGCTTTGCGCTTGCGGTTGTGCATCCCCAGCTTTTGCTTCTTCAGACTTGGCCGCATACAGGCGTTCGGCCAGCTTGGCGGAGGCTTCTGCCAGCGCCTGGGCTTTCGTTTCGATGATGCTCTTGTCGTCTTTCTTGACGACTTCCTTGAGATCACGGATGGCGGACTCGACCCGGGCGCGTTCCTCACCTGTGACTTTGTCACCCAATTCCTTGAGGGTTTTCTCGCTCGAGTGCACAAGGTTTTCCGCCTGGTTGCGCGCATCCACCAGCTCGCGGGCTTTGCGGTCTTCTTCAGCATGGGCTTCCGCGTCTTTCACCATGCGCTCGATGTCCTCCTTCGACAATCCTGAAGAGGCCTTGATGGTGATCTTCTGTTCCTTGCTGGTGGCTTTGTCCTTGGCGGATACATTGAGGATGCCGTTG
>JBOIBD010000366.1:0-1380 GCA_050739415.1 Gammaproteobacteria bacterium | reverse complement strand
CTTACACCCCAGCCAATAATTACTCGGGGCCGGATAGCTTTACGTTTTCGGTGTATGACGGCACCGCGACTTCTAACGCGGCTACCGTAACCGTTACCGTAAACACGGGGGACACCGCACCCGTCACCAAGGATGGCGCCTACCAGACCAGCAACGACACGCCGGTGAGTGGCACGCTGAGCGCCACCAATCCGGTATCTGGAACCTCGCTCACCTACAGCATCGTGACCGAACCTGCGCATGGCAGCGTCACGCTCACTGCGGCGACGGGTGCCTTCACCTATACAACAGCGACCAACTACAGCGGCCAGGATAGTTTCACGTTCTCTGCAAGTAATGGTGTTTCAACCTCCAATGTTTCCACCGTCAACATCCTGATCTACGGCGCGACTGGGTCACATTCCAGCGGCGGAGGTGGTTTGACATGGCTGGATGCACTGGTGCTCGGTGGTTTGCTCTGGTTGGTAAGGCGGAAAAGGCACATGCCAGAGCATCGCAAACGTGGAAGCAGCGGTTGACAGGTATGAAAGGCGAATTTAATCAGAACGGAAATCAGCAAGGAGAAATCGCAATGGGTAACTGCTTAAAGGCGATGAGTCACCATCGCAAGTTTGAAGTGGTGAGTAATTATTTCTGGCAGTGGGCACGATCCTGCGCCCGCTGATTGTTGTACAAGCTAATCAACTTCGAGGAGATCAGCATGAGTATTCCACGTCTGACGCTTACGCTCATTATGGCCCTACTGGCCACATCCATTAAGGCCGAGACCATCAACTGCACGGCCATCACTTCACTACCGGCGACCATCACCGCACAGGGCATCTACTGTCTGACCGGCAAACTCGGCACCGCCCAGACCTCGGGTGTCGCCATCACCATCAACGCCAACAACGTGACGCTGGATCTCAACGGCTGGAAGGTGGATGGGGGAGCCGCCGGCACCAGCACCACCGAAATTGGTATCTTCAGCGAGGCCAATAACGTCACCATCAAGAACGGCATCGTGCGCGGGTTCTTTGCGGGCATCTACCTCAACGGCAGCGGGGATGTGGTGCAGGATGTACTGCTCGATACCAATTACTATCTCGGCATTTGGACCACTGGTCCAGGTGCACTGGTGGAGCACAACCAGGTGGTGAATTCCGGCTACACCACTACCGGCAACACATTTGGTATTTTAAGCACAGGTACCGGCGCGACGATAAGCGATAACATCGTCTCAGGCGTTACGTCCGGGGGTGGTGAGGAAGTTGGAATTGGTGTCAATGCAGCCAACAGCACCGTACGGAATAACGTGGTCAGCAACACCACCCTACCAAGTGCTGGCGTGACTTCATATGGTATTTACAACTATGCAGGAAACATCGTTCTGAACAATAC
>JBOIBD010000365.1:0-1382 GCA_050739415.1 Gammaproteobacteria bacterium | reverse complement strand
TTTCAATCTCTGTTCCAAACCGTGGCGCTGGCTTTCGATTCCTCTTAGTTCCTCTCGGCAGTTCCAACCTGTTCGCTGGCAGAAGTTCAAGGTGGAGCTGTCTGCAGAGGTGGTTTCCCAGGCCAAGAGATTGCGCTGGAAAGAGAAGGAGACTCACATTTTTGCTGTTCCACTTGTTCGCGTACGCCAATGGTTCATTCAGCGCTACGTTTCTGTAGTCTGGTGAATTAACCAGGCTAGTAGTAATTGTTTTATACAAGAAGATGATTCCAACGCCGCAAAAGACGAGCCCCACCGCCCAAATGAAGTACAGGTTGCCTCCGGGTACAGGATGCGTTCCGGACACACCACCAAAATTACCGAATCTGCTGAAAGTATCGGAATACGGCAAATAGCTGATATGCCGCGAGCGGAATAGAGTCGATGACATTCAGACGCGAGCCAGGGTCGTCAGCGCGCGGGATGGCCAGCGAATCGTAATTCCGAATGCCGTCCTTTTTACCAACCCCGTGGTGGTAGGAAGCAAGAGAGAAATGCAGGTGACCGCGTGAAAACGTTCGCGCTCGCCATCGGGATACAAATGAGAGCCCCATATAGCTTTCACTGTATTGTCCGCCTATGGACGGTGTGCGTAGGCTGGTGGTGGATTGAATTTTTTCTCGAGCACGGCACATTTTCTAGCCGCCGGGCTTGGATTCGTTGCAGCGATTGGAGTCATTATGAGAACAAAAAATGCAGTCCGTTTGTCTCTGGCCGTGGCGATGACGTTCGCGTTTGCCAGTCTGCTCGTGCCTGGGGATGCCCAAACGCTGAACGTCAGCAAGACGGCCATGGCGGGTACTTACTCGGTCACACTGAAAGTGCTGCCTGCTGAATCCTTCAGCGGGCCAAAAGCCGAAATGGTGAGGGATAGCGGTGCAGAACCCAATACGCTAAACGGCCCCGTGCCTCCTAATCACCACATGGTCGCTTTCGTGGTGAAAAGCGACAAGCCGGTGGAGGATGCGACGGTGGCCATCAGCTACCGGGAACTTTCCCCTAAGCGCGGGAAATGGATGTCGCTTCCAGTGGCGCGCATGCATGTGGCCGACAAGAGCCTCGAGACCACCCACTACGGTAACAACGTGAAGCTTGGTCCGGGCAGTTACGAGGCCCGGGTTACCGTGAATGGGAAAGGCCCCGCGACGGTCCGCTTCTCCCTGTAGCGAATGTTTCCGCCGAATGCCGCCAGGGGCTCCGGCCAAAAGCCAGATACAGGCCGAACCACGGCGCCAAGTTCAAGGTCAGCACCGGCGAGGTGCTCAGGCCGGCGGTGCCGCCACCGCCGAAGCCTACGACACCGCAACGCATTCGCATCGGTGGTAACGTGGAAGCAGCATCTC
>JBOIBD010000364.1:0-1386 GCA_050739415.1 Gammaproteobacteria bacterium | reverse complement strand
GTGGCGGTCCGGCCGGTGTAAAGATCGGGAGTCCAGTAGGCGACGGTGATGAGGCCCAACATGGCCGCTTCCGTTGCGGCCGCAAGGCGCGGCCAGACCCCGAACAACAAGCCCAGGCAGGCTGCGAAACTACCGATACCGGTCAGGCAGGCCCAGGCCATCGGGTGAGGTAACCACTGCAGCCAGGGCTGCATGACCTTGTCGCCGTATTTCACTGCATCCACGATGACTTCCCGGCCGATAAATGGAAGCGCGACGACCAGCAACCAGCGCGCGGCGCGAATGCCCTGGGATCCAACTGCAGACCTGAGATGCTGCGATTCCCAGGCTCCGGTCTGCGTAGCAAACAGGCACCAGGCACCCACGGTAATAATCGCAATCTCGCTGCCGCGTCCCCAGGAAGCGGGATCCAGCGGCGCTTGAACCACGGCAGGGATTTCCTGCACCAAGAGCCAGAGCAGCATATAGGGAAACAGAATGCGGCAGGTCAGCCTGAGGGTGGGTTTGAACAGCAGACCAACGCCGAGCGCCAGCTCGATGATAGCGCAGAGATAGGCGATGACTGTGTGGCCGGGCAAATGAGGGGGAACGTATTGCCATGCCAGGGCAAAATCACCGTTCACGAGACCGGTAATACCCAAGGCGATCATGGCGGCGGCAAACAATAAGCGGCTGAGAGGCAGTGATATTTTCATGAAGACACCTCTTGGTTGGATATTCATTCCATACCAGCAATCTCGCGCGACCAACCTAGTTTAGTTGAACAACATCGCTCCGTTGGGTGCTGACTAACTCAGATTCAATTCGATAAAAGCCTTGAGCTGAGACTTGGACAAAGCGCCGGTTTTCTGGGCTTCCACCAAGCCGTGTTTGAACAGCATCCGGGTCGGTTTGCTGCGCACGCCGTAGTGACGCGCAGTCTGCGGCTCCTGCTTCACGTTCACTTTCATCACCCGCAGCCGGTCGCGATATTCCTCCACCACTTCGTCCAGCACCAGCGCCATGGCCTTGCGGGGTGCGCACCACTCGGCCAAGTAATCCACCAGCACCACACGTATTTGGCGGGGTTTGGTGGCGGTGGCAGCCCGGAAAGGGGGATTATGCCACCACCATCCATATATGACACATATGTCACTTTATACCTATATCTATTGTATAATGTGACACATGTGGCAAACAGTAAGACCCAAGGATGCACTCCAGCAGCTGGGTACCCGGTTGCGGCAGCAACGTATCTCGCAAGGGCTGACCCAGCAACATTTGGCTGAGCTCGCCGGCGTGGCGCGCCGTTCCGTCATCCGGCTTGAAGATACCGGGATAGGCAAGACCGACACCCTGATACGGATTCTTACCGCGCTCAACATCGCCGACCGTTTGGACACCATC
>JBOIBD010000363.1:0-1390 GCA_050739415.1 Gammaproteobacteria bacterium | reverse complement strand
ACGGTGTGCAGGTCCGCCATGCAGCGGAAAGCCTAAAGCATCGCAGTCGGCTCCACCTGAACCTTTGGTTCAAGGGCGAAAGCCGGTAACGGCACCGATGGGAGACGCCTCTTTAAGATTCCCTCTAGTGAAGATTTCCTCCCATGACTACCCGTAACACTCTGCGCCGGGACCTGCGCGCCCGCCGGCGTGTACTCGACAGTGTAACCCGCGCACAAGCGGCGGAGTCGCTGGCAGCGTTACTAATCACCCTGTCCTGTTACCAATCTTCACGGCATCTGGCCGCTTATGTGGCGGTGGATGGAGAGTTGAACCCGGAACCACTGCTGCGCTATGCATACCGAGACGGCAAACAGATTTATCTGCCGGTCGTGCCGGCAACACGCACCGCCGCACTCCGATTCCATCCTTGGGAGCCCGGCATGAGGATGCGTCCAAATCGCATCGGCATCCCCGAACCCGAGACCACTGATTCTGTTGGAATTGCTCCACAAGATTTGGATCTGGTGCTCACACCACTGGTGGCTTTCGACAGCGCTGGCCATCGTTTGGGAATGGGCGGCGGCTTCTACGACCGCACCTTCGCTTTCCTGAAAGTCGGCGCGAACAAACCGCTGTTACTGGGCCTGGCGTACGAATTCCAACGGCTTGAGCACATCGATGAAGCCTCCTGGGACGTGCCGCTTACAGGTGTGATCACGGAACGCGGCACCTACATCACTAAAGCATCTGACAGGGAAAGAACTTGAAATACTGGCTGATGAAATCCGATGCCAGCAGCTTCGGCATCGATGATCTTGCCAAGTCGCCGCGCAAGAGCACCGCTTGGGATGGCGTGCGTAATTTCCAGGTGCGCAACATGCTGCGCGATCAGATACGCAAGGGTGATCTGGCCTTCTTCTACCATTCAAGCTGTGCTGAACCAGGCATCGTCGGCAACATGAAAGTAACCCGCGAAGGCTATCCGGATCTCACGGCTTTTGACCCTGAAGATCATCATTACGATCCACGCAGCCGCCCTGAAAACCCTCTCTGGTATTGCATCGATGTGACCCTGGTGAGACGTTTCAGACAGACATTCACACTCACCGAACTGCGTCGTCATGCCGCGCTCAAGGACATGCTCATATTGCGTCGTGGCAATCGTCTATCCATCACCCCGGTCACGACGAAGCAATGGCAAACCATTCTCAAACACATCGCTGACACGTGATTGATGCACGTTCACGGTGAAAATTATCTGCAAAATGTCATTCATGACCGCTCAACACGATGAAATTTGTCTTCGAATGACGAATTTGCGTCCAAATTGGCAAAAAATCTTTGCAAAACTGGAAATTTACAAATTCTTGTATATACTCAAGTGCGTGTGATCTAACCGGGAGGATCT
>JBOIBD010000362.1:0-1393 GCA_050739415.1 Gammaproteobacteria bacterium | reverse complement strand
GGCTCAGGCTCAGGAATCCATTACGACAGCAACGGCCAGCCGGGACAATCCCATGACTGCAGAGGCCTGGGACGTTAACCACCCGGTTCTAACTCTCCTACGGAAACGCCGGCAAGACGGCAGCATGCCAGGGGAACGTACAGACAACGCCAAGCTCGGACTCGCCGTTGAGGGCGGAGGCATGCGCGGCGTGGTTTCGGCAAGCATGCTTACCGTACTTGATGATCTAGGATTTTCGAATGCGATAGATGCGGTTTATGCGGCCTCGTCTGGCGCTATTAACTGTGCGTATTACATGGCGGGCGGCACATGGTATCCACTATCAATATACTTTGACGACCTCAATACGCAGAAATTTCTAAATCCTCGTAACATTTTCACAAATAAATCGGTACTAAATCTCGACTATGCCTTCGATGAGGTAATGCAAAATATCAAACCTGTCGACTATGAATACATCCTCAAATCTCCAATTCCCCTGCATATAATGATCACGCTTGTGGATGAGATGGAAACCCTCGTAACTGAACGACTGAATTCAGTTGAGGAACTGCGCGAAGCTCTCCGCGCAAGTGCATGGCTGCCTGTAGCGCTAAGGGGAACAACGACCTATCGGGGGCGGCGGGCCATTGATGGAGGGGTTCTCACCGCTCTACCGTTTCGGCCAGCCGTAGACGACGGTTGCACTCACGTCCTGTTGCTCACCACGCATCCAATGGGCTCCATATCTGGCAAGATGTCTATGCTAAATCGCTACACAGAACACCATCTAAATCGGATACGACCAGGCCTAGGCGCACGTTATCTCGCCGCTCTACGTCAAAAGTATGCCGACCAACGCTCTCTCGCTTCGATGCGGTTTCCAGATCACGCCCGCAATCCATACATACTCGACATGGCGCCTCTTCCCGGAACAATCGATGTAAAGCGCCAAGAGCTATCCACGTATAAATTGTTTGATGCTGCTAGAAGTGCCTATCAGGTAATGTATGCAGCTCTAGAAGGCCGTCAGTCATCGACAGTCCGGGACGGCCTCGTCAGAGCTGTACCACGGTTTGCCATAGCCGAAAAAGACGCGCAAGACAGCCGTTACATCTACCTTATTGACCACAGCTCGAAAACAAATATTCCCTGGAGTATCGCTCGGCGTAGGTAGCAACACCGCACCTCTAGCAACACCAGGCGGATGCACCAAGCCCATCGAGCCATCTTGGTTGAAATCGCCGATAAAGGTATCAAAGCCTCATTCTGTCCACAAGGTGCGAAGAGGTAAATACGCCAAATTCCTGAGAAGCAGTCACCATTTGATGCTATCCTCAATATCTTGCGAAAAGCTGAGGCACTTGTACCTCAAGGGACGCCCAGTAGACCTATAGCCCGTGCTGTTGTGATT
>JBOIBD010000361.1:0-1398 GCA_050739415.1 Gammaproteobacteria bacterium | reverse complement strand
TGACACGTAGGGGCCGGCCGGCCTTGAGGCGCTCCGCCAGCTCGGCTTCCAGCAGGATTTCGTCGGCGCCCCGGCGGAGTTCCGCCAGTGCCTCAGCGGGCGTCGGCATGCCTATGCTCCTGAAAATGGCCCTTAAAAGTTCAGGGCTGGGGGAGATTTTTCACTTATCCCCATGATTTAGCATGGGTTTAGGGTTGACCCACAAGGTCCGGCAGGCTAGTGTTACCCGGTTTTCGCGTTCGGGATGGGGACACTAACTAAATGACCGCGCCCAGCAGTCAGCTCAAAGTGGATTATAAGCCAGGCGGCGAAGCATTCGTCCACAAGATCCGCGTGCCGCGCGTGCGCCGCCGTTTCTGGCTGCTGCTGGCCTTGGCCGTGACCGGCGGCGGAACATTCCAGTTGTTCTTCACCTCCGCCGCCACTGCCGGCCATAACAGTCTTCCCGCACTAACCGCCCCCACCATCAGTACGGTGGCACGCGCGTCCGCTTTACCGACGCCATCCACCTCACTCACAGCGCTTTCAACTCCCTTGACCGTCGCCAAAGTTGTTCCTGTGGCTCCGGGCACCGAGATCACATCCTTCACGGTGCATCGCGGCGACACCTTGGGACGGCTGCTCGATGCCAATCATCTAAGTGCGACTGATCTGCATACTATTATGGTATTGGGTGGTGACACCGACCGTCTGAAACGCATCCGTGTCGGCCAAGTCATCACGATCAGCCATGATGCTGATGGACGGATACTCGGTCTGAGCATGAAACTGGATGATGCGCATATGCTGAAGGTCGCGAGGACCGCTGTCGGGTATCAAGCCAGTATCGCAGACATCCCTACGGAAACTTCGGTCGCCTATGCTCACGGTGTCATCGAAAATTCGCTGTTTGTCGCTGCCGGTCGCGCGGGTTTGTCCGATCCTGTCACCATGCAACTAATTCATCTGTTCGGCTGGGACATAGACTTCGCCCACGACATCCGTAGCGGTGACTCTTTTACGGTTCTGTACCAGAAGATCCATCGTCAGGGTGAGCAGGTCACGAACGGGCCAATTCTGGCCGCTGATTTCGTGACTCCCGACAAAACCTACCGTATCGTGCGCTTCACCGATCCTTCGGGCCACACCGATTACTACACACCCGACGGCCGCAGTGTGCGCAAAGCCTTGTTGCGTGCGCCGGTAGCTTACACGCGCATCAGCTCGGGCTTCAGCCTGCACCGCATGAATCCGGTGCTACATATCGTGCGCCCGCATTATGGCGTGGACTATGCCGCTCCTTCGGGCACGCCGATTGTCGCAGCCGGCGATGGCCGCATCGTATTCGAAGGACGCAAGGAAGGTTTCGGCCGCTGCGTCATCATCAAGCATGGTGGCGGTTTCAGCACGCTTTATGCC
>JBOIBD010000360.1:0-1406 GCA_050739415.1 Gammaproteobacteria bacterium | reverse complement strand
CCCCATAGCGGTCGAGTTTTCGCTCATGGCGTCCATCTGGTCGTACAAGCTGGACATTGAGCTGTGCATGGTCAGCATCATGGTCCGCATCGTCTGCATGGTGGCGATCATCGGCGGGAACTGCAACAGCATCTGCGGCATCAGCACATCCAGCTGGTCCAAGTCCTTGGTGAGATCGCCGAATTTATCGCTGATCTCGTCGATACCGTCCAAAGTATCGAATATGGATCTCAGCGACCAGCAGATGGGGATGTCGAAGCAATGCTTATCCCAGTAGAAATAGTTGCGAATAGGCCGCCAGAAATCATCGAAATCCGAAATGTGGTCTCGCAGTTCATTCGTGACTTCAAGCATTTCGTGTGTTTCGCCGACCATGTGGTGAGTGGTACCGACCAGCTTTTCCATGATGGTGTACATGCGCTGCATCGTGTTGATCGTGTCCGTCATCGCGTCCGCCTGAATCAGCATGTCTTTCATCCGCTCATGCATATACTTCGAGTTCTCCACGTTAGTGGTGTTTTGCATGCTGATCTGGAATGGTATCGACGTGTGCTCGATCGGAGTTCCCAACGGCCGCGTTATCGCCTGCACACGGCCGATACCAGGCAGGTGAAAGACACTTTTGGCGATCTTGTCTATGACAAGCATGTCCGCCGGATTACGCATATCGTGGTCGGACTCGATCATCAACAATTCGGGGTTCATCCTGGCCTGCGAAAAGTGTCGGTCGGCGGCCGCATATCCAACCAAGGCCGGCATAGTGGCGGGCATGTAGTGGCGGTTGTCGTAATCCGTCTTATATCCCGGCAGCGCGAGGAGACCGATAAGTGCTATTGCGACCGATACCGCGAGAATGGGTCCGGGCCAACGGACGATGGCGGTGCCTACCCGCCGCCATCCCCGGATCCTCATCTGTCGCTTAGGGTCGAAGAGATGGAAAAAGCTGCCCACGGTGAGGATGGCCGGCCCGAGGGTCAACGCGGCGAAAACCGCTACCAGCATGCCCACCGCGCAGGGGACGCCCAAGGTTTGGAAATAAGGCAGTCGGGTGAGGCTGAGGCAGTACATCGCACCGGCAATGGTCAGCCCCGAGCCCAAGACGACGTGGGCGGTGCCGTGGAACATGGTGTAGAAGGCGGTTTCCCTATCCTCGCCCGCCCCGCGTGCCTCTTGGTAACGGCCCATGATGAATATCGCATAATCGGTTCCGGCGGCGATGGCCATTAACACCAGCAAGTTAATTGCGAAGGTCGAAAGCCCTATTATCCCGTAGTTTCCCAGGAATGCGACGACTCCTCGGGCCGCGGCCAATTCAATAAAGACCATGGCGAGGATGAGCGCAACGGTGACGACAGAACGGTAGATGAAAAGCAACATCACGAAGATCACCACGATAGTTATCAGGG
>JBOIBD010000359.1:0-1408 GCA_050739415.1 Gammaproteobacteria bacterium | reverse complement strand
GCGCTCTACCCTAGCTAGTGTTCGTCGGAAAAAGCGCATGTGGGCCATTTCCTGGCCTTTTTTTAGCAAATCGTGCAATGAAGATTGTACGACAAACGTCTATCTTGGTGAACAAGCCTGGGCCTTCCACGAGAAACTACTGCTTTCTTCAGGGAGAAATCAACATGCGTTTGGCCTGTCCCGAGCAACGCTTGGATTGCTTGCCCATCAACGCGGTCACCCTCAATCTCAACTGTCGGGATGAGATCATCCCCATCTTGCGAGCGTTGCAGCACCTCTACGGCCATGCGCCCTTGCGGCGAGAGTTGCTGACGCTGGTGGGTAAGGATGTCAACCAAAGCACCAGCCGCAAACGCGGCCGACGCGGCATGAACTACTGGGAGATTGCTGTCCTGGCCTCGGTGCGGCTCGGCTGCAACCTGGATTACGACAAGCTGCAAGACTTGGCCGAAAACCATCGCCGCTTACGGCAGATCATGGGTATTGGCGATTGGCAAGAGGAGGAAGTGGACTTTGATTGGCGGCGGATCGAAGACAACCTGATAAAACTCCGACCCGCAACCGTGAAAAAGATCAATGACGTGATCGTCCGGGCTGGGCATGACCTACAGCCGCGGGCAATGGCGTCGGTGCGCGGCGACACCTTCGTGGTGGAAACGAACATCCATTACCCGACGGAGTCCAGCTTGATCGGCGATGGCTTGCGCAAGGTGGTGACGCTGGCAGCGGCGTTGGCGGCGTTGCATGGCCAACCCGGTTGGCGTCAGCACCGCCATGTGTTGAAGAATGTCAAGAAGATCGTGCGTGACATCGATCGGGCGGCGCGTGCCAAGCGGAAAGGGGCAGACCGTCTCAAGCCGGGGTACCAGCGTTTACTGGGCTTGGCCGCGGATCTTTTGGAGCGGGCGCGTCAACTACTTGGGGCTTTGGCCTTGCGTGTCGAGGCCACCGCCAGTGAGGGGTTGGGCGCCGGGGTGGGCGGACGGGAGCAGGAATTGCTGCATTACCTGCTGTTGACGGAGAAAGTGTGTGGCACGGCTCGGCGGCGTGTCCTGTTGGGTGAAACGGTGGCCAACGCGGAAAAGCTCTTCAGCATTTTTGAGCCGCACACGGAGTTGATCCAGCGGGGCAAGCAGCCGGACCCCATCCAATACGGTCACAAGGTACTGGTGATTGAGGATGCGGCTGGCTTTATCTGCGACTACCAAGTGATGGGCAAGGGTGTCTTGGATCAAGAGGTGGTGGTGCCGGTGATGACGAAGCTGCAAAAGCGGATGGGGGGCAAGATTGAGCGTGCCTCCTTCGATCGGGCCTTTCATACGCCGGACAACCAGGAGAAGCTGCCTCGGATCGTACCTCATCCTTGTATACCCCAAAAAGGCGAGCGTCGTGGCCGGGAGCAACAGGA
>JBOIBD010000358.1:0-1418 GCA_050739415.1 Gammaproteobacteria bacterium | reverse complement strand
TTGCTGCTCGACACCTTCTTTGTGCTGGTGCCCTACATGTTCTGCGCCATGGCGGAAATCGTGCTGAGCCGTGCACAAAGTCGCTCGTTGCGTGCACCGGTACGCAACATCGTACTCGCGTGTCTAGCGTTTGCGTTCGCCCTCTGGGCCTCGGCCGGCACCGGCGAGGATTCGTTGTACTGGGGGACTCTCGTGATGTTGCTCGGCGTGCCAATCTATGTATGGCAGCGGCATAGTCATAAACAGCCGCTGGGCGACAGCTCGCCAACCGTCGTAGAGCCGGACTAGTCAGGCAGCGTGCCAGGCGAAGCGGCCTATCTGGGGGCTCTCGATTTCAATGCGGTCGCCCGCCACAAGTGGCCCTACGCCGGCGGGCGTGCCGGTGAAAATTAGATCGCCCGGCAGCAACTGCCAATGCCGACTCAGGAACGCGATGATTTCCGCCACTGGAAACAGCATGTCGTGCGTATTGCCGTGCTGACGCCGCACTCCGTTTACCTTGCAAAGCATTTCGATATTCTGAATATCAGATTTCGCCGGCCATGCGATAAATTTCCCAACGGGAGCACTGGCGTCGAAAGATTTCGACCGCTCCCAGGGCTGGCCAGCCTGTTTCAAACGATTCTGCAGATCCCGCAAGGTGAGATCGATTCCGAGCGTCACACCGGCAACGCACTCGAGCGCAGCACCGGCCGGAATCTCCCGGCCTTCGCGCCCAAGCATCACCACCAGCTCCATCTCGTGATGCACGCTGCCCAGTCCTTTGGGTAACATCAACGGCTCTCCTTCCGAGACCAGACTTGTGGTGGGTTTCATAAACACCACTGGTTCCGTGGGTTTCGCTGCGCTCATTTCCTTCACGTGCTCCGCGTAATTGCGACCGATGCAGAAGATGCGCATGGGCTGGAGTATCAGATCACCGATAGCAACCGAGGGAATCATGCGGTGTATACAGACTTGAAATACGCCTTGAACGCTGCAATTATTTTTAGAATATCACTGGCCTGGACATCCAGATGCGTAACCAGGCGCAAATTGGCATTCGGCAGTATGAGGATGCCTGCCTGCTGCAGATGAGTCGTCAGCGACTTCACATGCTCCGGTGCAATGTCAGCGAAAACCATGTTGGTCTGCACTGCGGCAAGATCAATCGTAATTTGCTTTATTTGCGCCAGTCCTTCTGCGAGTCTCGTGGCATTCGCGTGGTCTTGCGATAGCCTTTCGACAGTGTGTTCCAGCGCATACAAACCAGCAGCCGCAAGTATGCCGGCCTGACGCATGCCGCCACCCAATATTTTTCTGGCACGATGCGCCTTGGCGATCAATTCTTTCGAGCCCACCAGCACCGTGCCTACCGGACAACCAAGGCCTTTCGACAGACAGATGGATACAGTATTGAAATGCCGTGTGATGTCTTT
>JBOIBD010000357.1:0-1420 GCA_050739415.1 Gammaproteobacteria bacterium | reverse complement strand
AATATGCAGAAGCATGAAAAACGTATTATACCGCAAAAATGCGGTCTAATACTGTGTTAGGCAACCAAGCACCATGACAACTCGCACCAAACTTTATATCACGAGCTACACAGCCTGCGCGATGATGATGCTCAACGTATTCTCCAAGCCACTTCACATTCCAGAGGCATTTCAGTGGGTGTTGATTATTGGAGTGTTTATCCTGCTCGGATTGACACTGAATGTTCGACCGAATACTTGTAAGCTGGCCATGTCCTGAATGTGCCATAACTGCCAAAACCCATTAGTTCGCCCGAATCATTCTCAATTCCAATAACGGGAAACTTCCCCTTCAACTTGGCGTCGAACCATCCAGTCATCATCTCAATGGTTCGAGGCTTGTAATCATATAACGCCGTGGAATTGATGATGGCGTCATTGAAGATTGCCAAAATCGCTTCCGCGTGGCGTTTCTGTTCGCATTGGACGATTCGCATAATATGAATCTGGCGATGAACCACAGCCATCGGCGGCCAGACTCTCCCGCATTGCGGGACAACTTGGACGCTCAAATTTCATATCTCAACCCAAACCTCAAGGGGCAGTCGGCGCTATTCGGCTAAATGGCATCTCTATGGTTGCTACGCCGATTGACAGGAAACGTCAAACCAAAAAGCGTCCCTGTTTGGCAACGCACGCAACAGCAAAGCCCTGGTCAGGCCTGTCGGCTATTTTGGCGAAATAGGCCAGCTTGATTTCAGCTTTTCAACCGGTTTCAGCATCCGACGAAACGACCATTTTTAATGAACCCGCCGAAGTGAAACGAAAACAGTTGTTTGGGCGTGCGTTTTTTAAAATTGAAAGATTTGCTGTCAAACAACTGCTGACAATTTGCCGAATAAGTCAAACAGCCGTCTGAGCGAATCAAGAGAGTGGCTATTCGGTCCCTTTGCGAGAAATCCACGCGAGGTCGAACCCATCGGGATGGTTTGCCGCGCCGACCTGCGCGCCCCCCCCCCGCCCCCCTTCCACTTCTTAATTTGTTGCTATCCTTTTGCTATACTTGCGAGCGCCGTTTTGCACGGGAACGCAAAAGTCACCAAAAGCACAGAAGCGCACGAGCCAAAACACAGCATGTGGACATAACCATTTAAAACAGCTTCTTCGACGTTTGTAATTGGTAAAAAGATTGATTGCAAGGGAAGAATTGGATGAAATGCCCGGGATGATACCCGAAAAGATGTTTCAACAGTTGTTGATGCTGGGCGACGCCTGGCGGGTAAAGAGTGTGGATTATCTTAAGAAAGAACAGCAGGTGGTGATTCGGGTTGAGGAAACCCCGGCGTTGTGGGCGGCGGAAAAGTGTCCGCACTGTAACCGTCCCACCGTGTGCGGCTATGACCATGCGCCGGAGCGACGGTGGCGACATCTCAACGTGTGC
>JBOIBD010000356.1:0-1433 GCA_050739415.1 Gammaproteobacteria bacterium | reverse complement strand
TGCGTAGGCCACTACCACTCCGTATAAGTGGTGCTGCTTCAGGCGCGCCATGAAACTTAATGGTTCATCCACCACTGCTGGCCTCCGGAGCGGGAGTCGCATCCGCGTATTTCTTCAGCAGCGCCTGAAAGCGCGGGTCGTGGCGGATCGGGTCCCAGGCCGGGTCCAGCCGCAGCAGCGCCGAACTGATCGCCGCTCCAGTTTCCGGTGTTTCCATTAGCTTGTTCAGTAGTGCGGTCGCTGCTGGCGCATCGCCGAAGTGCGCAAGTACCTCGGCCTTGGATTCCACGTAATCCGACGGGGATGCCGCCCCCAACGATGTTGCGGACGATACCAACGCATAGGCTTTGTCTACCGCCTGCAATGCGGCATCACGGTGGCCGCGCAACATTTCGATCATTGCCAGTGTGTTATATAAGCTGTCCGCGTTCGGATGCGTCCGCAGCGCTGCAGTGACCAGATCATGTGCCTGATCGAGTAGTGCCTGGCCTTGCGCCTGCTGTCCCAACCCCAAATGCGCCTGCGCCAGCACCAGTTCACGAATGCCTACATATGAATACGCAATGCGCGTGTCCGCCGGCATCGCCTGCGCCGCCTTGAGTGCTGCGGCGTAGTCGCGGATGAACAGGTAATAAACGCCAAGAGAAAGCTTCCCGATCGGTATCTGGTTGGCAACAACCATGAACTGTTCACCGGCGGCCTGCAGTTGCCCTGTCGACATGAGCGCGTTCGCCAGTTGCAAGCGCGTTGCAGTATCTTGCGGATTGATCGCCACGCCCTGTTGTGCCATGCGGATGGCTGCGTCGTAGCGACGCAAAACCATATCGATTCTGGATGCCCATTGGTAGTGGTGGGTGTTACGTGGATCCAGCCGAAGGGCTTGGACGATCTCGACAGCCGCCTGCGTCCAGTTACCCTGATAGGTCGCATTTTCCGCGAGCAATTCCGGGATCCTGGAATCGTTGGGTGCCAGACGTTGCGCGATCTGCAGTTGTGCTTGGCCCTGTACGACTTCACCACGACTTATCAGAATCACGCCAAGCACCTTGTGCGCCTCGGCCAGGTCAGGCTCCAGGGCCAACGCCTTATGCACGTTGGACCATGCGCTGTCACGCAGTTGCGGCGTGTCGCGCATCTGGTTGATCACCAGCGCGATCTGCATTTTGGCCTGGAGCGCGTAGGCCAAGGCGAATTGTGGGTCGTGCTGAACAGCCTGCTGCAGGTAGGCAATCGCCTGTACCGCATGCTCGGGCTGGGCATTGCCCTGATAAAACTGGTCGATCTGATACTTGGCCTTGAGGAACAGCGTGTAGGCCTCGGGATTGGTGGTCGGTGCACTAGCCACCGCTCGGGTTTCGCGCGGCGTGAGTGTGGCCTTAAGCGCGACCGAGACTTTACTCGCTACATCGCCTTCGACACCAAATATATTGTCC
>JBOIBD010000355.1:0-1436 GCA_050739415.1 Gammaproteobacteria bacterium | reverse complement strand
CTAGTCGACCTTGACGCAGTGCTTTCCGAACCGGATTCAGTTTTTCAAGACACCAGGCCAGCTTGCTAGCGCCGTAATGGGGCGAGAGCACGAGTCCGGTCAGCTCATGCACACGGGCCTGATGACTTGCCAGCGTCGCGATGCGTCGAGCAGCACGTCGATCCTGCCAGGAAATTACGGGTGAAAGTGCTTTGCCGGTTTCACGATTCCAACACACGATCGTGGAGCGTTGCGTGGCAAGACCGGCAGCTTGAATGTGTGCGCAGCGCGAACCTAATTGCCGCGTAATCGCGTTGCAGACATATTTGACGGATGCGATCAGCGCCTCGGGATTGTGTTCTACCCGATTGCGACTTGAATGCAAGGTGGTGATCTTTTTTTGTGCCGAGGCTACGAGTCTGCCCTTGGCATCGAACACCAGCGCACGGCTGGCATGGCCACCTTGATCCAGTGAGAGGAAAAGCGGGATTTTGCGCGACATGCATCAATTCAGCATCAGGTCAGTCCCAATGGTAGCGTGCGAGTACTGGCGACAGGCATCCGTACAGGTAAAACGTCTCTCAGGTGCCGCAAGGCCTGTTGAGCATCGGCACGGTAGGACGTGAGTTTGCCGCCATACACACCCAGCACCCGCGGATGCCGCGGCTGGTCGGTGACGAACAGGATTTCGCGCGATCGTTGGAAAGCCCGAGTCTTACCGCCGGGGAGTACGCGTACACCCGCGAAACTTGCGCGGAGTTTGGCGTGCGTCCGTGGGAAATAGCGGTGCAGTACGTCGAGCAAATACTGCTGTTCTTCAGGCAGAGGCTTGACCTGTGCAGGATCACTACCGGTGAAAGCCGTTTCTGTGGTGCCCACCAGGGTGGTGTTCTCGTGCCATGGCATGATGAAGATGGCGCGCCCATCTTGGGGCGCTTCCACGTAAAAGATACTGTTTACGATGGCTTCATCAAGGATGATATGTGTGCCCTGGATCAAATCAATCGCAGGCTGCGGCAGGGTGGGGTGAATGCGCACGGCTACGTGATTTACCCAAGGGCCAGTCGCATTCACCAGAACCCTAGCTTGAACAGTACGGGATATGCCAGCTTGGGTGAAAACAATCTCGCAGCCGTCTTCCTGAACCTGAGCCTGCTCAAACAAAGCCGGTATATACAGTTCTGCACCTAGTCTCTGGGCTGAGGCCATGACGGCGCGAGTAAGGGCCGCATCATCTGTTGTCTGTGCGTCGTAATATCGGAACACAGCCTGCAGGCCGTCACATGTGAGTCCCTGTAAGGTATCCCATTTGCTTCGCGGCAGCGTTTGATAACGCGCATGTGCATGCAGACCACCGAGTAGAGCATACAGACTCAAGCCTGCGCGCACCTGCCAGGGTCGTCGTCGGGTATGCGTGTAAATAGGAATGTAGAATGGCGTTAGGTGTACCAGTTGTG
>JBOIBD010000354.1:0-1456 GCA_050739415.1 Gammaproteobacteria bacterium | reverse complement strand
TAGCACACCTGAGTCTGCGGAGCTATGTGCAAATGTGGTGTACGAAGATTTGTCAAGCGGCGTTTCTGCTGTCTTGTAAAACGTTCTCTACGTCTTCAATTCCATCTTTGAACCTGACTCCGGTAATGACTTTCGCCAGGTAGTGAAAGCCGCGGATGCGGCGCCAGTGTTGCTCGGCGCACATGCCAAGTTTGAACATCATGGCGAGCAGCGTGTCGCGGCTGCCGCAACCCTGGCTTTGATCGGTGCGATGCCGGATCGTGGCAAAGCTGGACTCGACCGGATTGCTGGTGCGGAGGTGCGACCAGTGCTGGGCCGGGAAGTCATAGAAGGCGAGCAACGCTTCGCGATCCTTGGTCAGGCACTCAGTCGCTTTCGGATACTTGGCCTGATAGGTTTCTACAAACAGCTCAAAGGCGCGCGTGGCAGTGCTCCGCGACGGCGCCATCCAGATCTCCTGCAGCGCCTGCTTCGCCTTGGGCTGCAATGACTTCGGCAGGTAGTTCAACACATTGGCCGTCTTGTGTACCCAGCAGCGCTGAGTGCGGGTCTCGGGATAGATTTCCTCGAGCGCCGCCCAGAACCCCAGCGCTCCATCACCTACCGCGAGCTTGGGTGCTGGCTTCAGTCCACGATCTTTCAACTTTACCAGCACCTCGCGCCAGCTCTGGGTGGATTCGCGCACGCCATCCTCAATCGCGAGAAACTGCTTCTCGCCCTGTTCGTTTACCCCGATCACCACCAGCACACATAGCCGCTGGTTCTCGGCCCGCAGACCACTGTAGATGCCATCCGCCCAAATATAGACCCAGCGGTCCCGATCCAGTCGGCGCCCGCACCACGTCTTGTATTCCGCACTCCATGTGGTTTTCAGCCGGCTCACCACCGGCGCTGACAAGCCCTTCGCCTGTGGTCCGACCAACCCCGTCAAGGCCTCCCGCATCTGCCCGGTCGAAATGCCCTTCAGGTACAACCACGGCAGCGCGGCCTCCACCGATTTCGCCCGCCGTACATACGGCGGCACCAGCGAAGAGTGAAACACGACGTGTGCCTGGGTGCGCGAGCGCACTTTCGGCACCTTCACCGCGACCGGTCCAATCCCGGTCAGAATCTCCCGCACCGGCAGGTAACCATTGCGCACCACCGCCGCACGGCCCGCGCCTTCTTGCCCGTCTGCTTGCCGCGCCAGAAATTCCATCAGCTCCTGCTCCACCGCCTGCTCAATCAATTGCTGCGCACCCCGCTGCAGCAACTCCCGCAGCGGGTCGCAAACCCCGGCTGGATTCTGCAACGCAACTACTTTACCCTCGTTCATGGCGTACTCCTCTTGCTGAAATGGTTCTCGACAAACTCATTGTCAGCAGGTACGCCACTTTTTCAAACCGCGCGTACACCAGATTCAGTTATAGCTCCTGGAATTGGTGGTGTTATCGCAGGGTCATTCATTATATAAATC
>JBOIBD010000353.1:0-1464 GCA_050739415.1 Gammaproteobacteria bacterium | reverse complement strand
CAGCGTATCCCCCTGGCTCGCTGTCGTGCCATTGCCCTTCATCATCCTATTGACTGTGCGCTTCTTTGGCCTGATGCACGAGTGCGGCCATGGCAGCTTATTTCGCAGCCGCTGGCTCAATCGCCTGATCGGCTTCCTTCTGGGCGTAGTGGCCGGGATGCCGCAGTATGTATGGTCGCAGCATCACAATTATCACCACGCCCACAACGGCAATTGGGATAAATATCGTGGACCCTACACAACGCTTTCGGTCGATGAGTATGCGGCTCTGAGCCGCGCACGGCAGCGCATGTATCGGTTCAAGTGCGGTGTGGTGGCCGCCCCGCTCGCCGGATTCATCTATCTGATTTTCAATCCACGCTTTACCTGGTTGAAGGGCAGCATCGGACTGTTGACCCACACGCTCCGGCGAAAGTTGGCCCAACCGGGCGTATCGTTACAGGCTCATGCCGCGACTTACCGTACGCGCTACTGGAAGTCGGCCAGAGAATACCGGCACATGCTATGGAACAATCTCGTGCTGTTGAGCGTCTGGGCATTGATGTGCTTCGAGTGCGGGGCTGCGCATTTCTTTTGCATCTATGTGCCCACCCTATCGATAGCGGGCGGCGCGGGCATTGTGCTATTTACAGTACAACACAACTTCGAGCATGCCTATGCGAGCGATAACCAGCATTGGGATAAGGATACCGGCGCGATCGAAGGCACGAGCTATCTGGTACTGCCGCGCTGGCTGAACTGGTTCACAGTCGACATCGGCTATCATCACATCCACCACTTGTCGGCCAGCATTCCGAATTACTGCCTGGCCCGGTGTCACAACGAATATCAACACCTCTTTTCGAGCGTCACGCGCTTGAGGTTGTACGAAGTTATCGGCGCGCTGAAATGCATCCTGTGGGACCGGAGTACGCAGCGAATCATGTCAGTGGCGGAGTACCAGCAGCGCTTGTGAACTCAGTACCTAAGTCGTTGCGTCGACCCATTGAGACCGCGTCGAGAGCGCCAACTGATAGCCGCGGCACCACCTCCGAATACGAAGTCGATGCAGCTACTCGAGCGCGAACAAATTCTTGCCACCCTGGAGAACTGGCTGGACGGGGCGGTCCACGCAAGTGGTTGTATCGCGCTCGTAGCCGGCGAAGCGGGCATCGGCAAGACCGCGCTGCTGCAGGCGTTCGCGCAGCGGCAAAGCCATGTGCGCGTCCTCTGGGGCGCGTGCGATGCGCTCATTACGCCTCGACCTCTTGCTCCGCTGCATGATATCGCCCGCCAAACACACGGCCAGTTGGCGACGACCCTGGGTTGCGGAGCCGGACCTGAGCTTATTTTCACGGCGGCGCTGGATGAATTCGAGCAAAAGGCGCTGATCGTCATTGAAGACGTGCATTGGGCGGACGGAGCAACGCTCGATCTGCTGAAATATCTGGGGCGGCGCATTCATCGCACGCATTCCATGCTCGC
>JBOIBD010000351.1:0-1469 GCA_050739415.1 Gammaproteobacteria bacterium | reverse complement strand
GCTGAGATGGGCAGTTACCTGCTGCAGAAATTGCGCATGCTCAAGAGCCCGCTCATCAAGGAGCTGCGTGGCAAGGGCCTGTTCATCGGCATCGAGTTCGATCCGCGCCAGGCGAGCGCACGCGAAGTCTGCGAGCACTTGATGGCCCACGGCATTCTGAGCAAGGAAACCCACGAAACCGTGGTGCGTCTGGCGCCGCCTTTGATCATCACCCGCGAGCAAATCGACTGGGCGGTGGAGCGGATCGAATTGGTACTCAAGGAAATGGGGAAAATGCGCGCGACGGGCTGATCGGGATCGTGACCGAAACGCTCGGCAAAGCCGCAGGAAATGCGGCTTCGCCGTCTTAGAAGCAGCCTTATTGCGACAGCACTACTTTGCGGCCGGCAGATGTAAAGCCATGGATTGAATACCGAGACGCCCGGGCCCCGTGAAGCGATTGGTGACAATCTGCGCGTTGGCGCCAAGGAACCCGGCGGTAAGCCGCTGATAATTGGTATCCATGCGCACGCTCGGATCCTTGTATATCCAAGCGGCCGGTTCTACGTCAATGGCCTCGCCGGCACGCAGGACAACTTCAAACACGTTCCCAAATCCGTGCAACCACACAATGCCACCGGTATCTTTGCAGGTGAAGGTATCCACAAAAAAGCCGCTGCCACCCAACAGCATATTGGCAACACCTTTGACGCGCTCGAAGCTGTACTCGAGGTTGTCCGTGGCCGCTAGAAATTGATGTTCCCGCACTTGCACGGAATGGCCGGTTTGCAAATGCAAGCCGAACACGTGCCCCGGGCCATCACGGCTAAAGGCAATGGTTCCCGGCCCTTCGGCCACAGTCATGATGATTGGCAAACCCGCGATGGCACGTTTGAATCCCCCGGCAATAGACTTGGCTCCGATATTCACCTGCGGCTCTTTCCATAGCAGGACGTGGTGCTCGAAAAACACCGGTGTGCTTTGCAATTCAACCTGCAGTACCGGCACCAATTCGCCCTGCACGTGATACACCACACCGGCAAAACTTTCGTTCTGCACATTGGTCGGCATCAATACCGGAACAGTCATGTTGCCCTCCTTTGTGTAATCGCTTTTCACGGCGCGGCCCGCACGCCCGCCGCGTAATCCGCGCCGCGGGCGCCGCTACGCCGGCATCGGCCGGTTTTCG
Source organism: Gammaproteobacteria bacterium (assembly GCA_050739415.1). Classification (GTDB taxonomy): domain Bacteria; phylum Pseudomonadota; class Gammaproteobacteria; order Natronospirales; family REEB76; genus REEB76. The sequence goes on along the minus strand of JBOIBD010000351.1, from coordinate 301 downwards.
GTGAGATGAATCAACCCGCGTACGTGACGATAGACGTACCAGATCCAGACGATCGCGAACGCAATCCAGCCAAAAATGAATCCAACCAGCACGAAGTAGCTCGCCCCAATCAGCACGCACCAGAGAATCGCCCACCAGAAGCTGCGGATCATCCAGGAATGGTGGCTGTCCATGGTCACACCGTCGTCGCCGCGCTTCACGTAATTGATGACGAGTGCCACGACGCTCAGAATCCCGGTGATGGCGCCGAGCAGGTGCAGGATGTAGGCGACGATGGTGATGCCGTGGCCCGGTTGTGCGG
>JBOIBD010000350.1:0-1502 GCA_050739415.1 Gammaproteobacteria bacterium | reverse complement strand
GTTGCGCCAGACTCAACGTGCACTCCTGACCATCGCTGCCAACCAGCCCCTGCTGCGTTCCTTCATTGCCCACTGCAACCTTTCTCTTCGTCTAAGTTAGGACATTATTTATGCTATTATCAGTAGCTCCAATCCAGTACTACTTTCCCAGATTGCCCCGAGCGCATCACGTCGAAGCCTTTCTGGAAGTCGTTGATAGGGAAGTGGTGTGTCAGAACTGGGGTGAGATCAAGACCGCTTTGCAGCATCGCGGCCATCTTGTACCAGGTTTCGAACATCTCGCGGCCGTAAATGCCCTTTATGAACAGGCCCTTGAAGATCACCTGGTTCCAGTCAATAGCCACCTCCGCGGGTGGCAGACCCAGAAGCGCCACTTTGCCACCGTGGACCATGTTCGCGAGTAGTTGGCGAAACGCCTGTGGATTGCCGGACATTTCCATGCCTACGTCGAAGCCCTCGGTCATCTTCAGTTCTTTCATGACATCTTCGAGCTTTTCATTCTGCACGTTCACGGCCTTTGTAGCCCCCATCTTTTTTGCGAGAGCAAGGCGGTAGTCGTTCACGTCAGTGATGACCACGTAACGCGCACCCACGTGCTTGGCGATGGCTGCGGCCATGCACCCGATAGGGCCGGCGCCGGTGATGAGCACATCTTCACCCACCAGATCGAAAGACAATGCGGTGTGGGTAGCGTTTCCGAACGGATCCAGGAACGCAGCGATGTCGTCAGAAATCACATCCGGTAATGGAAACGCGTTCATCGCAGGGATAGCGAGATACTCGGCAAAACAACCAGGCCGGTTTACGCCCACACCCACGGTGTTGCGGCACAAATGCCGCCGGCCGGCGCGACAGTTACGACAGTGGCCGCAGGTGATATGGCCTTCGCCCGAGACGCGCTCGCCGATCTTGAAACCCTGGACTTCACTGCCGATCTCCGCGACCACGCCGACAAATTCGTGCCCTACCGTCATGGGCACAGGAATGGTTTTCTTTGCCCACTCATCCCAGTTGTAGATATGGATGTCGGTGCCGCAGATGGCAGTCTTTTTGATTTTGATCAACAGATCGTTGGGGCCGATCTTCGGCCTGGGCATGTCCTGCAGCCAGATGCCTTGTTCGGCTTTTGCTTTCACGAGTGCTCTCATATTAGTTGCTCCGCATCCTTGATTCTCCCCGCGGAAGGAGGGAAGAGTTGGGGAAAAATTTTTATTGTAGGAGCGGTCGTCCCGACCGCGATTCTTCCGATCGTGGAATCGCGGCGAGTATCGCCACTCCCACAAATCAATGAATTACCTCCAGATTCTTGCCGATCTTCCCGAACGCCGCGATGGCCTTGTCCAGATGTTGTTTCTCGTGCGCCGCGGATACTTGCACGCGGATGCGCGCCTTGCCTTCTGGCACCACCGGGAAAGAAAAGCCGATGACATAAATCCCTTCCTTCAGCAAATCATCCGCCATGGTCTTGGCGAGTTTTGCGTCGCCCAGCATTACTGGGATGA
>JBOIBD010000349.1:0-1503 GCA_050739415.1 Gammaproteobacteria bacterium | reverse complement strand
CGAATCGCTGCTGGATGCACAGGCTGAAAGTATCGGTCTGCCGCTGCACAAGATCCGTTTATCGGCGCATCCCTCGAATGAAGAGTATGAGAAGAAAATGCGCTCTGCGCTGGAGGGCTTAAAAGATCAAGGCATCCTGCATGTCGCTTTCGGCGATCTGTTCCTGGAAGACATCCGTCAATATCGTGTGAGTGCTATGCGGAAGCTGGACATGGAATGTGTTTTTCCGCTTTGGCTGAAGAATACGGGCACGCTGGCACGGGAATTTATCGCGCAGGGTTTCAAGGCAGTTTTGTGCTGTGTGGATGGCAAGGCGCTGGATAGCCACTACGCTGGCCGCGAGTATGATGAGGCCTTGTTGAGGGGATTGCCCGAAAACGTGGATCCCTGCGGCGAGAACGGCGAATTTCACACCTTTGTGTATGCCGGCCCGATACTCCGGCAGGAAATTGCCTTTGCCCGCGGTGAATGTGTACTGCGTGAGAACCGTTTCTATTTCTACGATCTAATCCCGATGGAGACAAAACATGAGCATCTGGCAGCAAACTCTCACGGTTGATGATCTCAATCAATATCAGCAACGTACACTTGTGACGCATCTGGGTATCCGGTATACGGAAATCGGAGACGATTACATCCGGGCTGTCATGCCGGTGGACGAACGCACCAAACAGCCTGCCGGCATCCTGCATGGCGGGGCCTCAGTGGCACTGGCCGAGACTTTGGGTTCTACGGGCGCGAATCTGGTGGTGGACCGGAAAACGAAACTGTGTGTGGGGCTCGACATCAACGCCAACCATGTGCGCGCCATGCGCGAAGGCTTCGTGACAGGCACGGCACATCCGATTCACATCGGAAAAAGCACCCAAGTATGGGAAATCAAGATCACCGATAAAGATAACAAGCTGGTGTGCGTCTCACGCATCACCATGGCGGTGCTGGATCGAAACAGTTTCGAAAATTAAGAATTACGCCACATCCAGCCGCGCAACCAACTCTTAAACCGATCCCAGGGACTGACATAACGAGACCGTCTGAACGGCGTGGCGCTGGTGACGGTGACATCCAGATCCGGTACCAGTTGCAACACATCATCCTTCTTTTCATAGGTGCGGAAATACACCACCACCGGTGGCTGCTTTGTATCAAAAGTGGATTTGCCGTGACGATGTGTCAGCAGGGCGTGCGGGGCGATCTCGCTGTCTTCCGCGATGCGCGCCATGTCCTCGTCAGAGGCCACCACGAAATCCAGAGTTACAACGCGCCCGTTGGTACGGAAGGCTTTGATTGCAGTGATCTCCACCATGCGTTCACGCGGTTCGCGATCAAAGACAGTCTTTTCATCCCAGGCGATTACCCGATCCCCTTCCTTGAGATCAGTGCCATAGGGACAGAATAAACATTGCGCGGAATTGACGTTGCGTACATAACTTGGCAAACGGCCGGGGCCGTTTGAGCGAAGTATGACCTTCTTCTTTCGCAGAAACATCACTGTCCTCCGTT
>JBOIBD010000348.1:0-1504 GCA_050739415.1 Gammaproteobacteria bacterium | reverse complement strand
AATTCAGGACGCAAGTCCGATTTAAACGGGGCGGTTGCAGGAGCTGAGTGCAACACAGTTACTGGATTGAGGCGGGAGCCTCGTGATGCTTGGCCATCAGCTCGGTCATGACCTCGATGGGGCACTTGAAACCGAAGCGCTTACGCGGTCGGATGTTCAACTCGTAGGCAATCGCATCCAACTGCTCTTGGCTGCACACCGACAGATCCGTGCCCTTGGGCAGGTACTGGCGGATCAGTCCGTTGATGTTCTCATTGCTGCCGCGCTGCCAGGGGCTGTGCGGGTCGCAGAAGTAAATTGCCACCCCGGTCTTCTGGGTGATTTCCGCGTGACGCGCCATCTCCCGCCCTTGGTCGTAGGTCATGCTCTTGCGGGCCGCCAGCGGCATATGGTTCAGCGCCGAACTGAAGCCTTCCACGGCCGAGGTCGCCGTCGCGTCTTGCATCTTCACCAGCATCAGGTAGCCGCTGGTGCGTTCGACTAGCGTACCCACGGCCGATGCGTTGGCTTTGCCCTTGATCAAGTCGCCCTCCCAATGTCCCGGCATCACGCGATCCTCGATCTCCGGCGGACGCACATGGATGCTGACCATGTCCGGGATCTGGCCACGGCGATCTACGCCGCCAGAACGCGGACGGCGGGAGGTTTTGCCTTGCCGCAGGCAGATGATCAGCTCCTTGCGCAGTTCGCCGACCGGCAGGGCATAGATCGCGTTGTAGATCGTCTCGCGGCAGACGTAGGCGTCTTCGAAGCTTGGGGATTTCATGGTTCGCAGCTTGCCGGCAATCTGCTCGGGAGAAAAGCGCTGTCGCAGCAGGTGGGCGACCAGCTCGAACAATTCGTTGCCGGGCACCAGCTTTTGCCGGGGCCGGCAGGGCAATCGACGATCGCGCATGGCTTGTTGGGCATGCTGGGTGGTGTACTCACCCCGGGCATCACGATTGCGACGGATCTCGCGACTGATCGTTGAGGGGCTGCGGTTGAGCATTCGGGCAATGGCGCGCTGGCTCATGCCACGCAGCAGACTGACCTGGATATCGGAGCGTTCTTCAACGCTGAGTTCGTGATAAGACATGGCAACACCCTACCGGAAAGGTCAGGTGTTGCACTCAGTTTTTGCCGCCGCCCGGCATTCAAGGCAAACGTTGTTGCGAGAATGTAGATAAATATCAGCGCCATGATCATTAATCGATACAGCACACTTTCGACGTAGGCGCTTGATATGAAACTGATGAGAGGCAATGTCCACAAGATCAGGATCCTGGGAGATACGAGCAACTCCAGAGGTAATATCTTCTTGTAGACGAAATACGGAAGTCCCAGCAGGAAGTGAATAAACTGTGAACCGATAAATGCCTTGGCAATCCCGATTGCACCTTCTTCCCGAAGCCACAGTGCTCCGGCAATGAATAACACTCCCCATAGAATGTTACTCATCACACTGAACCAGGCCAGGTTCATCACGATCATTTTTCTTGAAATACCGGACTTGAATGCACTGAGC
>JBOIBD010000347.1:0-1505 GCA_050739415.1 Gammaproteobacteria bacterium | reverse complement strand
TTTCAATGCTCTGATAACGCTGTTAGGTAACGTCGAGAGCTGCGGCCACTTGAGCCATGGTCAGGTTCATGCGTTTGCGCATCAGGTAGAGCGATAGCGGGACGGATATTGCAAGGCCCACCGGAACCTCATACTCACCTTTGCGCAACTTGGTCGGAACGGGAATGTCCAGTCCGTGATCGAGCATGGAGGCCAGCACAGCATCCAGGGCTTGGCAGGCATCGAACACCGCTGCTTCCAGCGTTGCATCTTCGGCAAATACGTTTCTCAGGTCACGGAACGTGACCAGATAGCGATCGCGGTTCTTCCTGACCTTGGCACTGTACGCCGCACCGCGCTCAGCGTGTCCATATTGATCGTGGACCTGACATGTCATTTGTTAATGACGGGGCGCGCATGAAGACCGCCAATCGCCCGATACGCTGCGGTTGAATGCTACTATCGTGCTGCACCCTTGCTTGGATCACGCCCATGTCTACCGAGAATCCATCGAAACTCGCGGTTCTGATTGACGCCGACAACGCCCGGCCGTCCATCGTCGAGGGCCTGCTCGCTGAAGTGGCGAAATACGGCACTGCACACGTGAAACGCATTTATGGTGACTGGACCAAGCCCGAGCTCAACAGTTGGAAGGAAACCTTGTTGCGCTACTCAATCCAGCCCATCCAGCAATTTCGCTACACGGTGGGCAAGAACGCCACCGACTCGGCCATGATCATAGACGCCATGGATCTGCTGTACACGGAGAAATTCGACGGCTTCTGCCTGGTGTCGAGCGACAGTGACTTTACGCGCCTGGCATCGCGCATCCGCGAGCACGGACGCACCGTATATGGTTTCGGAGAGCACAAAACGCCCGAACCATTTCGCACCGCCTGCGACAAATTCATCTACACCGAAGTGCTGGTGCAGGATACCGGCAACGATGGTGCGCATACCGTGAAAAGGCGCAGTACCAAAGAACTGCGCCAGGACGCGGCACTATTGAATCTTCTGCGTAACGCCGTGGACGGCGCCTCGGACGAAACTGGCTGGGCGGCACTCGGCACGGTGGGCAATATCGTCGGCAAACAGTCGGCGGATTTCGACGCGCGCAATTATGGCTACGGCAAGCTCTCCAGCCTGATCACCGCAATTGGCTTGTTCGAGACGGAAGAACGTCAGATCGGCAACGGCAAGGCGTTGTGTGTGCGGGTAAAAAAGCCCGCCTAAATCAGTTCTGCGCTCGGTGGCGGGAGGCATTCGCTATGGTTGTCGCCGGCTGCTGTCGGCATCCATGCCTCTCGCAGCATTCGTACATCCAGTACATCAAAGCGGTTCCTGATCAAGACTGGATTCCGGCCTACGCCGGCATGACGGCGTGATGGCTGTGTCGGGACAACAAAAGCATCGCGGTCGGGACGACCGCTCCTACTCGCCGCATGTCCCCCCAATCAGGGCCAGAGGACAAGGAGACAAGAAAAACCCCGCCGGAGCGGGGTTTTTCGTTCAACATACCTGTCGGT
>JBOIBD010000346.1:0-1516 GCA_050739415.1 Gammaproteobacteria bacterium | reverse complement strand
GCTCAGGGCAGGCAGATCACCACCGATTTCATACATTCCGCCGGTCACCGCCGCAATAGTGATCGCAACGCGCGCAATGTTCCGGGTTAACGACTGATTTGCATTCTGGCGCCTAAAACCAAAATAGCGAGGAGAAGGAGAAGCGGGGACGCCTTGTTTCATGATTGAAGGAAAGTTGTCTGGATCGCTGATAAAAAAATTCCGGTCCACGTAGAAATGCGCGGCAATGCCGTTGGCTTCACGGCGGCAACTCTCGAATCCCCATCCGACATCTGACGAAATCCGTCCCGCGTCAACCAGCCCCACCGGGTTCAGCAAGTTACTGCCATCCTTGTCCACCAATACGTTCGGCCCTACGGCGCGTCTTATAATCTCCAGCCCGATGCGCTGGTTTTCCATTGCCGTCGTGTGCGGGCGATAGTAATCGCCTTCAATCGCGCTTGTATCCATAAAGTCCAACTTTACGAGGCGCACATCCCAGTCATGCGTCAGCGTATAGAAGGTACGCCACAGGTACACTTGCGCGCCGGGATTGGTCATATCCAGGGCATAGACAGGGTCCTTGCCGCGGAGGTTCTGGACCTCAATCGGCTGCCCTGCGTCGTTGCGCACCAGCCAGTCGGGATGAAGGTGATAGAGACGCGAGTGCTGTGCAACTTCAAACGGCGCAAGCCACAGGCCAAAATTCAAGCCGAGGCGGGTGACCCGGTCCCCTACATATTCCACCCCGTGGGGAAACAGAACGGCGTTCGAAACGGTGTACTCGCCGCGATCGTATTGCCAGCCATCGTCCATGAAAAAATATCTGAATCCGTCGCGGCGCAGATACTGCGAAAGCCAAGCTGCAGTGGTGAGGGCAGCGCCCTCATCCAGGCCATTATGATATGACCCATCCGAGCTCCACCAGCCCATGGGAGCAGGCATGGTGATGTCCACATGATGCCGGACCCGCACCGCCTGGCCGTAATTTTCCAGCAGTTTTAGGAAGTCGCCGCCCGCGCCAACCATGACACGCTCTGCCGCAAGCTCCCCCCCCGGCTGGACCGGCAGGCGCAGGGTGATGTGGTCCTGCGGCGGATCAGCGCGCAGAGACCCATACTTCTGAATCACGGTGACTCCCGTTGAATCAATTGCGTAGCTCAGCATTCTCGCTGGCGAGCCGGCGCTAGGAGGGCTTGCTTGCAGATTGTAGACAGTGATAAAACGGGTGGTAGTGAGGGCGCCAAAAAAGATTCCGTAATGACTGTGGAGATTGTAAATCAACTGGCTGCCCACCCCAAGATGCAAGCGGCTCCGCGCCATGCGCAAGTACTGCGCAACGCGCTGAGCTATGGCGGCTTGTGATGGCGCCGTAGATGGTTGACCATGCCTGCCCGCGTACTGAGCAAACCTCCGAATCATGCCGACGTATTCGCTCGGCACCTGGCCCAGATCGTGGACCTCTCCCCCCTCTTCTCCAAAGGTGTCTGACAAAATCCGGTCATAAGAATTGGCCGCGCCCAGGTTTATACAGGGT
>JBOIBD010000345.1:0-1523 GCA_050739415.1 Gammaproteobacteria bacterium | reverse complement strand
ATGGACGCCGGACGAGGCGCAGGGGCCCGGGACCTACACGCTGACGACGGTGGTCGGCGACGGGAGTTTGAGCGCGACGAACCGCTTTGAGGTGACGGTCAACGAGGTCAACACGCCGCCGGTGCTGCCCGGTCAAAACGACATCACGATCAGCGGATTGACAAGTGTTGTGGTGACGAACACGGCGAGCGACAGCGACATCCCGGTCAACCCGCTGGGGTATCAATTGATCGCGGCGCCGGTTGGGGCGACGATAGACACCAATGGAATTATCCGGTGGACGCCGGGCGTTGAACAAGTGCCCGGGGTCTACATGTTCACGACGGAGGTGACGGACACGAACGTATGGGCGGTCAATGCGCAGGACTTGAGCGCGACGAACAGCTTTACGGTGACGGTTAATGCGATACACAACGCGCCCGTGCTGCCCGATCAGGACAACGAGACGAACGATGAGATGACGGAATTGGTGGTGACGAACACGGCGAGCGAGACGGACGTGCCGCCGCTGGCGTTGAGCTACAGTCTGGCGGTGACGAACGGGGCGGACGGGAGCGCGGTGACCAACGCGGCGATCAGCACCAACGGGGTGATCACATGGACGCCGGACGAGGCGCAGGGGCCCGGGACCTACACGCTGACGACGGTGGTCGGCGACGGGAGTTTGAGCGCGACGAACCGCTTTGAGGTGACGGTCAACGAGGTCAACACGCCGCCGGTGCTGACACTACCGCCGAATACTAACATTGTTGAATTGGTGCCATGGAGCGCAGTGGCGACAGCCACCGATTACGATATTCCGGCAAATCCACTTACTTTTGCGCTGGTGTCAGGGCCGACTGGATTGACGGTGGCAACCAACGGACTGATCAATTGGACGCCGACGCAAGCGCAAATACTGAACACCTACACGGTAGCGGTCAGCGTAACGGACACCAATCCGCCGGCAGTGAACGCGACGTCATTAAGCGTAACCAACAGTTTCCAGATTACGGTCAACATTGCATCCAATGATTTTCGCATTCTTTCAGTCACGATAACCAATGGCGTTGCTCAAGTGACGTGGACATCTATTCCCGGCGATTTTTACCGGCTGCAATACAAAGACAATCTGAACAGCACCAACTGGAATGACGTGACGCCGGACATCATGGCGACCAACCAAACGACCAGCACGACCAATACGCTTGGCAACTCGTCGCAGCGATTTTATCGAGTGATGCTGGTGCAATACTCGAGCTTGCCTGCGCCGGTCATTGAATCCATCAATTTGACGAATGGAGTAACCACGCTCATTTGGAGCACAGTGGCGGGTCATACTTACCGGGTGCAATACAAAGAATCCCTGGCGTCCCCAAATTGGACTGATGTGGCGCCGGATATAATCGCAAACAATTCAACAGCCTCAACAACAGATATTGTTGGCGTTACGACTCAACGATTTTATAGGGTCTTCGTCGTGCAGTGAACTAATTTGCCGAAACGTCTCATCGCTTGACAGGAAAACTCCGGCTGGTTTTAAC
>JBOIBD010000344.1:0-1531 GCA_050739415.1 Gammaproteobacteria bacterium | reverse complement strand
AATCCGCCGCGATGCAATACATCGCGCCGTATTCCGGCTGCGCAATGGGCGAGTATTTCCGCGACCGCGGCCAGGATGCACTTATTGTGTATGACGATTTGACCAAGCAGGCTTGGGCCTACCGCCAAGTGTCGCTGTTACTGCGTCGTCCGCCGGGACGCGAAGCGTACCCGGGCGACGTGTTCTATCTGCATTCGCGTCTGCTGGAGCGCGCCGCGCGTGTCAATCCCGACTACGTGGAGAAGTTCACCAAAGGTGAAGTGAAAGGCAAGACCGGTTCGCTCACGGCGTTGCCCATCATCGAGACCCAGGCGGGTGACGTGTCGGCCTTCGTACCCACCAATGTGATCTCCATCACCGATGGCCAGATCTTCCTCGAAACCGACCTGTTCAATGCCGGCATCCGGCCCGCCATCAACGCCGGTATCTCGGTGTCGCGCGTGGGCGGTGCCGCTCAAACCAAGATCATCAAAAAACTCGGCGGTGGCGTACGTTTGGCGCTGGCGCAGTTTCGCGAATTGGCAGCGTTCGCTCAATTCGCTTCCGATCTGGATGAATCCACCCGCAAGCAGCTGGAACGCGGGCGGCGCATCACCGAACTCATGAAACAGAAACAGTATTCGCCGCTGTCCATCGCCGACATGGCGTTGTCGTTATATGCGGCCAACGAAGGTTATCTGGATGACGTGGACGTGAAGAAGATCGTCGCCTTCGAAGCCGCCATGCACAGTTATTTCCAGGCTCATTTCGCGGCGCTGCGTGACAAGATCAACCAGAGCGGTGATTACAATGGTGAGATCGAAGCCGGCCTGAAAAAATCCGTTGAAGATTTTAAAAAGACACAGGCGTGGTAAAGAAGGAATCGTGGCGGGGACCGCCACTCCTACAAATTGTAGTGACATGAATTTACACGGCACACAGCCCTCGGCACGTAGCACCAGGTATTGAGATGGCAAACGCAAAGGAAATCCGGACGCAGATCAAGAGTATCCGGAGTACACAAAAGATCACCAAGGCCATGGAGATGGTCGCGGCCAGCAAAATGCGCAAGGTGCAGACGCGCATGGCGGCCTCGCGTCCGTATGCCGAGAAAATGCGCAAGGTGATCGGTCATCTGGCCAAGGCCAATCCCGAGTATCGTCATCCGTTCATGCTCGAGCGTGATGCGAAACGCGTGGGTTTTATCATCATCTCAACTGACCGCGGTCTGTGCGGCGGCTTGAATGTGAATTTGTTCAAGACCGCCATCCTGGTGCTGCGTGAGTGGCGCGGCCGGAATGTGGAAGCGGATTTCTGCATCCTCGGCGCCAAGGCCGTGTCCTTCTTCCGGCGCGTGGGTGGCAAGGTTCTTGCGCAGGTCACCCAACTTGGGGATGCGCCGCACGTGGAAGCACTGGTGGGCACTGTGAAAGTGATGCTGGATGCCTATCGCTCCGGTGAGCTGGATCGCGTGTTCCTGGTGAACAACGTGTTCGTGAACACCATGAGCCAGAAGCCAGTCGTGAGCCAGTTGCTGCCGGTGCAGGGCATC
>JBOIBD010000343.1:0-1537 GCA_050739415.1 Gammaproteobacteria bacterium | reverse complement strand
GTGCGCTCGAGAATCCCGGTATTATGTGAAGCAACAACCAAGATACCGGCGCGCCCTATAAGATCATTGATCCGCTGCTCGGCTTTTTGAACAAAAGCAGCATCACCGGCGCCAATCCATTCATCCAACAACATGATGTCAGGGTCGATGGAAGTGGAGATCGCGAAAGCAAGCCGTAGAGCCATTCCAGTTGAATAGGTGCGCACCGGCATGGCTAGGTAATCGCCGAGTTCAGTGAACGCCGCGATATCATTTAAGCGCTTGCGAAGAAGTGCTCTGTTGAGACCGAGGAAGCGTCCTCGCAGCATGATGTTCTCGAAACCTGTCGCCTCCGGGTTCATACCAAGCGACATGTCAAACAGCGGAACGATACGGCCTTCAGAATGAACCGTGCCAGCACCCGGCTCGTAGATGCCGGCGAGGACACGTAGCAACGTGGTTTTTCCGGCGCCGTTATGACCTACCAGCGCGACCTGGTCTCCGTGCTCAAATGATAACGTCACATCGGTCAGCGCGTCCACACAGACCCGGTTTCCGGCATCGCGGCCGATATGGCCTCCCGTCGTGAGATGCATCAAACGCGTTTTTAGCGAGCGTGTATTTGCATTATAAACGGGAAATTGCACTGAGACATTATTGAGTTGCACTCGTGCCATGTTGCCTCACAACCAATATGCGATGCGCCAGCGGCAACGGCGGTACAAGAGAAAGGCGAGAGCCCAGCCAGACGCCGTGACAGCAAGCGCCCATGGCCATAGATGAATGCTAGCCCCCCCTCCTAATAGGGGTTGGCGAACCATAGCCACGAAAACATAAAAAGGATTTGCTTTTAGGAGCCATTGGTGGCCGGCAAGGGCAGAAGGGAACCACATGATAGGAGTCATAAAGAAGACAATTTGCATCAGGCTGCCTATGATCTGCGGCACATCGCGGAAACGCGCAGATATAACTCCCCAGAGGAGACCAACCCACACGCCATTGATGCAGACCAGAAGCAGAGCCGGTATGGCCATCAGAATCGACCAACCCGGCCAGATCTTGAATATCACTGCCACCGGAATGAAAATAACGAAGTTGTGGCCGAAAATTATGAGATTCCGCCATATGACGCGGTAAACATGCACTGATAGAGGAAGCTTCACTTGTTTGATGATGCCTTCCCCATCGATGAATGCAGTGCAATTCTCGTTCGCTAATGGACCGATCAGGCCCCAAAGGATCATTCCGACCGTAAGGAATGGAAGATAGCTGTGCACATCGGTGTGGAAGAGATCGGCATACAGAAATCCCATGCCGCCGATCATCATACCCATGCTGATCGTGACCCAAAATGGTCCGATTTTTGACCGCCGGTAACGTTGCTTGATATCCTGCCAGCCGAGCGAGCCCCAAAGCCTCCACGCAAGGGCGCCCTCGATTATATCGATATAAGCCAGCTCGGTCTGAGATTGAGGGGTCGGAAAGCCGGCAACGTTCCCTGATTGTCCGGCGAGCGATGCGGCACCGTAATCGGCAGTAGCTGTTTTGGCAACTTCGG
>JBOIBD010000342.1:0-1542 GCA_050739415.1 Gammaproteobacteria bacterium | reverse complement strand
CATGTCACGTAACAAACCCGGCGTGTCACTACATCTCCGCAGAACCACCGCGCGCAGACCACCCGCCTGCGCCAGGCCGCAGCCAGCTCCCGGAACCCCGATCCCACGGGTTCACCGATTACTTACCACCAGCCATATTGAAAGATGTACAGATGATGGCCTCACATCCGGTTAGCACTCCAATCGCGGACAGTAGCGCTCGATAGGGACCGGCCTCAGTTACAACCTGAGGGCGAGAGGTGCCGTCCACGTGGATGACGCCTTTCAGGCTCTCCTGGTTTGCGCAATTTGTCGCGTTGATCAGCATATACCTCGATGGCACCGAGTTTCCAAATGAACAGCTGAATTCTGCCGTGGTCAATGAGGGAGCCAGCGGACGCCAGCTTTCTCTGGACTTCAGGAAGTTGATTCTGTCGCGGATTTTTGCGCTATCTGGCCGGGCTATGATGGATCGCTTGCCAAGTGCTCTAGGTCCTATCTCACTTCTGCCCTCGAACCAGCCGAGGACGAGGCTCTCCTCAGCTAGCAAGCTCGCGATTTCCTCACTGCTGGAGTGCTTAACGGTGGCTCCCCTTGCGCGTAGGTCATCGATGACTTTATGCGGGGGGTAATTGATTCCCAGAAATGGTTCGGTGATGGGTTTGATGGTGAGCGGATCCTCGACGGCGGCCACCGCCGCGCCCAACGCCACACCGGTGTCACTGGCGGGTGGGGGAATGACAAGTTCTACCCCATTGGCGCGGCACTGCGCCGCAACCGTGGCATTAATCGCACAGTTCAGGGCAACACCGCCGGACAGTACCAGGCCATCCACCTTTGTGATGAGTTCACCGACGTAAGCCATCACACGCATCGCAGCCTGTTGCTGGGCCGCGAGGGCGATATCGGCGCGCTGGTTGAAGGTCAACTGCTGGCCATGAAACCGTTGCAGTTCGAGTACCAGGTCGTGACGGAATCTCGCGTGTCGCTCTACCGGCGACTCAGATGACGTTATCCAGTCGCCAGGCGGAGCCGCGAGCCGTTCGTCAGCTAGCAGTGGCATCTTGAGATCAAGCTCGCGACCATAGGCCGCTAGGCCCATGGTCTTGCCCTCTTCGCCCCAGGAAAACCCCAGATAATGGGTGGCAGCCTCATAATAGAGGCCCACCGAGGAAGACTGCGGCACGTGCCATAGGCAGCTTAGCGTCTGGTCGAGCAAGTAAGCGGCACCGCTAGTTGACTCTCCAGAACCGTCCAGAACCAAAACGCCGATCCGGCGGCGGCGCAGGCTGCCGGGCACGAACGCCAAACCGCTCCAGGCGTGGGCGATATGGTGCGCCACGAATCGTACATGCAGCCTATGGTCATCCCCGAAGCCCAAGGTACTCAGCCAGCGGCGTACGTCTTCCTCGGCCGTAATGTTGTCATAACCCATGGCCCAATGGCCTTGCGTTAGCGGCTGATGTGGTAGTGTGACCGTTTTGTGGCTCATGATGGTTCTGAGGGGCTGTCACCGGACGGGTGGCTGCCGGACCGGATCTCGATCGGGGTTCTGACCAGGGT
>JBOIBD010000341.1:0-1545 GCA_050739415.1 Gammaproteobacteria bacterium | reverse complement strand
CTTGAATGCCGGTGTGTGGTTCCGCCGTGCTCGTCTGCTCATCGTCTCTCCTGTTCGCATGCCATCCTGGCTGCAGTCAGGCAGAAACTCCACTTATCCCACTGTCCAGATTCCCCGAGCCAGCTCTCACACAGTGGCGTACTCAGTCGCCAAGCACCATTGCGGCCGGATACATCACGAGCTCTTCAGTGCGCGCGTGTGCCAAGAGCTTTTCGCCGAAACGTTGTGCAGCCGTATCACCTGTTTGCTGGGAAGCATCAAGCAGCACTCTGACCGCCGCGGCGATCCGCATATGCTCTTGCAACATCATCGGCAACTCAGCTCTCAGGTTGTCTGTCATCGCCGTCACTGCAGCCATCTCAGCTGTTATGTTCCCGCTGGCAACGGCCGGTAACAGGCCCAGTGGCGGCAAAGCAAAGCTTACCTCCTTCACAAAGTGTGGATGCAGAACCGTAGCAAGGTTGCGCGCCACTGCGCCGATGCGGCCAGTAGATTTTGTCAAAAGAGCCAGTTCCGCATGCAGTTCCTCATGCTCGGCTTTCAGCGGCAGTGGTATGTCAATTTCCATTGGCGGCTTTTCTTCTCATGGACGCAGGCGTGTGCTGTGCCGTAGTCGCTCGGTAGACAACCGCGGAATCGCGGTTCAAAGATGCTTCTTGCAACGAACCCCATAGTTATCAGTCTCACAACGATTTGTCGTATCCCTAACATCGCCGAAGGAACCCGGCATTAACTTGGCGCAATGCGATTGCTCTCTATGGGCAGGGGCGCTCAAATTTTAGCAGACGCATTTCGGTGACCGGACCCTGGTCATGCGCTCTAGCCGCAAGATGTCAATGCGACCAGGGAATCAGTCGGTCGTAGGCAAAGTTCTCCGCGTAGGCGGTTTCCACTCTGCCCGGTGCGTGTGCGTCTTCAAGATCGACTTCGAGCCCATGTTTGCGGGCAAAATCTAGCGCCTGACCCAACGCTTCGAAGCGCAGCCGGATCTGTCGCCGGGTATCCTGCGCAGATGTCCATCCCATCAGCGGATCGGGCACCCGCGGCGTTTCCGGCGGATATTCAAGAATCCATTAGCGCGTCGTGCCGAGGCCCAATTGCATCGTCGAGCGGCTCGGTTTGTAGATGCGGACCTGCATCGGTTCGTCTCCATGTCTTGCGTACTGCGTCGTTGCGATGAGGCATGGACGCTGACTCCCGCTTGCAATTGTGCAGCCCCGGGGTTGCCGTCCATTGCTCCTGCGCAATAACGCTGAACAAGGGCACGCCGGCTGAAACCGCTAGAATCCACACTCACGAACCGGTCAAGCGGGGATGCTCTCGATGCTGCGGCCAACGATTTGTCATCCGCTATCGGTTTCTGGACCGATGGCTTCAGCCAATCCCAAAAAGCCCAGCGTGGCGGGAGGGTGATAACTATGGACGCAGCAGCAGCGATCACCGACGGCTTTCACCTGGTGGTGGACGGCCTCAAACTCAACAGCGTCGACACGATCTACACGGTCGCCGGCATTCCGATCACCGACCTGTTGCGCCTGGCGCACA
>JBOIBD010000340.1:0-1551 GCA_050739415.1 Gammaproteobacteria bacterium | reverse complement strand
GGTCGTTGGGCTCATTTTGAAAACGGCAGACCGCCACACTCGCCAGTTTCGGATCATCCGAACGCGCCTGATGCAGCGCCAGTTTGATGGCTTGCAGGGTTTTATAAATGTCTGTCTGTCCGTGAATCATTGAGAGCACCGAAATCATGGAGTCTGCCCGCAACATGGCTGTAACGCCGTGTGCGGCCGCGTGGATCGAACAAAACTCGCCAAACGCAAACTTTGCGCTGAGCACGTCCGGAGTGATATCCATGACTGCATATGTCAGCGTGCTGCTGATTCAAACCCTGTAAAGCCTGAGATTACTATGCCTTACTTTATAGCTCCGATTGTCTGTCCCGTGCCGAGTATCAGCAATAATTTATAATTGAATTATATATATGAGCCGCTCCAATCGCTGGCAAGGTTAGCCCCAAAGACGGGTATTCTTGATGGGCATCCCGTATTCAGTCGCACCCCGGTCCCATGGCACTTGAGCCAGCCGGTATCCAGCAATCTGACCTGGGCTGCAAGCGTGGCGACGCCTTTCAGGACCAAGCAACGCCATGTCGCCATCAGCGATCCCCTGGTGCTGAAAAGTATTACGGGAACGTCAAAGGGGAGCAGTGGCGTTGAGCGACGCCGAAATGCATGACCTTGGCGGCGCTGTTTAGGATCAGGAAGTCCGTGAAGTACACCGCGGAGTGCTGCACCCGTTACGTCGGCGAGCACGTATTAGCAACTTTCGCAGGTCGAGCAAACGAAAGCTTTGACGCTGACGGCATTGACTATGACTGTCGATGAATTCCGAAACACCACCGGTACCGTTAAGGTTTACTCCGCGCATCATCCATCCAAAGTTGTGAAACATGTCAGGAATGTGTGCTGGCTGCAGGTGCCGGAGTGGCAGGCGAAGCCGATGTGGGATAGGGGATTTTCTCCAGCAATGCGCGCAGGGCCGTGCCGTCCACCATGGTTTGCAGCTCATTTCCTGGCGCGTTCATCAGCATAGGGTTCAACACGGTATTTTGTGTTTGTATAGCCACGATAACCGGCATAGCTGCCGTGGCAGCAACATAGGCTGGCGATGAGGCAGCCGCATGTTTGGACCAGGCCGCGTTGGTTGCACAGATGAGTAATTGCTCAGCCTGGTCGTTGGGCTCATTTTGAAAACGGCAGACCGCCACACTCGCCAGTTTCGGATCATCCGAACGCGCCTGATGCAGCGCCAGTTTGATGGCTTGCAGGGTTTTATAAATGTCTGTCTGTCCGTGAATTATGAGTGTGCCGAAATGCATAATCTCGGCGACACTGTTTGGATCAGGAATTTTGTGAAGCAGACCGCGTAGTTGGGCACTGTTTACAGTAACCGTCAGGAGATTAGGCGGCTGTGCCTTAAGAATCGGAGTCCATTCGTTAAACGTATTCTTCATGATACAAGTTAGGGAAACTCTGATTAATTCGCGTTGTCATAGCCTACATCAATAATCTTTGCGGGGAGATGACGATGGGTGAGCAGCAAGCGACGTTCGCACAAACAGGATTTGAACAATACCGCAAACGCACGCGGCG
>JBOIBD010000339.1:0-1552 GCA_050739415.1 Gammaproteobacteria bacterium | reverse complement strand
TTCGACGTGAGGAGGTTGAACACCGAGGAATCGATGCTGAGAAAATGCCCCTTGGCCGTCGTGCGGTTGAACATCTCGGCGTAGAAGCGCGGGCTGGGTGTATTGAGCGAATCGCAGCACGGCATGCGAAAGGCGACGGGCCGGCTGTTGGGGACTTCGTTCATCAGATCGACGCAGCGTTCGTAGGTGGCTCGCGCCTTGGCGAAGTCGCCGCCCTTGAAGAACGGACACGGATGATCGAGGGTGTGCGCTTCCAGACTCAACCCCTCCTCACGGCAAACGCACTTCAATATCCATATAGTGAAGGAGTTAGGGCGACAAGGCACACAAGGTTGCTCCCAAGTGGACGGAAGGAATTCCTATGGTCACCCAGACGTGCGACTTGGTGGAAAGGCTCAAGACTATTGCCGATCCCCGTCGCCAATGCCGCAATCTCAAACACCGACTGGAAGACATTCTCGTGCTGGGTTTCTGCGGCACGCTGGCCGGCTGTGATGACTTTGTGGAGATCGCCGACTGGGCCAGCGATAACGCTGAGTTCTTTGGCACTTTCCTTGAGTTGCCCAACGGCATTCCTTCCCATGACACCTTCAGCCGCACCTTCACGATCATCACGGACGCCACGCTCCAGGCCACGCTGCTGCCGTGGTTGCTGGAACGTCGCGGACAACCCGGCGACTGGGTACATGTCGACGGCAAGACGATGCGTCATAGCCGCCGGAACTCGTCCGGCTTGGGAGCCTTGCACGTTGTCAGTGCTTGGGCGGGGCAGAGCGGTCTCACGCTGGGGCAGGTGGCCGTGGATGCCAAATCCAATGAAATCACGGCCATGCCGCAGTTGTTGGAGCTACTGGACTTGCGGCAAAAAATCGTCACCACGGATGCCATGGGTTGCCAGAAAGAGATTGCTCAGATCATCGTGGCGCAAAAGGGGGACTACCTGTTGGCGGCCAAAGAAAATCAGCCCACTTTGTACGCCGAGATCAAGGCAGCGTTTGCCTCCTCCACCGTCTGCCCGACCTCAAGGCACCGCAAGTACACGACGCAAGACAAGGGGCACGGTCGCCAGGAGTACCGTTGCGTGCAGGTGTTGTCGGCGGGCAAGTATTTGTCGGCGTCGTTGTTGGCTGCCTGGCTGGGCTTACTGACCCTGGTGATGGTGACTCGTGTGGTGACGTGCCAGGCCACGGGAGTGACGACCACGGAGGTGAGTTATTTTATCAGCAGTCTACGGCCCAATGCTCGACGGATCGGGGCAGCCATTCGCGGGCACTGGAGCATTGAGAACGGCTTGCATTGGGTGTTGGATGTGGTGTTTCGGGAGGATGCCCGACGCTTGTACGATCGCACGCTGGCCGCGAACGTGGCGTTGCTGAATCGGTTAGCCTTATCGCTGTTACGCGGTGATGCCCGCAAAGGGTCGCTGAAAGTCAAACGCAAGCGAGCGGCGAGGAACATTGGGTATTTGGCACAACTCCTTGGTTTCCCACCCATTTGAAGTGCGTTTGCCGTGGGTCAATGCCTTCTTGCGAGAACGGATGCGGAACTGTCT
>JBOIBD010000338.1:0-1561 GCA_050739415.1 Gammaproteobacteria bacterium | reverse complement strand
CAATTATATTTTGTGATTGACTTTCCCTACTACGATGGTGAATAGTTTCTATTAATCGGATAATTAAAAAGCATACGGGAGGCCCCTCACATGAGTCTACTTAAATGGTTTTGGTTTTGCTTGGCAATCAGCCTGCTGGCATGCTCGGTGGCGCTGGGCCAGACAACGTTCGGCTCGGTTGTCGGTACGGTAACGGATCCCAGCGGGGGCGTCGTTCCTGGCGTCCAGATGACGCTTACGAATCTGGGCACCAATGGCAAGACGTCGACCACCACCAACGCGGATGGCATCTACGAGTTCGTGAACGTGCAGCCTGGAAACTATAGCGTCGCTGCTGAGAAAGGTGGATTCAAACGCTTCAGCCGCTCGCCCATTGTCGTACAGACGCAGCAGAGTTACAGAATCAACGTCACCATGCAACTCGGCTCGGTCACCCAGAGCGTCCAGGTGACCGCGGCGACGCCGTTACTCCAACCGCAGAGCGCATCGCTCGGTCAGGTGATTGCCGGGCGCTCAGTAAGTGAAATGCCCCTCAATGGCCGTAATGTGTTCAACCTGATGTCGCTGGTGCCTTCGGTAATACCCCAGGGCCAATCCCAAGGAACGCCCACCGGCGCCAATCCATTTGCATTTAACAACTATCAGATCAATGGAGCATTCGGAAATGAGAGCGCCATCTACCTGGACGGCGTGCCGATGAACAATGGCTATCTAAACCTTCCCGCGTTCGTGCCTACGCAAGACTCGATTCAGGAATTCAAGGTTCAAACTGATAATTTGGGACCGGAGTGGGGGCGGTTTGCGGGTGGAGTCATGAATTTAACCACTAAATCCGGCACCAACCAGATCCACGGTGAAGGTTACGACTACGTACGCAACAAAGTGCTAAACTCCAACGATTTCTTCAGCAATCAGGCTGGGATTCCCGTCGGGGCTTTCACGCAGAACCAGTTTGGGGCGAACGCTGGCGGCCCGCTTTATCTTCCTGGCGTCTATGACGGTCGCAACAAGACGTTCTGGTTCTTCAGCTACGAGGGATTTCGCCTGCGGCAGGGCCAGACCTTTGTGGACACCGTTCCCACCCCCGCAGAGCAGAAGGGCGACTTCTCCGGTCTGCTCGATGCGACTGGCGCGCAAGTTCCTATCTACAATCCACTCTCTGTCTGCGGTGAATTGGGCAACGCACCCTGTGCGGTAGGGTCAAACGGCCAGCCGGTCTACACCCGAACGCAATTTCCGGGAAACGCTATTCCGACCGCGATGCTCAACCCCACCTCACTCAGGCTGGAGAACCTGTGGGCGCAGCCTAACACGGCGGGCGAGAAATATACGAACATCAACAATTTCGTAACTGACATGAGCGTCGGTGGCGATAATGACGAGTATGTAGGACGGGTCGATCAGAACGTGAGCGACAAGCAGCACATTTTCGGCCGTTACTCACGCTGGACAAATTTAAATCTGCCCATCAACCCCTTTGGCACCGGTGTCTGTCAGGACCGCTGCACCGAAACGTTCACCACCAATGATGTTGTGCTTGATGATACGTACAGCTTCACCC
>JBOIBD010000337.1:0-1572 GCA_050739415.1 Gammaproteobacteria bacterium | reverse complement strand
AGGCGGGTAATAGATTGGCCGCATTCCTCCTTCCACCGCATGGTCAAGCTCGGCATCTATCCGCCGGATTGGGGTGGCACGGCGATGATGGGCCATGAACGAGATTTCGGCGAAAGATGATGGGTTTCGCTGCCGCTCAACCCATCCTACGCGCTTAGCCTGATCACTTTAAAGAGAAGCGCATATCCAAGCGACTTCCGAATGTCGCGTCGATCGGCGTCATGAAGGGCCTTGGCTGCGGCGAGCGATTTCTTTTGTAAGAACCAGCTGATCCCACCACCAAAAATCGAACCTATTACGGTGCCGCCGAAGGCGCTTACGATAGCCCACCAAGTCACGTCGGTTCCGTTTGCTACCGGCATTGAGGCCGCTCACCAATCCCGAAATGGAGTGGCCGATGCAAAAGCTATCTGCTGGCCTAGCAATAGTTCTTTCTTTCCATGGCTCATGAGCGGCGCTGTAACCGCTGATTTCGACAAATCCATATGAGGGCATGGCCCTACAACGACATGCATAATCGGCAGTCCGTCCTCTTGCGCAAGTGGCAGTGCATAAAAAGGGTGTGACCATGGACTTGCCGCTCCGAAACCGAACGCGATCGTCATCATACGCCACTGTTGCTGAGACCAGGCGCCATTCATTTTCATCCGCAAATGAACCATCTTTGAAGAATACCCCGTATCGAAAAAGAATGTCTGCCAGTGGCCCATGAAAACCCCAGCGTTTTGTTGCGGTCAAATTGAGTTCGCTTAGGAGGCAATGTCCAACTATCTCCTCAACGATTCTCTTCTGAACCGCGACATCGTAGATGCAGGGTCCAAGTACAAAGCTCACACGGTCAGCAATCTGCATTAGGGCATCCGGATCAAAACCGATCGCGTAACCATGATTGCCGCCCGCATATCCGCGCCACTGGCTCAGTGAGTCTCCCTTTTCACAAAAGCAGGCCGCAAAGATATTTATGTCTTCAATGCCGTGCAAGGATTCCTCTAATCTTACCCCAGCGGCCTTTTCTCCGGGATGCCTTGAAAACTCGATAATGTTCTTAAGATGCTGACGTGCTAGGTTTAGCGCAAGACCGAATTCGGTTGCGTCGTTCATGTACTGAATCTTCGTCGCCCACAATTCTCCACCGTGCACGATGCCCAGCAGTCCGGCTTGCCCGGTGTAGTGATACAGCGCTCCCGGCACCGCAACATTTAAATGCGCAGTGAACGATGGCGGTTCGTATGGCTTTTCATCCATCAGTTCTTAACGTGTAATATTGACTGAAGGTTCACTCCACTATCTCCACTCGCTGAAGCCTTTAGCTGCTCCGGATGCTATCGTAAATCCACTCCGGCTCTATGGACTTTAGGCGCAGCGTAATCTGCCATTTCCTGCCAATGTTACACCTCTGCCTGAATGTTGATTGCGTCTGCGCGGCAAGGCCGAATATCTGTTTCGTCATTCGAACACCTGGGCGGCGGATTACGCCTTCGGCTAATCCGCCCTCCGTGGTCGTGTTCATTAGATCCCGATGAGCGCGCCGAGTTTCTGCTTCACTTCGTGCTTTGCCGGCTCCGAAGCGCG
>JBOIBD010000336.1:0-1583 GCA_050739415.1 Gammaproteobacteria bacterium | reverse complement strand
CGTTTGCGGTATTGTTCAAATCCTGATTGTGCAAACGTGGCTTGCTGCTCGCGCATTGTCATCTCTCCAAAACATTAAGTGATGTAGGCTATGACAGCGTGAATTAATCAGAGTTTCCCTAGAACATCATCAGTCCAGCGATGACCGAACTTGGGCGAACTACTTCACCAATCCTGACACCACCTTGGTGGGTTCAGGGTTGCTGCCGCATGAGTACACCCATTCCTGGAACGGCAAATTTCGCCGCCCCGCCGATTTGTGGACGCCCGATTTCAATTCAATGCCGGAGAAGGACGATCTGTTGTGGGTGTATGAAGGGCTGACCCAATATTACGGTGATGTGCTGACGGCGCGCAGCGGACTGTGGAGCAAGGATCAATACCGTGAAGCACTGGCACTGACCGCTGCCAACATGGATCACACGCCGGGCCGCAGCTGGCGGCCCTTGCAGGACACCGCCGACGAAGCCTCAGTCCTGTATTACACGCCAGGAGACTGGGCGAACTGGCGTCGCCGTACTGATTTTTATGCCGAGGGTGAATTGCTGTGGCTGGATGTGGATACCAAGATCCGTGAACTGAGCCACGGCCGCCATACCCTCAACGATTTCGCGCGGGAATTCTTCGGTATCAACAACGGCAGCTATGTCACCGTTACCTACGATTTTGACGACATCGTGGCCGCCCTCAACAAAGTGCAGCCTTACGATTGGACGAAATTCCTGAGAAATATTCTCGACACCCGGCAATACCACGCACCGCTCGCTGGCATTACCCGCGGTGGTTATCAGCTTGTGTACACCGATCAACCTTCCAGTTATGTGAAAGCCAGCGAGAAGGTACGCAAACAACTGTATGCGATGTTCTCCATCGGCCTGTTGGTGAGCACCGATGATAAAGACGCAGGTTCGATTAAGGATGTGCTGTGGAATGGTCCGGCTTTCAAGGCAGGTCTGGCGCCGGGCATGAAGATCATCGCGGTGAATGGCCAGGCGTTTACACCAGAGGTTTTTCGGGAAGCGATCCGTGAAGCGAAGGGCTCAACGACACCGATCCAGTTGCTGGTGAAGGACCTGACGTACTACAAGACCTATGCCGTGGATTATTACGGGGGACTTCAGTACCCGCACCTGGAACGGGTGAAATCGCAGCCGGATTATCTGGATCAGGTCATCGCACCATTGAAGTAGAGGGCAGTTGCAGCCGTGATATTTCTGTGAGAGCGAACGTCACCGTCGCGATTTTTGTAAATGAGGTTCGCCTTCTGTATGACCGCTCCCACAAATCACGGCCAGTCAGCGCTCCGACTGCGGCTTTTGCTGCTTGCGTAAAGTGCGATCCAGCCAGCCGTCTTCGATTTCAGATTCTTCCGTCAAACGTCGCTGGCGTGCGTTGAGAATCGGCGTGCGCCCAAGATAACCGACCAGCTTGTCGGGATTCTTCGCGTCCACTACCGGTAGGCGGCCAACATTGCGGCGCAGCATTTTCTCGGCGGCGGTATGCAGACTCTCGTCTGGATACGCCACCTCCAGATGAGCGCTCCCGGCTTGCAGCAGCGTAGTAGTTTCATCCACCTTGTTTTCC
>JBOIBD010000335.1:0-1586 GCA_050739415.1 Gammaproteobacteria bacterium | reverse complement strand
TGGCACTCGCCTATTTCCAGGGATTCCAGGCCTTTGATCCGCAGCTCAGAAGTTTACCCAGGATGTTGATGAACATTCCGCTGGAATACTTCGCCAAGGCGGCCGACTGGATCAAGCAACAGCCCGGTGTGGACCCGCATCACGTCGCCATCATCGGCTGGTCCAAGGGCGCGGAAGCCGCACTGATTACCGCTGCGACTTTCCCGAAAGATTTCCAGGCGGTGATCGGATTCATGCCGAGTTCGGTGGTGTGGTCCGGCATCGAATACGGGCCCGGCTCCATCAGTTCATCCTGGACGCTTTATGGCAAGCCCGTACCCTGGGTCAATCCGATCATGAACTCAGCTATGTTCACCTCTGGCAAGCCACTGGCTTTCCTCGGCTCCTATCAGGCCGGATTGAAAGACACTGCCGCGGTGGAGAAAGCCGTGATTCCGGTGGAAAAAATTGCCGCGCCGCTGCTGCTTGTCTCCGCCAGCGACGATCAGATCTGGCCCTCCCCGCTCATGGCGCGCCAAATCGTGCAACGGCTCGCTGCGCATCATCATGCCTATGCGGATGAATCCCTGTGCTACGCCGGCGCCGGTCATGACATCCAAGCGCCTTACCACCCCACTAACGCCAGCGTCGTGGCCGTACCCGGCGGCAGCTTTGCTTTCGGTGGCAATCCCATTGCCTACGCCTTCGCCGACCGGAATGCCTGGGACAAAGTGCTGGCGTTCCTGCACCAGTCACTTGAATGATCTTGATCCACATCCAACCAGCGAGGAGAACACCATGTCACACGCCATCAACAAATCCCTGTTCGCCGGCCTGACGGCCGTTGCAATGTACCTGTTCGTCGGCGCCGTATCCGCCGCGCCATCCAGTCAAACGCACAAGACGGATGAAACCGTCGCTCCCGCGGGCACGGTCATGATCGGTGACTTCGAAGGCAAAGCGACGCAAAACAAGCAATACGGCACACTCGTCATCAATCGCGGCCACGAGTTCGGCTGGGGCTGGTCGGTAAGCACCGATCAACGCGCAGGCGGTCATTCCGTCGCGAGCATTGCCCTGATTCATCCCGGTGCAAACGGAACACACGGTGCCTTGCAAGTAAACGGTGAAATCAAAGCGGGCTTTCCCTACGGCCCCTGGGCCGGTGCCATCTGGTTCCCCGGCCATGAGCCTATGCAGCCCGCTGACCTGTCCGCCAAGAAGGAACTGAGTTTCTGGGCACGCGGCACGCCAGCGAGCTACAACCTCATGCTGGCCTCGGGCTCGCCGAATGGTATCCCGCTGTACGCCTCGTTCGTCACCACCAACCAATGGAAGGAATACCATATTCACCTGGCGACCAGCTTTCCCAATGCGGACTGGAAACATGTGTACTACCTCGCTTTCAGCGCCGCCAACCCCGGAAAATTCCAGTTTGATCTGGATCAGGTAAAGCTACACTGAGCGCATGAATACCAGCGTCAAGACATTCTGGCAGCCAGTGGTGAGGCCGTTTCTCTGGCTTCACCATCGGCTGCTGCCCGGCAACTCGCAGTTCGGCTGGACACCCTATCTGTGGCTGCCGTATCTCACCTTTTTCTACCTTA
>JBOIBD010000334.1:0-1598 GCA_050739415.1 Gammaproteobacteria bacterium | reverse complement strand
CTTCGGCTTGGCTGTACCGTCCGCATACAGTGCAGGCACCATTACAAAAGCAATCACAGTTGTGGCGATAAATTGCACTGCTAATCTCATGGTCGCCTCCTGAATCGTGCCTAACTACTGCGACGCGGGCAAAGATATTCGCTTCGCATCCATCAAGCCGGTTTGTGCGTCCTTCTTAAATCACTTTTATGGAGCGGGGACGTTGATCACAGTGTTCACCATGGTCACCGACGCATTGAGTCCCAACGCTCTGCCATTGAGCGTCGTTATTGCCGCATTGCCGGCGGTGGAAAATGTGACTCCTGCGGACGCGATGATGGTGCCCACCATCGTGCCGCCGCCTGCCGCATTGATCGTTGCCGCGCTGCCTACCTGCCAATACACGTTCTTGGCCTGTGCCCCGTTAATCAGGATGATGCTGCGAGGTGCTCCAGGAGCGCCTACAGTAAGAGTGCTCGCCATTTGGAACACCCAGATGGAGTTCGCATCGCCTTGGCCATCCAGCGTCAAATCCGATCCCGTGATCAAGAACGAGCCGCCTGACGCTTCATATGTGCCGGGGGGGAGAACCAGTCCGCCGAGCTGGCCTGCGCCTGGATCCGTACCGCCGGGCCGTGAGGCGGGCGAAAGATCGTTAAATGCGGCAAGCGCGTCGCTGGCGGCTTGGGTCGCGATCGCGAATGTGGCGGCAGTGCCTTCCGAAGGGCACCCAACGGTGGGAGGCGGCGGAGCCGTATATATATTTCCGTTGACGGTTCCCACATTGCTGCCCGTTTCCGTATAAATGCATCCCGGCCCCGCATCGTGGAACCCAGTCACCAAGGTGGAAGCGCCGGTGGTCCCAATATCTCCATTAATTACAGTGTTGATTCCCTGGTTGGTTATTCCACTGCCGCCTCCAAAAGATCCGAAAGTCGAAGCTGCTCCGAGATTAGGCCCCGTTGGGCCGGTGGAAACGCCGGTGGTAAAGGTCCATGGATTCGGTTGCGTTCCCGCTGCGAGGGCGTTGCCGGTCAGGTCTTTTGCCGCATTCGTAATCGTAGCCGTATATTGCGTGCTGGCTGTGAGGTTTGCCGCCGGTGTGAACGTTGCAATATTATTCACCGAATCGTAGGTGACGTTTCCGGCGACGGCGGCGCCGCCAACCCCAGACACCGCCAGAGTAAATGTGCCTGGAGCGGTGATGGTGGCGGCATCCATCGCTTTGCTGAAGGTTGCGCTCACCGCAGCGTTGAGCAGAACGTTGACCTGTGCATTCGCTGGATTGGTGAGAGTGATCGTAGGCGATGCGCTATCCGGGCCTGCGCCTGTCGTAAAGCTCCATGGATTGGGCACGGCGCCGGATACCAATGCGTTGCCGCTTAAATCTTTGGCGGCATTTGTAATCGTGGCTGTGAATTGGGTGTTGGACGCCAGATTCGCAGTGGGGGTAAAGGTCGCTATCGAACCCGCGTAGCTGACGGTACCCGGTACGGTAGCGCCGCCTGCCGCCGCCACTGTAAATGTCCCCGATGCAGTGATCGTTGCCGGGTCCATTGTCTTGCTGAAGGTTGCGTTTATTTTCTGATTCGTGGGAACGCTTGTGGCCCCTGAAGAAG
>JBOIBD010000333.1:0-1598 GCA_050739415.1 Gammaproteobacteria bacterium | reverse complement strand
CAGGTACAGCTCGGTCTTCCACCAGTCCGTGAAGCTGTGGGCGACAGATATAACCTGACCATTGAGACCATCCAGTACCAGACTGCTGTCGCTATATCTGGCGGCACGAATTTCGATCTCGCTCTGTCCCTGCACTACGTAGGGGGAATACACGACATAGTCGTTTATGTATTCGCCTAGTTCACTGTCGGCGTGTGCCGCTGGCGATGCGAACCCCAGTCCAAGCGCGCTTACGAGACAGGTCGCCAATATCAATCGTTGGAATTTTAGCGAGATATGCATAGGAATATGACTATTTCAATCATGAATAGCTGACGGCGTTTGTGTCAGGATGAATCAGAGGAATTCGTATTTCAGTCGCAGTACGTGGTTTCAAGGATTCGTTGGACTGGTTTTCGTTGGAATCGGTACTCGCGGTCTGGCTGTCTGCGGCGCGTGGTGCTTGCGTTTCACGATCTGCATGAGCACGAAGATTGTGATAAGTGTGCTGAAATAAAACACCAGCTCGATGCCGGAAGGTCGCGCGATGTAGCCGACCAGAATATGCATCAATTCACCAAACATACTTTGCTGGCTGAGGATGCCGGAGGTATTCCACAAACTTGTGCCTAGCGCGGGCAACAGCCCGGCTTGATTTAGGAAACCGGCGGCCTGTGCGGCGAGTCCGGCGGTTAATAGCAGGATCAACCAGCCAGTCACCGTAAAGAAATAGCGGATGGGGATAAACAAGAGGCTGCGATAAAGCAGAGTGCCAACCGCGATGCCGGCTGCAAGGCCTGCGAATCCACCAATCACCATGCCATATTCGTGCCCGCCACTCGCGACGATGGCAAAAAGAAACAGGACGACTTCCGAGCCTTCGCGCATAACGGCAGTGAAACAAATCACCAGCAACGCTGCCAAGGTTTTATTGCCCGCTTGTACTTCTGCCCCGATTTTCTTGATTTCACCCGCGAGCTTACGGCCGTGGCCGCTCATCCAGATGTTGTGCCAGCCGAGCATCAGGACTGCTAGCAACAGAATCACGGCGTCCAGAATGGCTTGACCGCTGCCAGAAAAGGTTTCGGCAATTGCCCCTGCAAATACTGCGACGATGCCCGCGCCTAGTGCGCCAAGAATAATTCCCGCGAGTACCCACCAGCCGCGTTTTGCAATTCCTCGGCTTGCACCGAGGACCACTGCAATTACCAATGCCGCCTCCAGAACCTCACGAAAAACAATCACTGCGGTGGCGAGCATATTATTTCTCGTCAGGTTTGGCCGGTGCGGCGACCACCACCCAACCTTGGGCAGCACGATTGAAATCGTTGAAGAAGTTATAGCGACCCGGCGAAAGCGGGCCGATGTACACGGTTATGGAACTGTGCCCCGGCACCACCACCTCCCGGGACAGGTCATAGCTCTCAAACTCCGCTGGAATGCTGTCCTGGTTGTGTACCACCAGTTTGATTTTGGTGTCAGCCGGCACCTGAATTTCCTGGGTGGTGAATACCCGGTTCTTTATTACCAGCTCGGCGGTGGGAGTATCAGCGAAGGCTGGGTTGAAAGCGGTGAGTATTCCAATCAGTGCAACGGCGGCAAAGCGTGTGGACATGCAG
>JBOIBD010000332.1:0-1627 GCA_050739415.1 Gammaproteobacteria bacterium | reverse complement strand
GATGCAAGTGGGCATCGCCTCACAGCACGTTACGGTGCAGGCAGCGACCGCCATGGTCAACACCGTCACGCCTGTCTTAAGCCAGGTAGTGAACGGTTCGGAGGTAAATGACTTGCCCTTGCCTACCCGAAACGCGGCGAGCCTGGTGCTGCTGGTTCCCGGCACAACCAACGCCAACAGCCACGGATCGGAGCAGGGGACGACCAAGCAACTTCCTGATACGACATCCATTTCGGTGAACGGGACGCGCACCGACCAGATCGCATTTAACCTGGACGGCGCAGACAACCAGGATCTTTTGAGTAACACCAACGACCCGTTTCCATTTCCGGACGCAGTTCAGGAATTCAGCGTGCAGACCAACGATTTTAGCGCCCAATACGGTGAAAACGCCGGGGCAGTGGTCAACGTGGTGTCAAAATCCGGCACGAACCAGTGGCATGGCGACGCCTTTGAGTACTTGCGCAACGACGTTTTCAACGCGCGCAACTCGTTCGAACAAAAGACTGATCCTCTGAAACAGAACCAATTTGGCGGCACCATCGGCGGACCGATCAAAAAGAATAAGAGCTTCATCTTCTTTGGGTATCAACGCACCACCATCTCCGACACGCTGGGCGGCCAGAGTGCGGTGGTCCCCACCCCGGCCAATCTCAACGGCGACTTTTCCAACTACCTGACTACGGGCCCGACAAACCCGCTGGGCTCGGCAGTTCAGTTGACGGACCCGGTCACGGGCGCGCCGATCCCGGGCAATCTCCTGACCGCGGACCCCAATACCCCTGTAAATACGGTGGCTGTAAATCTTAGTAAATACCTGCCAGTCTCGAGCGAATCCCCCAACGGCACTGTATTTTTTACGCCGCTTGAAGGGCAGAGGCTTGATGAATTCGATATCCGGTTCGACCAAACCGTCCGGGGGCAGGATCACCTCACCGGCCGCGCCTACATCGATCGCTTCACATCGCTCCCATCCTATGATGGGACCGACGTTCTAACACTCCAGAACAATTATTCCGGCGACGGATCGACCGTACAATCCCAAAATTACATGATCAGCTATGCATGGGCGAAAAGCGCCACGTTTGTGAACACCACTTACCTGAGCTATCTCCGCACCGCGTCGGATCGAAGCGAGGGAGGCAACGTGCCCCAGCTCGGTACCCTCGGAGCGAATGTCCCTCAGCTTCCGAAATCGGAGGGTGGGCTCCGCACGCTCAGCGTGCCCGGATACTTTGGTGTTGGCCTATTTACGAACGGCGCGTTTTACCGCAACAGCGCGGACATTCGCGATGACGCGAACTGGGTGCACGGCAACCACACCATCACTTTTGGCGGCGATTGGGAACACGATCAGAGCATCGTCCGCAATACGAACCTGGAGAACGGGAGCCTGGCATTCGATGCCAGCGATTATACCGATAACGCGCTGGCCAACTTCATTACGGGAAATCTCTATTCCTACGCGCAGGATTCCGGCAACTGGTCAGACCAACACCAGAACGCTCAAGGCATTTTTATCCAGGACGCATGGCATGCCAGCCGCCGCCTGACGCTGGACGGCGGACTGCGCTGGGAGCCGCAAGTGCCCATACAGGAAGTCGATGGACGCGTCCAGCAGTTCTTT
>JBOIBD010000331.1:0-1638 GCA_050739415.1 Gammaproteobacteria bacterium | reverse complement strand
ACTGCTGATGTGTGCCAGGCTGTTTGCAGCATAAAGATCGAGATTGCCACTGCCACGGTCGTTCACTGCCAGGACATTGTCGTGCGGGATATAGACCGCGCCCCGCGGCTGATCCAGGGCCGTAATCGTGCCACTTACCGTACCGGTATCGAGGTCCAGCACCAGCAGCGCGTCGCTCCCGGTAACAGCCACAAATAGACGATGATGAGTTGCATCGAGCGCCATACGACCAGGTTGGCCGCGCATGTCGGGTAGGACGATAACGCCAGTAAGACCCAGATCAGCGCGGGCCAGCGGTGCTGCCAGCAGGAGCGTACCCCCAAAAAAGCAGGAAATAAATCGTCGCATCATCTATTTAGTTGCCAATTATCTTGCATCGCAGCCGCATAACCGCAATGCACATTCCGCTACAATCCTCGCCAGCCGCAACACCCGGAAACAACCATGCCACACCAGCGCAGTCTCGGTCTCGCCACCACGACCTCCATTGTAATCGGCAACATGGTGGGTTCGGGTGTGTTCCTGCTGCCGGCTTCGCTGGCCATTTATGGCATATACAGCCTGTGGGGTTGGGGCTTCAGCACCGTCGGAGCTTTGCTGCTCGCCTGGGTGTTCAGCAGCCTGTCGCGACGGCTGTCGAAAGCCGGCGGGCCGTATGCTTACCCGCGCGAAGCTTTCGGCGATTTTGCCGGATTCCTGGTCGCCTGGATTTACTGGATCAGCATCCTCGCGGCCAACGCGGCCATCGCAGTGGCCTTCGCCAGCTACATGACCGCGTTCTTCCCGGTGCTGACCTCAGAGCCTATTTACGGCGGGCTGGCCGCCATCGTCGTACTGTGGATACTCACCGGGGTGAATATCTGGGGAGTACACACCGCGGGCAAGGTGCAATTGATCACGGTGATCCTAAAATTGGCGCCCTTGCTGGTGCTGGCGATTTTTGGCTTCTTTTACTTTGATCCGAAACTGCTCGAGTCTGGTCACGTTACTGGCTCGGCGATCTCTGCCATCAACACCACCGCGGCGTTCACCATGTTCGCGTTCCTGGGGCTCGAATGCGCCACCATTCCCGCTGCACATGTGAAAAACCCCGAAAAGACCATCCCACGCGCCACCTTGCTCGGCACTATTATCGCCGCAGCCTTCTATATCGCCTGCACCACCGTTGTCATGGGATTGATCCCCAGCGACACACTTGCGAAATCCACGGCGCCCTTCGCGGTCGCCGCGCAACTGTTGTGGGGCTCGTGGGGCGGCTATCTCATCGCCGCCACTGCGCTGATCTCGTGCTTCGGCGCGCTCAACGGCTGGATCCTGATGCAGGGACAATTTCCGCAGGCGGTCGCCAACGACAACTTGTTCCCGAGATTCTTCGCGCGCGAATCCCGCCGCGGTACACCGGCTATCGGTTTGGTGGTTTCGAGCGTGCTGGGTACGCTGCTGATTCTGATGAACTACAGCCACGGTCTCGTGGGCATGTTCAATATCATCTTGCTGCTCGACACGTTCTTCGTGCTGGTGCCCTACATGTTCTGCGCCATGGCGGAAATCGTGCTGAGCCGTGCACAAAGTCGCTCGTTGCGTGCACCGGTACGCAACATCGTACTCGCGTGTCTAGCGTTTGCGTTCGCCCTCTGG
>JBOIBD010000330.1:0-1655 GCA_050739415.1 Gammaproteobacteria bacterium | reverse complement strand
GCGTATCACTCCTTCAGTGGAGAAGTGGAGGCGTCAAGCACCCCCACGATACGCCGCCTTACCCCTTCATGCCGTCACCAACTTTTGCCCATAGCTCTGCAGGCGTGGCATAATGTCTAGTCGTACCGCGCAAGGCCTTCGCGTGATCGCCTTTCGAAACCGATGCGAGCACGTCAGCGATGAAGACCCAATTGTCCCCACCATCATCGCTCGCATACACCATGCCTTCGGTATCTCCGACAAATAAAGTGTAGCCTCCTGGATACGATGCGATCGCCATAGCTTCTAGATTGGCACCTGGCGCTATATTGAGCCGGCGGCATTCGGTCCAGTTATGCCCGCCGTCTCGGCTGCACACCACGCCGGTCTCGGCGAGGTGTGTGCGCCGCCACTCCCCCGGTTCATGTCTCGCGCCAGCCATGAACAGGGAGCTTTCATCCGGTGAAAGTGCAAGGTGATCTGGGTAGGCAAGGCGGAAGTCCGCACCTGTCAGACGCTCCCAATTTTCACCGGCGTCTAGGCTCTTGTAGAGACCAACCCCTGTGGACATGAATATCGTCTCCGGTGAAGATGGAAGCAACAGCAACTGATGAACGTCGCAGCGGAACTTGTCATCGGGGCGGGAGTAGCTGTTGAGTTCGCACCACGAATTTCCGCCATCCCGTGTAACCAGCAGCGCACCCTGCTCGATCGCGACATAGAATACATTCGGATCGCGCGGATCGAATACCATCATCTTAGTATGGGCCAAGTGCGGCGGCGCTGGAAACGTCCAATATTTTGCGCTCGGGACCTCGCGCAATGCCGGCAATTCAAACCAGCTCTGGCCGAGGTCGCGGCTCCGGAACAGCGATGCCGGCTGCGTTCCAGCATAGAGTGTTATCCCGCCATCTTGCTCGATCGCTACGATCGAATAGACATCCTTTGAGGTCATGCCCTCATTGCGCGGCTCCCAGTGCTTACCGTCGTCAGCGCTAAAAAATATGCCGTCGCCATGCGTGCCGGCCAACAGATTGGTCCTGCCTGGAATCATCGCAAGCGTTGTGGCGTGTACGCCCGGCAGCATGATCCCGGCGACGCGCCAAGGTTGGTCGATTGCATCACGCTCCAGCACATTGATGCCGCTAGCGGTAGCAACCAGCAGTCGGCGCGGCGCTTGCGGGCCGTCATATCGGTTAAGACCATTGGGACACAGACAAGCAATCATCCTCGCACTCTTGCCAAGCCGAACAGCACTTGAGCACCCTGGCTGCGAAGCATCACACCCTTGCGCTTTGCAATTGTCACTTGCTCTCCACAAAGGCGTCAGTCACGTATCGGCTAGGATCGATTGTCAACGGCGCAGAGATTCCAGGCCAGCGTGGCGGAGTAAAAGCCGGCCATTTGGCAATATCGTCAGGCACAATGCGAGACGACGGCGCGGCCGGGTCATGAAGCACCACCTGTCCCTACCGGAAACTTAATCCGGCTAGTCAAGCGTGGTAATTGGTTGATGCTCGCGGGCGATGGGCGATCTGTGCAAGCTGATCTGGTGCGCTTTGGCTGGGCTATTCCGCTCACGCGCATCGCTGCAAGCTGAAATCCTGGTGCTGCGGAACCAATTGAACGTGCTGCGTCGCAATTCGCCGCGTCGCCTGGCCTTCTCTGGCTTGGAC
>JBOIBD010000329.1:0-1658 GCA_050739415.1 Gammaproteobacteria bacterium | reverse complement strand
CACCCAGCGTGAAGTTGACAGGGCCACCAAGCTGCTTAATGCTAGGCCCAGGAAACGTCACCAGTACCGTACGCCGGACGAGGTGTTTAGAGACGGGAAGTAATGCACTTCGGAGCTAAATCCGGGTGGGGCGGTAACTGCTCACACCCTACAGGGCGGCTAGAGTCTTGAAGTATTGCTCAGGTTCCGTTCGCCAGGTGGTGGTGCACAAAGACAGGATAGTGCTGAGAGCCGTGGCACCTTTTGGAGTTTGTGAGCCAAACGAGCGTTTGCGCTTTAGTACGAGGGACCTCAGGTCCCGTTCCGCCCGGTTATTGTCGCAGGGCGTGTCGTCGGGCAGGCAGGTAAAGAGCCTGTCCTGGCCCGCCCGCAGTAGCTGGGCCTTGAGCCTGGTGAGCTTCTCCGGCTGGCCAGTCCGCTTGGGCGGACTCTGGGCGGCCAGGCGTCTGACCTTGTGCCACAACTTCTGGGTTTGGTGTCTTCGGGCCGGTTCCTCATATGGTTCGTCCAGGTACCGCCGCAAATCCCGGTAGATACTCGCAAAGGCCTCATACCAGATGGTGACATAGGGCAGCTGCTCTTCAGGCAAGTTTGAGTTGTACCGCACATCCCGGATGCAGCGGTAGAGATGAGCCCAGCACAGTTGCTGACGCCCGGGCAGAGTGTCCGCCCGGTAGGGCATGTAATCGTCCGAGATACGCACCCCGGTAAAGGTAGCTCCGAATAAGTTTCGGGCATGCACCGCGCCCCGGTTGGTTGCCAGGTTAAAGAAGACTTTGGGTGAGATGGCGTCACACAGTGCCCAGGAGTAACCGCGGCCCTCTTCACTACGGATGGGCCAAGGGGTCTCGTCGGCATGTACCACTGGTGAGGCTTGGATGTCAGCCTCCAGTGGTAGGCCGGCAGCCATTTTTCGTGCTGGGATGCGAGGATCCCGGCAATCTCACCGTCCGAGAGGGTCAAGTGGTAGAGCGTAGAAAGTAGTTGTGCAACCTGGTTGTAGCTCATACCCAATACACTGACGAGATGACAGACCAGCAGTCGGACATTGGGGCCGAGAGCCACTACTGCGCCGCCCAGGTCCTGGCCACTCGTGACTTTGCCGCAGGACGCACAAACACCCCGAGAGACCAGGTACTTAGTAGTGAGCTTGGGTTGGTAGTCAGCCACAAGATCCGGCAACGGGATGTCCTCGACGTAGCGTTCGTGAACGGAGAGATTCCCCAACCCGCCGCCACAGTGGTTGCAGGTATTGACTGGCACTTCTTGTACCGCAGTCACCGTCAATGGAGTGGGCCGCCGGTATGAGCCTGGGGTGCGGGGTGGCTTGGGGCTAGAGCCTGGGCCGCCTGGCGGTGGTCCACCTGCCGGTGGCCGGCGCTTCTTGCCAAAGGCCATGGTTTGTAATTCCGCGATCTGGATAGCTTGGGTATCCAGTCGAGCTTGTAAGTCCGCGTTAGCTGCCTCAAGATGACCAACTAACTCCTTGAGCTCCGCAATTTGCTTGCGGTCTCTAATGTGGGCTTGTTTGAGATTACGCCATTCAATGAGTCGCTGTTTTACGACTGCCTCGGAAAGTTTTGCTGACATGTGATGTTTGTTTTGACTACCTTTGCCCCAAGTCTAACACGGGAGGGTGTGAGCAGTTACCTTTATGC
>JBOIBD010000328.1:0-1685 GCA_050739415.1 Gammaproteobacteria bacterium | reverse complement strand
AAACCAATACTGTCACGATCCTTGCCCAGCCATTCCTGGTGATCGAGGCCGATGGACGCCACCAGTGCGCCATCCGGGTTCACGGCGTTAACAGCATCCAGCCGTCCGCCCATGCCCACTTCCAGCAGCCCTACGTCAATCTTGTGATTGCGAAAAATATCGAAAGCCGCGAGCGTACCAAATTCAAAATAGGTGAGACTCACATCACCGCGTGCTGTATCTATGCGCTCGAACGCCGCGCACAATTCTGTATCCGTCGCTTCCGCGTCATTGACGCAGACACGCTCGTTGTAACGCAACAGATGCGGCGAAGTGTAGGCGCCAACCTTGTAGCCTTGCGCTCGCAATATGGCATCCAGGAACGCTACGCAGGAACCCTTGCCGTTGGTGCCACCCACTGTCAAGACACGGTACGGCGGATGTTCAAGCTCCATAACCTGGAGTACACGCCTAACCCTGTCCAGTCCCAGATCAATGGGATTCGGATGCAGGTGCTCCTGCCAGCGGAGCCAGTCAACAAGGAGAAAGGGGTCAGTACCCTTTGTTCTTACCCTGTTGCATCGGCCTTCCGCGTCTTGCATGACCCACCCTCCGTTTCAAAGCTTGCTCAATCTGTTGCTTGAAACGCGCGTTTCCCAGAGGCGTGCCGGTTTGCACCGCCGCCCGGATTTGATGCACCTGTTCTGTATCCAGTGCGGCCCGAAACAATTCGCGATACCGATGTTGCCGTTCTTTTGGAGTTACCCCCAATGACAGATACAACTCATGCGGTGTTAATACATTATCCGCCTGCCCTATCCCATTGGCTTGATAGCTGGACCAGCGGTATTCGCCCGGCGTTTCCACCATGCCTGCCCGCACCGGGTTGAGTTCAATATAACGGCTGCACGCCAGAAAATAATCCGCCACCGAAACCAGGCTGCCTTTATGCCGCCCTTCCCACAATGTTCCACTACGCCCGTATTCCCGATTGATGTAACTCACATAATAACGGCCAACATGCTGAATCGTGCGGCTGATCGCCTCCCGGCTTTGCGGCGTCACCAGCAAGTGCACGTGATTGGTCATCAATACATAGGCATGCACCGTGCATCCATATCTCTGTGCCCCTTCCCGCAACCAGGCGCGGTATTGGATGTAATCACGCTCATCGAAAAACACCGGTTGCCGGTCATTGCCGCGCTGTATTACATGCGCCGCAACACCGGGCAAATAGAATCGTGGCTTTCTCGGCATCGGAACCTCCCTGTTCCAGAGTACATTCGTGTGTCCAGTCTAGAACTATTACTTTGAAAAGGGTACTGACCCCTTAAGCCTCTTGTCGTATTGAATACGCCCCGGTAGTGATGGAGCCGGCAATTCCCTGATCTTTCTGTCCTTATCACTCCATCTCCAGGTATCGCCATGCATGCGCCAGTCGAAATCACGGCCCAGAATCTGCAAATCCGCACCCAGTCGCCGCGCGGTTTCCAGCAGGCGCAGTGGCGAGTCACGGTCGCCACAGATAGCCGGCTTGCTGCTGCGATAAATCCCGGCTTTTTCAAAACCGATGCTGTCGCGATCCTTGCCCAGCCATTCCTGGTGATCGAGACCGATGGACACAACCAGCGCACCGTCCGGATCCACAGCATTCACCGCATCCAGCCGTCCGCCCATGCCTACTTCCAGCACCGCCACGTCAATCT
>JBOIBD010000327.1:0-1696 GCA_050739415.1 Gammaproteobacteria bacterium | reverse complement strand
CAGAATCACGGTCTTGTGCGCCTGGGCCAGCGCCATGAACCCTGTTGCGAACCACAGTGTATCGTCACACACCAGTGCCCAGCGCTGCTCGGGGCGCTGCAGCAGACGCCGGCTGATGCCGGCCACTTGCCGGTGAAACTCGCCAGCCGATACAACCCCGGTGTCGGTGTACGCGACTGCCGCATGCTCAGGGCTGGAAAACGTACGCCACCGGGTAGATGACACGCTAAGGTTTTCAGTGATGTTCATGGCTGCGTATGGGCGCGATGTACGCGCCGCCGGACCAGGGATTCCACCACGAACACCGTTCCGATCAGCAGATAGGAAAACAGTCCGTTATACAAGGTCCAGACGGTCATGGAAGCAAACAAGGCCGTGTACAACGCGATCAAGGTATTCAACAGCAGCACGCCGCTCCACACCTGGGTGACGCGGCGTGTGTAACGAATGCGTACCGGATCCAGGTCGCCTGCGACGACACGCGCGAAGCGTTCCACCAGCGGTCTGCGCGTGAACAGGGAAAGGAAAAATACCAGGAAGAAAACTGCGTCAATAGCCGCCGGATACAAGCGCACGTGTTCCAGGTTGAAACCACGAGTGAACAATACCGCAATGGCGCCAAGCAACAGGACGACGGCAAGCACCAGCCATCTTCGCGGGCGCCAGGATTTGCGCCAAGCGATGAACAGCATACGTAGCGCCAGCAGTGTCAGTACGCCCGCCATGAGAATTTTCGGCGCCACGTGACCGGCGGCAAAATAGATGGCGAGCGGATAGGCAAGTAAAGCCGCAACGACCAGCGCGGTGACCGCGGTACCGGTCATTGCGGAACGTTAAGCAGCTTCTCTATAACGTGCTGAACGTCTCCCACGGTACGCACGCCCTTGAAGTCCTCGGGACTCACCTTGCGGCCGGTAAGCTCCTGCAACTTGATGATCAAATCCACCGCGTCAATGCTGTCCAGGTCCAGGTCTTCGTTCAGCCGCGCGCCGGACGTGATCTTCGCCGGATCCAGTTCGAACTGCTCGACCAGGGTATCCTTGAGTGTTTGAAAAACATCTTGTGCATCCATGGGCAGGTCTCTCAGGTTGTTTGCCGCGTTGAAATGAATTTAGCCAGGTTCTCCACCGAATAAAAATGCTGGCGGGTCTCGGCGGAGGTGGCATCCAGGGTGATGTGATAGCGCTTCTGGATAGCGACGCCCAGTTCCAGTGCATCAATGGAATCGAGTCCGAGACCGTCGCCGAACAGCGGCGCGTGCGCATCAATGTCCGCTGGGCTCACGTCCTCCAGATCCAGCGCGCTGATAATCAGCTGCTTCAGTTCTTCTATAAGTGTGCTCATACTGTTTGATCTGCTCCTGAAAGAAACTCTGCAGCGCGCGGGTGGCGCGGCGCACCGCCACGCCCGGCAGCGGCGAGGCCTGCGGCATGAAATCGCTCACCGGCCGCGGCGAAAAAACTTTTACGTGCAACACCCAGGCGCGCTCCGGTACCTGATACCACTTGGTGGTCTTGAGCAGGGCGGGCGGCGAACAATGCATGACCACCGGCAGAATCTCAAGATCACCGCGCACCGCGATCTGCGCGGCGCCGCGCTTGAATCGCAGCGGTTCGCCCGGGGTCGTGCGGGTGCCCTCCGGAAACACCACCAGGGTCTCGCCCCCACGCACCGCCCGGATGCAGGTTTCGATCAT
>JBOIBD010000326.1:0-1699 GCA_050739415.1 Gammaproteobacteria bacterium | reverse complement strand
TAGCGTCCAGCAGCTCACCACGGCACGCAATCTGGATCTGCAGACGGGCCTGCTCAGCCGGGTCCACTTTATTGAAGTCTTGCGCCACGAGCTGGCCAAGGAAGACGGTGCGGCAGCGCGCGCCCTCCTGTACATCAGACCAAATAGATTCTCACTTGTCTCCGACAAGGTAGGCGTGATTGCCAGTGATGGCATCCTCAAGGGATTTTCGGATCTTATCCGATCGAGTGTCAGCAGCGATGATATCGTCGCACGCTTCGGTGGTACGGTATTCGCGATACTCATGTCGAGACACAAGCCAAAGGAGATTGCCGATTGGGCCGAAAAGTTCCACGCAATGGTTTCCACACGGATTTTCGAATCCACAGGTAAATCCACCAGTCTCATGTGCAGCATCGGTTACGTGCAAGTGGATGAACATCACCGGGATGCCGAACGAGCACTTGTCCATGCCCAGGAAGCTTGTCGCAAGGCCAGCGCGCATGAGGGCGGCGGAGTTGTCGCCTGGATGCCTCCCAAAGTGGATGCCCAGGGCCAAACCACCGATGCGGAGTGGAAGCGCGTACTGACTGAGGCACTGAAATCCAACCGCTTCATCTTGGTGTATCAATCCATCGCCAGCCTGGTCGGCGATGCCACGGAAGCGCTGGATATATTGGTGCGCCTGCGGGATGCGCAGGATAACGAGATACCAAACAAGGATTTCTTTCCGTTTGCCGAACGCACCGGCATGATGATCGGCATTGACCGTTGGGTGGTGGAACGCAGCCTCAAGATGCTGGAAGAACGCAGCCAGCAAAACCGGCCGGCACGCCTGTTCGTGCGGCTATCCGACCAGTCGCTGACCGACAAGACACTGCTGCCTTGGCTGGAGAAGCTGCTGAGCGGCATGTTTTTTTCAGCCAGCCAGCTGGTGTTCCAGATCGCGGAAAAATCCGCCGAGAAATACATCACGGATGCACGCGGGCTTGCCGAAGCGCTGCACCGCCTGCAATGTGGGTTCGCTCTGGAACATTTCGGCCTGGGACACAACCCGTTGCACACTCTGGGGCTGATCCGGCACGTTGACTACATCAAGATTGATGGCAGTCTGACAGCCGCGCTGACCACCGAGGAAGACAAGCGCAACATCGTCAAAAAATTCGTGGGACGTGCGGGAGAGCTAAAGATTCATACCGTCGCTGAAAAAGTGGAAAAGCCCGAGACCATGGCCATGCTTTATCAGCTCGGCATTGAATACATCCAGGGTAATTACATCCAGGAACCGGAGGTAATCATGTCGGATACCATGCCTACTCCAGCCGTTTCCGGTTAAGTACAAATCGATCAGATCAGATTCTTCAGACAACCGGCGGTTTACCCGGCACAAGCGACTCCGGATACAGACCTTCCACCGTCCGATAGCCACGCGGCAATTTGAGGCCGCGGCGGCCGCGTTCACCGGCATACTCTTTCAGTTCCTTCGCGGACAGTGTCATGTGGTGGTGACCGGAAAAAATCACCAACCCTTCGTCCGCCGGTACGCAAGTCACTGCCGCCATGAATTCCTCATGGCTCGCGGCCTTCTTCGAGGGAATACCCATGATCTTGTTGCCCTTGCCGCGTGCCAGCTCAGGCAGCGCCTTAACGCTAAACACCAATATATGTCCTTCGCTGCTCACCGCCGCAATCAGATCACTTTTTGCATTCTTTAGCGGTG
>JBOIBD010000325.1:0-1702 GCA_050739415.1 Gammaproteobacteria bacterium | reverse complement strand
GTACTGCACAGGGACGCCAATCGCCGAGGCATAGCTCCATCGCCCCTTTCCGGTATCCCATACATGCGTAAAATTGGCCAGGGTGTAGGAAACCTTCATATCGAGCCCCGAACTCAGCTCGCCGGCTATGGGAACCGTACGGGAACCCTTTAGCTTGCCGTCATACCAGATGCTGGTCAGCGACATGACCCATCCAGGGTCTGGAGGTACTACCCCCGCATTTGAAAAAACCTGTTGACCGGTTATCGGTCGTCCAACACCGCCTTCAGTTGCATAAACCTGCTCAGTGCTACCGAGTGCCAACACAATCAGGCATAGCCATTTCTCACACCGTCCGGACATCAGAACGCTCCCTACACAAGAAACTAAACTCTCCCTCAATTGATGTAAGCCATCACCAGCTGTATGCGTCTCACCCGACGAGTGTGGACGTGAGTTACTTGAAGTTAAAAGTAGTCGAGATCCATGAGAACAACCTGTTTCGGAGCACTAGTACAAGCGCAGAAGATCAAAGGCCGCGACGGACGACATTTGTTTGATACTAGATCCTGCGGTCGGAAACATGGCGGCCGCAAAAACTGAGTGCAACACCTGACCTTTCCGGTACGGTGCTGCCACTATGTCCTATCACGAACTCAGTATCCCCGAACGTGCGACCCTTCAACTCGGCCTTGCCCAAGGTTTCAGCCAGCGGCGAATTGCCCGGATGCTCGGCCGCTCCCCCTCGACCATCAGCCGGGAGCTGCGCCGCAACCGGGCCCCTGGCACCCGCTACCAGGCCTGTGCTGCCCAGCAGCAGATGCAGGTCCGCCGCCAGGTCTGCAGGCCTCAGTGCAAGCTGCTGCCGGGCAGTGAGCGCTTCGAGCTGGTCGTCCATATGCTGCGTGAGGGTTTGTCTCCCGAGCAGATTGCCGGCAAGCTGCGCAGCATGAACATACCCAGCCTCAGAGAGGCCTACGTCTGCCGCGAGACGATCTATAACGCGATCTACGCCCTGCCGGTCGGTGGCCTGCGCAAGGAGCTGATCATCTGCCTGCGCCAGGGCAAGACGAGTCGCAGGCCGCGCTCTGGCGGCGTCGATCGGCGCGGCCAGATCCCTGAAATGCTCAGCATCCACGTGCGCCCGCCGGAGGTCGAAGACCGGCTGATGCCAGGCCATTGGGAGGGCGACCTGATCAAGGGCAAGGCCAATGCCTCGGCGGTGGGCACCTTGGTGGAGCGTACCAGCGGCTACCTGATGCTGATCAAGATGGCCGACGCGACGGCGACCTCGGCGCTGGAGGGCTTCAGTGCGGCGCTCAATGGCATGCCGCTGGCGGTGCGCAAGAGCATGACCTACGACCAGGGCCGGGAGATGGCGCGGCACGCCGAGATCACCCAGCGGACCGGGGTGGCGATCTACTTCTGCGACCCGCACAGCCCCTGGCAACGCGGCAGCAATGAGAACATCAATGGACTGATCCGCCAGTACCTGCCCAAGGGCACGGACTTGTCGGTGCATAGTCAGGAAGCCCTGGACGCCATCGCTTTGCAACTGAATATGCGACCGCGCAAACGCTTCGACTTCAAATGCCCGATCGAGGTGATGGGCGAAGTGATGCAAGAAGCCGTGGTGATGCGGCATGATGCTCCCGCTTCAATTCAATAACCGTGTTGCACTCAGATCCTGCAACCGCCCTCGATAAAGCCTTGAGTCATCATC
>JBOIBD010000324.1:0-1709 GCA_050739415.1 Gammaproteobacteria bacterium | reverse complement strand
CCGCGACGTGAAACTGGCGCGCGTGCAGGCTACCAAACTCGACGACGCCTTCCAGCAGATGCAGGAGGACGCGCTGGAAGGGCTGAACCTCTTCATCAAGTCCGATGTGCAGGGCAGTGCTGAAGCACTTTCCAATGCACTGATTGGATTGTCCACTGACGAAGTGAAAGTCAAGGTCATCGGAAGCAGTGTCGGCGGCATTACCGAATCGGACGTCAATCTAGCGCTGGCTTCGAAAGCGGTCATTATCGGCTTCAACGTGCGTGCCGATAGTGGTGCACGCCGCATGATCAGCGAATCCGGGCTGGATGTGCGCTATTACGGCATCATCTATGAGGCGATTGACGATGTGAAGAAAGCCATCACCGGCATGCTCAAGCCGGAATTGCGCGAGCAGATCGTGGGTCTGGCCGAAGTGCGCGAAGTGTTCCGTTCTTCCAAACTGGGAGCCATTGCCGGTTGCTTGGTAGTGGACGGCCAAGTCAAGCGCAATCTGCCTATCCGCGTGTTGCGCAACAATGTCGTCATATACGAAGGTCAGCTTGAATCCTTGCGGCGTTTCAAGGACGACGTGAACGAAGTGCGCGCGGGCACCGAATGCGGAATCGGTGTGAAGGACTACAACGACGTGCAGCCAGGCGACCAGATCGAGTGCTATGAACGTGTTGAAGTGGCACGCAGCCTCTGAGGTACGACGCCCGTGCCGCGTGAATACGAACGTAGAACGCGCATTGCAGGCCTGCTGCAGCGCGAACTGTCGGAACACATTCGGCGTGAGGTGAAGGATCCGCGTGTGCACCTGGTCACGGTCACGCATGTGGATGTCTCACCTGATCTGTCAAATGCGAAAGTGCTGATTTCTGTGTTGGGAGCCGAAAGCCCGCAGCCGGAAGTGGTCGCGGCGCTTAATCATGCGGCTGGCTTCCTGCGGCATGTTCTGGGCCGCACTTTGAAGTTGCGCAGCATCCCTCAACTGCACTTCGGGTATGACGATGTGCTGGATCGGGCCGCGCATTTGGATGCGCTGATCACCAAGGCCAATGCGCAGATCCATGATAATGAGGACGAATCTACGTGATGCCGGCGCTTGCAGCAGTGACTGACATACACACCGCACAAACCGGAACAGGCAAAACACCCAAGCGTGATGTGCACGGGGTCCTGCTGCTCGACAAACCGACTGCCATGACCTCCAATCAGGCACTGCAGGTGGTGAAGCGCCTGTTCAGGGCGCGCAAGGCTGGTCATACCGGCAGCCTCGATCCTCTCGCCAGCGGGCTTTTGCCTCTGTGCTTCGGTGAAGCTACCAAGGTATCCGCATACCTTCTGGATGCGGACAAGGAATACCGTGTTACCTGTGCTCTCGGCGCGCGTACCGCTACCGCCGATGCGGAAGGTGCAGTGCTGGAACACTGCGCGGTACCCGTGTTTACTTCATCACAAATTGAAAAAACACTTGCTCTCTTCCGCGGCGAAATCCAGCAGAT
The DNA here is from genome assembly GCA_050739415.1 of Gammaproteobacteria bacterium. Lineage (GTDB taxonomy): Bacteria > Pseudomonadota > Gammaproteobacteria > Natronospirales > REEB76 > REEB76. The sequence goes on along the minus strand of JBOIBD010000324.1, from coordinate 222 downwards.
ACCGCCGATGTATTCAGCTCTCAAGCACAATGGCGAGCGGCTCTACGATCTGGCACGCGAGGGCATCGAGGTGCCGCGTGCGCCGCGTGCGGTCCGGATCCACGAATTGCAATTACTGGCATTCACGCCCACGAGCCTGGAGCTCGCGGTGCGCTGCTCCAAGGGCACCTATATTCGCACCCTGGTGGAGGATATCGCCCAGGCGTTGGGGACTTGTGGACA
>JBOIBD010000323.1:0-1713 GCA_050739415.1 Gammaproteobacteria bacterium | reverse complement strand
ATCGTGGCTGACAAGGGCATCCACGAAAAGCTCGGCGAAGCCCACTGGCAAGGCATCATCCAGTCGTTCATCACTGAAGTGCGCAAGCACAATGTCGTGGACGGCTTTGTGGCGGCCATCAGTGCTTGCGGCGCCGCCATGGCGCAGCACTACCCGCCCGATCCGGACGACGTTGACGAGCTTTCCGACGGTTTGATTGAGATTTGAGTCAACCCTGCGGCGGTATGGATCTAGGGCACCTCGAATAATCCCTGTTTTTGACTTTTCCGCTGTGCCGTAACGACGCGTTACTGGGATTCGGGATTATCGAGAGCTGGTTTTCATCCAATGGCTGATCGGTTTGATCACGGCGCCCATTCTCATCCAGGCTTTTCTGTTCTTCAGGTCGCCAATCGCTCAAGCTGGCCGAGTCGACTCATATTGTAGGCAAGATTGGCCAGCCCGATCTTGATTTCTGCACGCGCCTGGCCGATGGTTCGCACGATCGTCTGCCGCATCGAAGTCACCTGATGTCCAAACACATGTTCCACCCGCGCCCGGATCCGCGAGCGGCGTTTATTGCGCCGCCGCTGCACCGGCGTCAGGGCCTGATCTTTCCAAGGACGTTCATGCAGGTGATTTTGGATGCCGCGTGACTTCAGCAGTTCGGCGTGGGCCTCGGATTGATACGCACCATCCGCCCAGATGGCCTTGCGCGTGTTGGGCGCCTTGAGTAAGGTCTCAAATTCCTGGCTGTCGTGGGTCGAGGCGGGCGTCACCGTATAGCCGCGCACCAATTTGTGCTTCACATCGATGGCCAGGTGGTTCTTGTAGCCATAGAAGTGCTTGCCATGCTTCCGGGTCCAGCGGGCTTGGGTGTCCTTCTGCGCGAGCTTGGCCGGCTGCTTGACCCAGTCGGCCGGAATCAACCCGTCTTTCAGGGTCTGGTTCTCTTCCCGGCTGTTGCGCTGCTTCGGCACGGATACGATCCGCGCATCCACCACCGTGCCTTTCTGGGCTTTATACCCCAGACCCGTCAGATACCCTTCGAAGCCGGTGAACAGCTGGTCCATCACCTTAGCCTCCTTCAGGCTCTCCCGGAACAGCCACACGGTCTTGGCATCCGGAATCACGGCCTCCGGCGTCAGTTTAAGAAACCGCAGGAACGAGAAGCGGTCGCGGATCTGATACTCAGTCTGGTCATCACTCAGGTTGTACAGGCTTTGTAACACCAGCACCTTGAACATCAACACGCTATCGTACGGCCTGCGTCCGGCCGTATTCTTGCGTGACTTCTTCAGCGCCTTCTTCAGCACCGGCCGAAACCGCTCCCAGTCCACCACGCCATTCATCACTTCCAGCGGATCGCCCAACTCACTCAGCTTCTGATACCGGTTCTGCAGATCGAAAAACCCGCTTTGCAGCATCATGGTGTTCGCTCCCAAGTGTGAATTGCGCATGCGTATTCAGACACCACGCATGGGAATCAGTTGCATTTTGTGCAATTATTAGAGGTGCCCTCTATTCAATTCAAGAAAGATTGAGGTCCATCTGCCGCACGTTGGTCTTGGCATAGCCGCGCGGACGGATGGCAACGGTGTTGTGCACCCGCGTGCATATGCTGCCGTCAGCCAGGAAGTAGGCATATTCAAATGTGGGAGTGGCACGACCGTTGGCCGCAAGTTCCGCGGCGATAGCGCGTTCCTGCTCGGGATCGAGGTCGAAGCGCAGCTC
>JBOIBD010000322.1:0-1722 GCA_050739415.1 Gammaproteobacteria bacterium | reverse complement strand
GCCACTACCTGTTTGCCCCTGATGCTTGTACGCCGGCCGCAGGCTGGGAGAAGGGCCAGGTCGAACGCCAGGTCAATGTGATGCGCAACTGGCTGTTTGTGCCGCGCCTGAAGTTTCTCGATCTGGCGGCCCTGAATGTGTGGCTGGAGCAGCGCTGCGGCGAGCTGGCTACCGAACGGCAGCACCCCGATCTGCAGGACCAAACCATCGCCACTGTCTTCGAGCGCGAGCAGCCTGCATTGGGAACCCTGCCGCCACCGTTTGACGGCTACGCCGAGCGTCACAGCCGCGTGTCGAGCCTGTCGCTGGTGACCTACGAGCGCAATCGCTACAGCGTGCCCTGCACCCATGTCGGGCGCACCGTCAGCCTGCGCATCTACGCCGACCAACTCCGCATCGTCGCCGACGGAAAGGTGCTGACGCAGCACCTGCGGCTGTTTGGGCGCTATCAGACTGCCTACGACCCGTGGCACTACGTCCCCGCGCTGGAGCGAAAGCCTGGGGCACTGCGTAATGGTGCACCGTTTGTCGACTGGGATCTGCCCGCCCCCATCAAGACGATCCAGGCGCGGCTGATGAAACGGGCCGGTGGTGATCGCCAGTGTGTGCAGATCCTCGCGGCGATCCCGGTCGATGGCTTCGAGGCCGTGACGGTAGCCTGCGCGCAGGCCCTGGAGGCGGGCGTGATCAGTGCTGACTATGTCCTCAACACCCTCAACCGACTCAAGGTGCCGCCTGCCGCAGTCGCCATCGAGACGCCCGATGGGCTGCGCCTGCAGGAGGAACCCAAGGCGGACGTTGCACGCTATGACCGGCTCTTGAGGAAGGATCTCCATGCGATCGCATTGCTGGTGATTGCGCCGCTGATGAACCATTTTCCACCAGCGATGATCGGGGTGAACTATGCAACGGCATGAACTGGTGGGGCAATTCAAGGCGCTGCGCCTGCACGGCATGGCCGCTGCCTGCGAGGAACTGATCGAGGACGGTATCCGGCGCAACCATTCGCCGGACCTGCTGCTGGAGAGCTTCCTGAAGGCGGAAGCCGCCGAACGCAATGTGCGCACGATCAGCCACCAACTGGGCGCTGCCAAGTTTCCGGTCAATCGGGATCTCGACACCTTCGACTTTGCTCAATCGACCGTCAACGAAGCACAGATCCGCGAACTTTATCGCGGCTCGTTTCTCGATCAGGCCCGCAACATCGTCTTTGTCGGAGGGCCAGGCACCGGCAAGACGCATCTGGCCACGGCGCTGGGCAGCGTCGCCATCCGCAGCCACGCCAAGCGGGTGCGCTTCTACAACGTCGTCGATCTGGTCAACCAGCTCGAAGCAGAGAAGCAGGGTGGCAATGCCGGGCGTATCGCACGTCGACTGACCGCCATGGATGCAGTGATCCTCGATGAACTGGGTTATCTGCCTTTCAGCCACAACGGTGGTGCGCTGCTATTCCACCTGATCAGCAAGCTCTACGAAGCCACTAGCTTGCTGATCACCACCAACCTGAGTTTCTCGGAATGGGGTAATGTCTTTGGAGATGCCAAGATGACGACTGCACTGCTCGACCGTCTCACCCATCACTGCGATATCATCGAAACAGGGAACGACTCATATCGATTCAAGCACAGGAATCCAGCAACCAATACCCCCAAATCCTAACCAACTTGGTGGGTCACTTTTCGATGCAAAAGCTGGGTCAGATTTAAGTGCACGCGGACAAGC
>JBOIBD010000321.1:0-1730 GCA_050739415.1 Gammaproteobacteria bacterium | reverse complement strand
ACTCCTTGAGCACACCAATGATCTGTTCTTCGGTGAACCGTTTGCGCTTCATCTTGGGACCTCCTCTCAGTCAATTTACCGGGAAATCCCACATCGCGCTTGGTACTATTTACGGGGGATAGGTCAGGCCCAAGCCGAAGCCGCGTGGAAACCGTTGATCGATTTCCTACAGGCGTCACCGAAGGATTACAAGATCACGGCGCCGCTGCAGGTCTTTGTAATTCCTGCACGCGCGATATGGAATCCAGAGGTATTGCGGAAGATACCCGGCGCAGTGGTGGCAGATTCGCGTCCGGACGCGCCGCTGGACAACATCGTTTGGGCCGGCGATGCGGGTCAATCTGGACAAGTTCTCCACGGCTATGGTTCTGCGTGGCTGCCGGCGTCGTTGCTCGAAAGCGATCGTCGCAAGGATTTGGCTGATGCGTTGTTCTCAGCCAGCCGGTACTGGGGTTTTGCCTTGCACTTCAACAAGGGTTTGGCAGGAGGACAATCCAACGCCATTGCAGCGGCGCGCGACACCGCAACGAACCCGCAGGTGCTGGGAGCCTTCGCGCTGGTCATCACCGGCAGCGGGGAAGGGCCTGCCTTCCCCGGCATTCAAGGACACGAGCCGGACATGCAGGGAGGGCGCCGCGACGCGGCTGCCAATGCGCGGATGATGAGTGCGCTGTACAAGCTCGTTCCCGATGCCGGTTCCTACGTTTCCGAAAGCGATTTCTTTCTGAAAGGTTGGCAGCGCGCATTCTGGGGATCGAATTACGCGCGGCTACTCGCCGTGAAAAAGTATTACGATCCTGACGGGTTGTTTATCGTTCACCATGGTGTGTGTTCGGAGGAATGGAGTGCGGATGGTTTCATACGGGTCGCTTGACTGAGACTGACCACCGCGTTGGCAGTAGTGGGCCCCAAAAACTAAACAGTAGCTGAAGTGGACTGACAGCTCTACATTGATTGCGCTCAACAATCGCTTCAACCCGACGGCGATGTCGCCGCTTCGCTGCGGTGTAGCTGTCAAGTTAAATTAAATGTTGATAACAAGTCGTCTCGAAAGTGGGTAGTCGCAACAGGCAGCAACGGGGCGCTTTCTGCCTGCAGCACAAGCCACGTGGCCGGTCACGCCAGTTTTCGGCGGCTGTGGCGTTCAAGTGTAACCACCAGGACGTTCGGTGCGAATAAGGGTATAGAATCCAACCAAGGTCGAGGGATCCAATCCATGTCCAAACGACGGCTTCCGCGAGCAGTGGGCCCGATCATCGCTGCCATGTTGCTGATCTGCGCCGCCGGCTGCACGACTGCGATTGGTAGCGAAGCGACAGCTCAACCGACACCCGCGCCCAAGGTCGATGCATCCTTGGCGACACAGACGGGTATCGCCACAGCTGTCTTAGCCGGTGGCTGCTTCTGGGGTCTGCAATGGGTATTCGAGCACGTGCCCGGTGTACTCAATGTGACTTCAGGTTATTCCGGCGGTTCAACCTCCGCGGCTACCTACGACCAAGTGAGCACGGGTGATACAGGTCACGCCGAAACCGTCGAGATCACCTACGATCCGTCGAAGGTCAGTTACGGCCAGTTGCTGCGCGTGTATTTCACCGCCGCGACCGACCCGACCGAACTCAACCGCCAGGGGCCGGACACCGGCATGCAATACCGTGGCGTCATCTTTTACGCCAACCCCGAACAGCACAACATCGCGAAGACTTATATTGCGCAACTAACTGCCGCGC
>JBOIBD010000320.1:0-1744 GCA_050739415.1 Gammaproteobacteria bacterium | reverse complement strand
GGACCGCGTCCGCGATGACCCACCACCACCAAATCTGCATGAACGCTGGCGGCAAGCTTGACGATCTCATCCACAGGATCACCCTGCACCAGATTGCCGGTGGCTTCCAGCCCGAAACTCCTCAGGATGCTGACACCTTCATCCAGGGTTTCCTGGAAGTGTGACACTTCCGCAGCGGCGAGCCCGCGCCCTTCGTAGCCTTGGCCAATAGCGATACCGGCGCTATGCTTGATGACCGCAAGCAGATGGGTCTTGGCCTTGAATTGTGCAGCTAGTTCTGCGCCTTCGCGCAGGGCACGCCGGCCTTCAAGACTGCCATCGTAGGCGAGCACGATGTTTTCGTACAACATATGGCTTTCTCACGTACGTATGTATGAACGATAACACTCATGTCGTTTACAAGCGAGAACAATCAATCCAGAAATAAGTCTGGCATAAGCAGGGCGTCTGGTTTGACTGCATAGTGGGCGAAGTCGGTGATGCCTTCTGACCGTAACAGTTCTTCGTCAATGAAGAAATTCCCACTGCAAGTGCGACTATCCCGGCTCATAATGACGTGAGCCGCATCCGCGACGATCGCCGGTGTGCGGCAATGATCCGCACTTACACGGCCGCCGAGCATTGCGATGGCAGCCGTGGCGATGACAGTGCGCGGCCAGAGTGCATTTACGGCGACGCGTCCGGCGAACTCTTCAGCCATCCCCAGTGTGCAAAAGCTCATACCATATTTCGATATGGTGTACGCGGTGTGCTCCCGGAACCATTTTGGCGCAAGGTTTGGCGGCGGCGCAAGATTAAGAATGTGCGGATTGTCCGATTTCAACAGATGTGGCAGGACGGTTTGTGAGCATAGGAACGTGCCACGCAGATTGACCGCCATCATCAAATCAAAGCGTTTCATGGGGGTATGCAGCGTGCCAGCCAGCCAGATCGCACTGGCGTTGTTTACTAGGATGTCAATGCCGCCAAAACGCGCGACAGCTTGCTCCACCGCAGAATGTATCGAGTCCTCCTCGCGCACGTCCATCTGCACTGGTAAGGCGTGTCCACCGGCTTTTTCAACTGCTTCCGCAACGCTGTTAATGGTGCCCTGGAGTTTCGTATTTGGTAGCACGGTTTTTGCCGCAATGATCAGGTTCGCGCCATCTGCTGCGGCACGCAGCGCGATGGCGGCGCCGATGCCGCGGCTGGCACCGGTGATGAACAAAGTCTTGTTGCGCAGAGCGGCTAACATGGGACAGCTCCTTGAATAAGATACAGCATAATACTTTCGATACTGACCGACATGGATACGCGCACATGACGTACACAGCTCTGGTGGACACCGAAACGCTGGCGCGGAATCTGGACCCTCACCGGCGTGAGTTCGCTTGCCGTTTTGTTTTGGCGGGTGCGCCGGCGGGCGAGCCTGCTTATGGTGAAAGTCATATTCCCGGTGGACATTATCCGCACCTGGATCGTGACTTGGCCGGACTGGTGACACCCTGCAACCAACGTCACCCGTAGCCAAAACTGGACGTGCTTGCTACAAAACTGGCGACTCTTAGATACCCGCACACGGAGCTGCTCCCGCGGAGAGGGGAAACCGGTTGGTTCGATGGCAGGGATGTGCCCGGACGATAGCGTCGCGTCCCTCGTGATGGCCGGTACGGTCCCGGCGTCCCGGCCACTCGGGTCAGCGACGACTATTCCTTTCTCCGCGGCTGTCCTGCGTTCGGGAGCGGACACTTCGCGTCACTCCCTC
>JBOIBD010000319.1:0-1752 GCA_050739415.1 Gammaproteobacteria bacterium | reverse complement strand
GACGTAGTTTGTGCAGGCCGCGACTATCCCAAAAACATTTACGGCGCCACTCATGACGGTATTCATCCGTTCATCGGATTCATTCGCGGAGGAACCGATTGGACGCATTACGATCTTCGCAAGCCCAACGAAGCCTATTTCACCCGGCTCGACCATATCGTCGAACTCGCGGCAAAACACGGCATCCTGGTCTTCCTTGATCCCATGGAGACAGCGGGGTGGCTCGCGACGCTACGCAACAACGGCCTGGCTGCGGATTATTCCTACGGGCGATATCTTGGAAACCGCTACACGAAGTTCCCCAACATCGCGTGGATCAATGGCAACGATTTTAGTGGCTGGAAAAACTCTAGCGATGATGCTCTCGTCCGAGCAGTTGCCAAGGGCATCAAGTCCGCCGACCCGCGTCACATTCAAACCATCGAGTTTAATCCGCCCACCGGCTCCTCGTTAGATGACCCGGCATGGGCGCCGATTGTGTCAATCAACGGCGCATACGTGTACGGGCCCACATACATTCAAATGCTGCATAATTACAATCAGAAACCTGTCATGCCCGCTTTCCTAATGGAGGCGCATTATGAATTGGAGAATGTCGGAGATCCGCCAGATTTCGGGACCCCCTTGGTACTGAGGCGCGAAGAATATTGGGCCATGCTGAGCGGGGGGAAAGGACAATTTTATGGAAACCGTTACACCTGGAGTTTTGCGCGTGGATGGCAGACTCATCTAGACACGACCGGAGTGACACAGTTCACAATTTGGAAGAACTTCTTTCACTCCTTACCGTGGCAGAATCTAGTTCCGGATCAGGCACATACCGTGGTCACGGCCGGGCTTGGGACTTATGGGAACATTCGCACCACCCATGTCAGCGAAAGCGATTATTGCACTGCCTCCAAGACTCCCGGCGGTGCGGTCGTCGTAGCCTACATGCCGGCGGCGCGGACGATCACCGTGAACATGGCGAGCCTGAAAGCGCCCGCATACGCCAGGTGGTTTGACCCTACGAATGGAACTTATACAACAATTCCTGGAGGCCCATTTGCTAACACCGGAACGCGGCAGTTTGCGCCGCCCGGGAAGAACAGCGGCGGTGACAGCGACTGGGTCCTGTTATTAACAGCTTCGCATGTAATATAATGCGAACCGGCGCCGGGAATGCGTGGGCTCTGGGTGCTCCTCGCAACGGTGCTCATGCAGGCCAGTGTGACGAAGCCTCAGGCTGGCGACGGTCACCTTCAAGAGGGTAAAACATGAAGAAGTTTATGGTGTTGCTGATGGTGGCGCTTGCGGCGACAGCGTGTAGCACGCGCCAGACGAATAAGTCTGCTGCTTCAACCTCGGCTTCAAACCAAGCGGTAACGGGCCCGTTTTCTGGGACTGAACTCGCTGCCTTCGCTGCGCTCGAACCTGTTGATACTCACGCCCACGTCTTCCAGAGCAATCCGGCGTTCTATGCCATGCTCCAACGGCTGAACATGCACATTCTCGATATTTGCGTGGATGACGACAACAGCCCATTCATGAAAAACTTACCCCTCGAGATCAAGGACGTCTTACAAGTCGTGCACGGCAGCGATGGCCACGCGGCCTTCTGCACCACGTTCGATCCCTACAAGTTCCGCCAGCGTGGCTTCACACAAGCGGCCATTCGCCAGATCAACCGCAATTTCGACCAAGGCGCCATCGCGGTCAAAATCTGGAAAAACATTGGCATGGAGATCAAGGACGCCCGAGGCCGTTACATCC
>JBOIBD010000318.1:0-1771 GCA_050739415.1 Gammaproteobacteria bacterium | reverse complement strand
TCCGGCACCATCACCGGGACTGTCAATAATTATGTGTAAACTCCAGATTTTCAACGTACGGTTTCTTGCCGCGTGGCCGGCGTCAGCCGGGCATGCAGCTGCTTGTTTGCGGCCCTACGGCATGACAACCCTCCCTTCAAAGTGAATAGCAAATTGGTTTAATATGGTCGGCCAGTTGGGGACGCATTTGTCCCAGTGCTCCATGGCCTTCTGGGTAGCCAGGTACAGCACTTTCCGGAGAGCGTCATCGTTCACAAAGCTGCGTTTGTTCTTGGTGTATTTCCTGAGCACTGAGTTGTAGGACTCGATCGGATTGGTGGTATACATCATCTTCCGTATCTCCGGGCTGAAGCTGAAGTAATGGGATAGGGCCTCCCAGTTGTTCTTCCAGACGGCTACCGCCATGGGGTACTTCTCGCCCCATTTGTCTTCCAGCTCCCGGAGGGCTGTTTCAGCCTCCAGTTTGCTGGTTGCCTTGTAGACTGGTTTCAGGTCGGCGATGAACTCATCTTTGAGCTTGTGAGGGATGTAGGCTAATGAATTGCGGATAGCGTGGACCACACAGCGCTGCACCGTTGTCTGAGGGAAGATGCTGTGGATGGCCTGCTCGAAACCACTGAGCCCGTCGACGCAAGCGATGAGGATGTCCTGAACGCCGCGGTTCTTGAGATCAGTGATGACCGACAGCCAGAACTTGGCTCCTTCACCGCCGGAGCTAATGTAATGACCCAGGATATCCTTCCGACCCTCCAGGTCGTAAGCCATGACGATATGGACAGCTTTATTGACCACCTTGTCGTCTTCCCGGCACTTGATGTGGATGGCATCGAGGTAGGCTAAGGCATAGATTGGTTGCAACGGGCGTTGCTGCCATTCCTTGGCGAGTTCCAGTACTGTGTTGGTGACTTGGCTCACAAAGCCCTCGGATATTTCAAAGCCGTATTGGTCGTAGAGAAACTCGGCGATGTCTTTCGTGCTCGTGCCGACTGCGTACAGGGCGATGATCTTCTGCTCCAACTCAGAGGTTACTTGTTTGTACGGCAGCACAGTCTTCGACTCGAAGCTACCGTCCCGGTCACGAGGGATGTCCAGGCTCAGAGCGCCGTCACTGGTACGCAGGGTACGGCAGTAACTGCCGTTGCGGCTGTTGCCGGTGAGATAGCCGGCTGGATTGTGTTTGGGATAGCCCAAGTGCTCGGTCATTTCCGCTTCCAGCATTTCCTGCATGACCGGTTTGAGCATCTGGGCGACTAACCCATCCTTGCCGATGAGGTCTTCGAAGCGTTTGGCGCCGGACTGGGCCAGCATGGCTTGGGCTTCAGGTGTGGCAACCAGCGCTTTAGCAAGGTCGGCAATACTGGATGGTTCCGCATCGCTCGGTTGTTTGCTGGCTTTTGGTTTTCTCATTTGGGTTAACTCCATTATCTGATCCTTCCATTTTAGAGGGTGGAGTTTACACAAACTATTTTATGGTCTCATGGCAGGAGCAGATGTTGCCGTCGTAATAGTCAGCGTAAAGCTCTGGGTCGTATTGGAACCGACACCGTTACTGGCGGTAATAGTTACCGGGTATGTCCCGCTTGTTCCAGTTGCTGCTTGGCCATTGAAGTTGGCAGTGCCGTCACCGTTATCCACGAAGCTAATGCCGCTCGGTAATGCTCCGGACTCAGTAATACTTGGTGTCGGGTTGCCGGTTGTAGTGACCGTCAAGTCAGAAGCCGTTATTGGTTGGTGCATACCAGAGCTAGAGGACGATGGGCTGGTTATAGTG
>JBOIBD010000317.1:0-1773 GCA_050739415.1 Gammaproteobacteria bacterium | reverse complement strand
AACAACAGCATGAAGGCGATCGCGTACACCATCGGTACGGTGAATCGCACCCGGCCGCGAAACATCGTCCACATCCAATCGTAGATTTTCACCCCGGTGGGAATACCGATCAGCATCGAGGCGATGCCGAACACCGCGTTGATGTTGGCGTTCTGACCCATGGTGAAAAAGTGATGCAGCCACACGGCGAAGGAGAGGACCGCGATTGCCATGGTCGCCATTACCAGTGACCGATAGCCGAACAGCACCTTGCCGGAAAATGTCGAAATGACTTCGGAGTAGACCCCGAAGGCGGGCAGAATGAGGATGTAGACCTCCGGATGACCGAACATCCAGAACAGGTTGGCGAAGTGCATCATGTTGCCGCCAAGGGCATTGGTGAAATAGTGGAAGCCGAGGTAGCGGTCCAGCGCCAGTTGAGCCGTAGCGACGGTTAGCGGCGGCATTGCAAAGATCATCAAAACCGCGGTGCACAGTGCGGTCCAGGTGAACAGCGGCATCCGCAGCAGCGTCATTCCGGGTGCGCGTTCCTTGTAAATCGTCACGGCGAAATTGATGCCGGTAAAAATCGATCCGAGCGACGAAAGGCTCAGCGCCCAGATCCAGTAATCTGGCCCGACGCCGGGAGTGAAACTCGCCTCGGTGTAGGGCGGATAGCCGAACCAGCCGCCGGTCGAAAACTGGCCCAAAACCAACGAAATCATCACCAGCGCCGCACCAGCCGCGGTCAGCCACAGGCTGATGGAATTGAGCACGGGAAAGGAAACGTCGCGCGTACCGATCTGCAGCGGCATCACGTAATTGATGATGCCGGTGAGGAACGGCATCGCCATGAAGAAGATCATGATCGTGCCGTGGGTGCTGAACAGTTGCGCAAAATGGTTGGCTGACAGAAAGCCGCCGCCCAGCCCGAACGCTTGTTGCGCCCGCATGAGCGCCGCCTCGATCAGTGCGCGTGCCAGCATCACGAAAGCCAGCACCACGTACATGATGCCGATCTTCTTGTGATCGGTGCTGGTCAGCCAATCCGACCACAGTACACGCCATTTGTGGTATTTCGTAATCAGCGCGAAGGTGATTACGGCTCCGATCACGACGATGCACGCGGCGAATCCACCGATGCTGCCGTTGATTAGATTCGTCTCGGTGGGGTGCTGCAGCATCTTCCAGAACGGCAGCGAACCCAGACCGAGACGCCCCAACGGATGTTGGAAAATGGCGGCGAAACTCATGGCACTTTCCCCTTCGCGGGTACGGCGGACTTCCGACTTGCGGTTGCCGGCGCTCTTGCTGGTGTCATCGAGGCGTGACCGAGGGAGACTTGAGTACCGTTCATGGTTGCCTCGACCACTGCGGAGAACAGGGTTGGCGACACGTCTTTCAGGTAGACGTCGCCGTCATGTGGCTTGGACTGTGGAAAGGCAGCGACTACCTGTTCCCGGGTACTGCGCTGCGACAGCGCCTTGTACGTGCTGGTATCCAGCGGAATACCGTTCGCCCGTACTTTCCGGATCCACGTCTGGAACCCGCCGGGCGTCATCGCTACGGCCGTGAACTGCTGCTGATGGAATCCGTTCCCGTTGTACATGGTGTTCTCGCCGAGGAAACGCCCGGGTTTGCTCGCTTCCAGATTCAACTGCGTGACCATGCCTCCCATCGCGTAGATCTGGCTGCCCAGCGCCGGAATGAAAAACGATTGCATCACCGTGGCGGAGGTAAGGTCCATTGCCACCGGGCGCCCGACCGGCATCGCCATCGTGCCGACGCTGGCGA
>JBOIBD010000316.1:0-1776 GCA_050739415.1 Gammaproteobacteria bacterium | reverse complement strand
TGGGCGTATATGGATCTTTTCGGACCCGGCGCTAAGGTGTATCCAAAGGCATTGGAACAGCGACTTGCTGACGATCCGGAGTTCTTTGGTGAGGCAATTGGAATTGTATTTCGATCAAAGAATGACGATGAGCCAACTCAGGAGCCAGCGGAACAGCGTAGAGCCAGGGCGAACAACGTTTATCGGCTCCTGCACTCGTGGAAAACGCCCCCAGGAAATCACGGAAATAATGAATTCGTCGGAGCTGACTTAAAAAAATGGCTGGAATCGGTCAAAGCCAGAGCCAAAGTAAGTGGTCATTGGGAAGTTGCGATGTCCATTACGGGCCAAGTGCTCATATATTGTCCTGCTGACCCGGATGGGCTGTGGATACATCGTGCTGCAGCCGATGTCCTAAATGATAAAGATGCAGAGAAAATGCGATCTGGCTTTTGCACGAGTCTGTAAATAAATTTGTGTAACTGTCCATTGGCGCCTACCTTACATACAGGAGCAAGTCGATGGAAGCAGCAATGGACGAGAACAAGTTGAAGACGCTGGCGGCGGAGCTGGCCAAGCACGTGAAGACCGAGAAGGATCTCGGCAATCTGTCGGCGTTGCTGACCAAGCTGACGGTGGAAACGGCGCTGAACGCCGAACTGGACGACCACCTGGGCTATGAGAAGCACGCACCGGCCGGCCGGAACAGCGGCAACAGTCGTAACGGCAAGAGCGCCAAGACGCTCAAGGGCCAGCACGGCGAGGTGCAGATCGAGGTGCCCCGCGACCGGAATGGTAGTTTTGAGCCCCAGTTGGTGCGCAAGGGCCAGACCCGCTTTACCGCGTTCGATGACCAGATTCTGAGTTTGTATGCCAAGGGCATGACCACGCGGGAGATCGTGGCGGCGTTCCAGGAGATGTATGGGGCCGAGGTCTCGGCCACGTTGATCTCGAAAGTCACTGAGGCGGTCATGGAGCAGGTCAGCGAATGGCAAAACCGGCCGTTGGAGGCGCTGTATCCGATCCTGTATCTGGACTGCATCGTGGTGAAGGTACGGCAGAACAAGCAGGTGATTCGCAAATCGATCTACCTGGCCTTGGGGATTGACCTGGAGGGTCACAAGCAGCTCTTGGGGCTGTGGATTGCCGAGACCGAAGGTGCGAAATTCTGGTTGAACGTATTAACCGAACTGCAGAACCGGGGTGTCAAGGATGTCCTGATCGCTTGCGTAGACGGGCTGAGCGGGTTTCCAGACGCGATTGCCGCGGTGTATCCCGAGACCCGCATTCAACTGTGCATCGTGCACCTGGTGCGCAACAGCCTGAAATACGTGTCCTGGAAGGACTACAAGGCGGTGACGGCGGACCTCAAGAAAATCTACCAGGCGGCGACCGAAGCCGAGGCGCGCACCGAGCTTGCGGCCTTTGCCACTACCTGGGATGGCCAATACCCGCAGATCAGCAAGAGCTGGAACCGGCATTGGCCGAACCTGATTGCCCTGTTCGATTATCCGCCGGAGATCCGCAAGGCGATCTACACCACCAACGCCATTGAATCGCTGAACAGCGTGATTCGGCACGTGACACGCAAACGCAAGATATTCCCGCATGACGAGTCGGCGTTGAAGGTGGTGTATCTGGCAATCCAGGCCGCCTCCAAACGCTGGACTAAACCGATCATGAACTGGAAAGCGGCCTTGAATCGATTTACCATCGAGTTCGAAGACCGTGTGGTGAATCACCTATGACAGGCATTTACACAAAACGGTTTACAGGCTCTTTTGCACCGGTCTATTT
>JBOIBD010000315.1:0-1799 GCA_050739415.1 Gammaproteobacteria bacterium | reverse complement strand
CGCTGACGCTCTTCGAGAAACTGCCGCTAAAACAAGCTATTGCGGGCGTCGAGCCCATCCCGAACAACCTCACGTTTGATAGGCAACTGAATCTATTCGAGTTTTAACCGGACACTACTGATGCTGTGTGAAATTTTCTCTCTGGGATAAGCAGGGCTTGGTGCACAGGCATCCTAACCGAAAGTCATGTTAACGACCAGGGCTCACGGTCGTCGTCCAAACCCAATAGCATCGGTCCTTTTCGGCGCGATCTTATGGGTCGGCGGTCTACTATTCCGCTTTTGGCTTCTAAGAATAATTGTGCTCTCCGTCACATCCAGAGCGAACAAGAAGCGGATACTTGTCTCCGTGACGGATAACGTTGGACGCAGCCCGGACATTTTATGACAAAGAAGTAAGACTGACGATATGCGGTGGGTTGCGGGCGAGGTGGCCGATTTGGCCGTTTTCTTGCACTCATACGGCTTGGATCATCTGGCAAACAAACTCGATTTAGTGCGTTACGCCCTTCAAGCCATGCATGATGTTTCTCGCGTGAAACACAGGACTGTTGGATGCGGATAAACGGCAGCCAACATCATATCGCTTGGGAGTTTCCGGAAGCAATTACAACGATAGGCGTCACGCCGATCATCGGCGAGAACAGCATGGGACCCATTCTGCATTGGCGGCATCATCCTTACCGGAGGGGCGGCAAGTCAATCGCAGGAATTCGCCAAAATTTCATATTCGCTTGGTATTCGCGCGGAACCAGTGATCATATTGCGAGTTCCCGGTCAGATCAGAGTACGTAGGGAAATTCCATGATTTTGGCAGTTGACTTGCGGCGGCAGGCCCGCGTGTGCGGCGGCCTGTGTTGAAGGAGGTGTGGGCGGACGAACAAGCGCGCGGCTCAGGTTAAAATCCATGAACGCGAAGTACCGGATGCTGATGTCGGCGTCGCTTGGCTGGTCGCCTTGAACGATTTGCCGATGAAATTGAACGGCAACGGTCAGCAGGAGACTCCGTTCGCGATGCCTCAGTGAGTCAAGAAAAGCGTCGCCGCGGCATAATTCCCAAGCCAGAAGTTCTGAGCGCAGCGGCGTTCCGTCGCGCGTCATATTGATCGTAGCTGCACCATGAGCAGAAACTGAGTTGAGCGCCCAAGAGTTGCTCCGGTGAGCACTGCAACGTGAAGATGAAGATGTATTCAGTTGCAGTCAGAACCATCAAACGTTGGGAGAAACTCGATGAGGAAAGTGATCATTGCGCTGCTTGCAAGCACAGCGCTCGCCATGCCGGCTTTCGCGGCGACGACCGCCACGCTATCGAAGCAGCCGGTGCCGGCTCATACATCGCAGATGAAGAAGCCGGAGCACACAGCGCTGAAAACGCAGATGAAGAAGCCGGAGCACACAGCGCTGAAAACGCAGATGAAGAAGCCGGAGCACACGGCACAGAAATCACACATGAAGAAGCCGGAGCACACGGCGCTGAAAACGCAGATGAAGAAGCCGGAGCACACGGCACAGAAATCACACGTGAAGAAGCCGGAGCACACGGTTCAGCACCGCGGATAAGCACCAACACAATCGGGGATACGCCACAATCAGCGCGTCCCCGTGTGCTGCGGCACCAATTGAACGTGCTGCGTCGCAATTCGCCGCGTCGCCTGGCCTTCTTTGGCTTGGACAGAATGGTGTTTGCCGGACTTTACGCGCTGGTACCCAGCATCGTGGGAGCGCTGAGGATTGTTCAACCCGATACTGTGATCCGTTGGCATCGGGCCGGATTTCGGGCCTATTGGCGCTGGAAATCGC
>JBOIBD010000314.1:0-1804 GCA_050739415.1 Gammaproteobacteria bacterium | reverse complement strand
TGGTATATGCAACGGACACTGGATTTTCCCCAATGTGTGTCTCTGTGCGTACTTGTTTGGCCACCGCAAATGCATATTGGAATAGCCGGTGCAGGTGATTGCCGGCACTACCGCTGCGTTTTGCCAATTCATACGCGTCCTTGATCTGACCGAGAATCTGCGGTTCGCCGAGGATCATGGAATCCAGACCACAGGCTACTCGAAACAGATGGCGTGCCGCAGCTTCGTCGCTGTGAATATAAAAGCGCTCACGGACGTCCGGATCCTCCGGACTACGCGCGCGTGTGAGCCAGTCAGCCAGTTGTACATGCGATCCGTTTTCAAGATGGGCATAGATCTCGGTGCGGTTGCAGGTGGACAGGATGGCAGCTTCTTCCACACCGGCGAGTCCAGTTAATGCTCGCAATGCCTCCGGAATCTGTTCAGTGCCGAAGCTCAAGCGTTCCCGTATGGCGACAGGCGCAGTGGCATGGCTGATTCCAAGGATGAAAAATGGCATTGGGTCATGGCTCGGGCAAGGAAACAAATTCTGGGCGAAATTGCCGACAGTAACAAGCGCTCACCTTGGCGGAGCCTGTGGCCGTCTCGCCGCGGCAGAGTATAGTGGGCGGGCAGGAGATTACCGAGCGAAATCCTATGAGCATGCACTTTAATACCGGCCTCGTATGTGCTGCACTGGTGCTGTCCGGCTGCGCCGTCACACCGGCTCGCAATCCACCGCCCACACCTCCAGCTTCGTCCGCAAACTTCAGTACACCGGAACATGCGCTTGTTTATCATGTTTTCATGGGTGAACTCGCACTGCAACGTGGTGAAAGCGAGGTAGCGGCGCAGCAGTATGGGCAGGCCGCGCAATCGAGTGCTGATCCCACACTGGCCGAGCAGGCGACAATCCTGGCATATCAGGCTGGCAATGACCGCCTGGCGCTGGAATTGAATCAGCACTGGCGGGCACTGGCGCCGAAAGACAAGACAGCTCGGCATTTTGCAGCAATCCTGAATACCCGGCTGGGCAACGTGGATGACGCTATCAGCGAGTTTGAAGGTCTGCTGCGGGATGTGCCCGGCGAGAATCTGGCAGTCATCGGCCAACTATTGGGCGAGGAAGCCGATGCCGGTCAAGCGCTGCCGGTGATGCAAAAACTTGTGGCTGCCCATACACAGTCAGCTGAAGCACATTTCGCGCTGGGCCGACTCGCTTTGCATTACCGCGAGCCGACGTTGGCGGTGGCCGAGTCGCGTCGCGCGTTGGCACTCAAGCCCGGCTGGGATGAAGCTTTGGTATTGGAAGCCCGGGGTTTGATGGCGTCCGGGCAGAATGACGAAGCCCTGACATTGCTCAAAATACGGGTACAAGCGGAATCGGACAATGTTGGTATGCGCCTGGCGTATGGGTCATTGCTGACGCAAGCCGGTCAGAACAGCGCAGCCCAGCCGGAATTCGATACCGTTCTCAAGCAGCACCCCCGAAATCCCGAAGCACTATATTTTCTTGGCCTGTTGGCATTGCAGGCCAATCAGTTTACTCAAGCCCGCGGATATTTCGTGCGCCTGCTTGATACTGCACAGCGCAACAACGATGCCTGGTATTTCCTCGGCAATACAGCCGAACTGTCAAAGCAGTATCCCGAAGCATTACGATGCTATCAGCAAGTGGACGGCGGTGAGCACTGGCTGCCCGCCCAGATTGGTATTGCGAGGGTTTTAATCGAGCAAGGCAAACCTGATGCAGCGCGCAATTATATAGATAGTGTTGTTGCAGCCGATCCAGATGATGCGGTGCAATTTAGAATCGCAGAAGCAC
>JBOIBD010000313.1:0-1809 GCA_050739415.1 Gammaproteobacteria bacterium | reverse complement strand
CTTACGGCCTCATCAAGATGCTCGACCTGATACGTCCTATCTATAGAAAAACCGCCGCCTACGGCCACTTCGGCCGTGAGGAACCTGAATTTACCTGGGAGCGAATTGATAAAGCAGCATCGCTTCGCGACGCAGCGAGGATCAAATCTGTGGGTTGAGAGTACTGCGTGCAGTGTGCTGCGTGAAAGGCAGGTAGATCAGAAAGCAACCGGCAAAAGGAACTGCCATGACTGGAATCAAACGCTTCGAGGACTTGATTGCTTGGCAGAAATCACGCGAATTGACGCGCGAGATTTATGCACTAACGTCAAAATATGAATTCTCGCGCGATTTTGGGCTTCGTGATCAAATCAGGCGCGCAGCCGTATCCGTCATGTCCAACATTGCAGAAGGCTTTGAACGCAGTGGCTCACACGAGTTTCATCAATTTTTGGTGATTGCCAAGGGTTCCTGCGCAGAGGTGCGCTCCCAGCTCTATGCCGCATTGGATATTGGATACATTGATGATTCGGAATTTCACCAAGTGCAAGAAATTGCAGAACATACAGCTCATATAATTGGTGCATTGCGCGCATCGGTACATCGGCATCAACAGATGAATTCATAACCAAAGGATAATGAAGATGACTACTCTTAACACAGCACGCAGCACGCAGCACGCAGCACAGTCAAAACAGGATTATTTCGTCAAGGACATTAATCTCGCCGACTGGGGCCGCAAGGAAATCGCCATTGCCGAAACCGAGATGCCCGGTCTCATGGCGGTGCGCGAGGAATACAAGAAGCAGCAACCTTTGAAGGGTGCGCGCATCGCCGGTTCGCTGCATATGACTATTCAGACGGCCATGCTCATCGAGTCCCTGAAAGCCCTGGGCGCAGATATCCGTTGGGCCTCATGCAACATCTATTCCACCCAGGACCATGCCGCCGCCGCCATCGCCGCAGGTAATACGCCCGTGTTCGCCTACAAGGGCGAAACGCTGGACGAATATTGGGAATTCACCCACCGCATCATGGAATGGGCCGACGGCGGCACGCCCAACATGATTCTGGACGACGGCGGTGATGCCACGTTGCTGGTAATCCTGGGTGCCAAAGCCGAAAAGGATCCCTCCGTCATCGCCAAGCCAACCAACGAGGAAGAAACTGCGCTGTTCAAAGCCATCAAAAAGCGGCTCGAGACCAAACCCGGCTTTTATTCAAGGATTCTCGCCAATATAAAAGGTGTTACTGAAGAAACCACCACTGGCGTACACCGCTTATATGAGATGCAGAAAGCTGGCACCCTTCCATTCCCGGCCATCAACGTCAACGACTCAGTCACCAAGTCCAAGTTCGATAATCTATACGGCTGTCGTGAATCACTGGTGGACGGCATCAAACGCGCCACCGATGTGATGATCGCCGGCAAGATCGCACTGATCGCCGGGTATGGCGATGTGGGTAAGGGTTGTGCCCAGTCATTGAAAGGCCTTGGCGCCAATGTCTGGATCACCGAGATTGATCCGATCTGCGCGTTGCAGGCCGCCATGGAAGGTTACCGCGTGGTGACCATGGAAGAAGCTGCCGACAAGGCCGACATCTTCGTGACCTGCACCGGCAATCTGGACGTCATCACCCACGAGCACATGGCGAAGATGAAACACAACGCCATCGTCTGCAACATCGGCCATTTCGATTCCGAAATCGATATCGCCTCGTTACGCAAATACAAGTGGGAAAACATCAAGCCACAAGTGGATCACGTGATTTTCCCGGATGGTCACCGCATCATCGTGCTGGCGGAAGGCCGGCTGGTGAATCTCGTCC
>JBOIBD010000312.1:0-1831 GCA_050739415.1 Gammaproteobacteria bacterium | reverse complement strand
GCACCCGGGGACAAGCCGCGGACCTGAAAGGCGCAGGTCCGCGCTACCACGAATCCAGAACTGGAAAAACCCACTCATCACTGCCTTTAAAATATCAACTTCAAGCCAAGCTGAATGTTACGGGGAGATCCGACACCGGTTATTTGACCGAACGTACTGTCAGTCACGCCGGCATCGATTCCATTGAACGAGGGGTGATTGAGGATATTGAAGAATTCAGCACGAAACTGATACTTAAGGCGCTCTCCCCAGATCGGACCATTCTTCATCACGGCAAGGTCAATGTTATCCGTGCCCGGCCCTTCGATAATGTTGGGCGCTGCCGTGCCGTAGAGTGTGGCGCCGGTCGGAGCCCCCGCCGTGCCGGGCTGATAGAAGCAGGCGGTGTTGAAGAATTGCGTGATCGACCGGGATCCACGGACGCTGCATCCAGGCTTGATTCCTGCATACTCGGTCCCGCCAACATCCGTGACGCCGTTGCCTAGAACATCGGTGCCGCTGGTGGTGACGCTGTTGGGAAATCCACTGAGAAAGGCAGCATCGCCAGAAAGCTCCCACCCGCCCAGCGCCTTGCCCACCAGCGAGGTGTTGTTCCTGAGCAACGGCACATCGTAGACCCAGGTGAAGGTGAGGTTATGGGTCTGGTTAAAACCTGCAAGCTGCCAATTGTAGTGGGGGTTATAGGTATCCGTGACGACGGCATAGATGCTATCCGCCATATCAAAAGCCTTGGAATAGGTGTAGTTGACGCCATATTGCAATCCGTTGGTGAAACGCCGTTGCACGCTCACCTGCAGGGCGTTGTACTCAGACTCACCTTCTTGTACGGTCGTTTCGGCGCCCCCGATTCCTGGATAGGGCCGTAAGGCGTCCTGGTTGATTCCGGAATTCGCAGGATTGTTAAAGGTGCCGAGGGCCGGTTCGTTGAGGTCGGCGTTGATCGGGTCGTGGGCGGAACGATTGCCGACGTAGGCCACGTCCAGAAGCGTGTTGTTGGCGAACATGTGCTCAGCAGAAAGGTTCCACGAGTATACGACCGGAACATCATCCAGCAGGTCCTGGCCCGTCATCGGAATTGGCAATTCGGGAGCCGTCGCGCTGCTGCTGACGCAACCTCGCCCCGCCGTCAGCGCCCCGCCCGGACAATCCGCCACGCCATTGAACACTTCTTCGGCCAATTGGAAAGGCGTATTGCCCCCCATGAGCGTCACGTCGCTCAGAGTGTTGTGGTTATAGAAAATGCCGCCGCCACCGCGCAGAGCGGTGGTTCCATGGCCGGTGGGGTCCCAGGCAAATCCAAAGCGCGGCTGGAAGTTCCCGAAATGGCTGGCAAGGATTTGCGGCGTCAATCCGCGCTGCATGCCATCCTGGCGCAACTCGGCATTGAGGGCGCCAATATTCTGCGCCGTGATGTGCTGTCCGAACACAGCGAAGTGCCCGATGGCCGAGTTCGGCAGAGACGTACAGGGAGTGGCAATACCGTTGTATTGATTGCCGCCGGTAATGAAGCCGGTGGAAGGGTTCACAACCTGCTGAACGCCCCGAGCAAAAGAATAGAACGCGGGATCAAACATGGAGAAGTTGCACCATGCGCTCGAATAGGGCTGGTAATAGTCCCACCGCACGCCGCCCTGCACCATGAGCCGCGGCGTCACCTTCCAGCTATCCTGCCCGAACGTGCCGAACTGGAAAGCATGCCAAGGGGTATAATCGCGCCAGCCGAGCTCGGAATAATTATCGAAGTTGCCGAGCAGGAGGTCACCCATCGGCGAGCCGGTGGTGTTGGGATTGCTGGCGTCGAATTCAAACTGGCCGTTCAGGTTGTTGCCTA
>JBOIBD010000311.1:0-1834 GCA_050739415.1 Gammaproteobacteria bacterium | reverse complement strand
CCGCTGTTCCGCGCAGCCTTGCAGCGTGCCCCGGCGCGACCTGATGCGCTGCAGTTCCTTGGCCTGCTGGAATTTCAAAGTGGGCGCATTCAGTCCGGGCTCGCAATGATGCGGAAGTCGGTGAGACTTGCACCAACTAATTCCCAGTTTTTATACAACCTCGCGAGCGCCACCTTAAGTATGGGCAATGGCGCTGGGGCTTTACCGCAATTCCGCCGCTGCCTTGAACTCCAGCCTAACGATGGCGATGCCCATCAAGGCTTGGCATTGACGCTGCTGTCACTGCAAATGCCGCACCAGGCGCTATCCGTGCTCGAAGAGGGGCTCGCCAGGAGTCCGACACATCATGGTTGCTGGATGACCCTATGCGCTATTACGGAAAATATCGGCATGCTGTCAGAAGCTGTGGCGGCTGCCCGCCACGCACTGGAACTCCTGCCCGGGGACGCGGACACGCAAATGCGTCTGGCGACTCTTCTGCTGCTCGAGGATCGTCCGAAAGAAGCCGGCCACTGGCTGGACAAAGTAATTGCTGCGGCCCCAGGGCGGGCAGACGCTCACTTCCAGCGAGCTAACCTGTTTACGTTTCTCGGGCAGTTCGCCGCCGCACGTACCGAGCTCGCGGCCGTGCTGGCCATCGATCCGGATTACACGGAAGCCTATCTCTTGCTGAGCACGCTTGGCGGGCTACCGGTGGGAACGGATCTGCAGAGAAAGCTCGAAGCGCGCGTCGAAACGCAATCCGGCGATCCACCCGCAGCCCAATTGAATCTGCGCTTCGCGCTTGGTAAGGCCTGGGAGGACGCCGGAGATTACGCCCGCGCGTTCCACCATTTCAGCAGTGGCAACCGATTGCGACGGACAGTCATCGAGTATTCGAGTGCAAAAAATTGGCAGAGATTCAGGCGGGTTCGCACCTCCACGGGGGCGCAATTTCTGACACGATCAGCAAATTGTGGCTCGGAATCCAGGCTGCCGATGTTCATCATCGGAATGCCACGCTCCGGTACGTCGTTGGTAGAGCAGGTTCTGTCACGCCACCCACGAGTGCACGCGGGCGGCGAGCTCAGGTTCCTTGCGGCTTCATTGGGTCGCACGCTAGGCGCCTCCTATCACGAAGATCCTGAACACTCTGTAACACAGCTCGATGACACGCAGCTCCGCATGATTGGTGACCGCTGCCTCGCAGACATGCACGAGCTCGCGCCGCAATCGGCCTACGTTACCGACAAACTGCCAGCAAACTTCCTGCGCCTCGGACTGATACACGTGCTCTACCCGCACGCCCACATCCTGCACTGTTACCGCGATCCGCGTGACAATTGTGTATCGCTATTCACTACGCTCTTCAACACCGAGTTCGGTTACACTTCGGACCTGCAAGAACTCGGTGAGTACTATTGTGAGTATTATCACTTGATGCGTCATTGGCACAATGTGCTCCCGCCGGATGCGGTGCTGGACGTGTGTTATGAGGATATGGTCGTAGATACTGAAAGTCAGGTGAGACGAATACTTGATTACTGCGGCCTGGACTGGGATCCGGCCTGCCTGGATTTCACCAGAAGCGCACGGCCTGTGCGTACAGCGAGCGCGTACCAGATACGTCAACCCGTTTACAATTCTGCGGTGGGGCGCTGGAAGCATTACGAACCGTACATAGCTCCGCTACTCAGCGCGCTGTGCGAGCTTGTTTGAGGCGCACGCGATTTCCCAGTTATCTGCGTATTCCGCGCATGGCGGCCACCGATTTCACGCGATGGCGGCCAGGGATTCCGAGCATGGCGGCCGGGTGAAGCGGGACGTTGGACACTGTGGTGATTCCGAGTTTTTG
>JBOIBD010000310.1:0-1877 GCA_050739415.1 Gammaproteobacteria bacterium | reverse complement strand
GTAACCAACTCAGGAAGGCCAGCTTGTAATGCGGCTCCACCAGCATCCAGCGATTGGGGACGGCAAGGTAACCAATGCCTTCAGGGCGAAGCACGCGATGCAACTCGGCCAGATGGGCTCGCTGCGCCTGTTCGCCACCGACGTGCTCGATAACATGATTGGAGAGAACCACATCGAAGGATTCGTCGATAAATGGCAGTCGGGTATCGGTAACCTGCTGGTATCGATAGCCCTCGGTAATTAGGCGGTTGTCATGCACATCGACCGCATCCACTTCGCAGTGAAGCTGCGGATGCGTTCCGAAATAATGGGCGATACCGCCTGAGCCGGTGCCAACTTCAAGAATGCGCAGAGGCTGCGGTCTGCTGGGCAGATCAAGCAGGCGCTCGATTTTTAGACCCTTGAGTCGACGCGATGCCAGATCAAGCACGGCGTGTGGCAAGCGCGACTCTGCATTGTCCTTGGCAGAGCCCCCTGCGCTGCGATCAAATTGTTTCACGTGATCCATGCCATACACTTAACAAGTCGCGCAACCGCTGCGCGAAAACAGGCCACACCTTGCCAGCAGCAAACTGGCGGCATGCATCGATGACGGCCTGATTATGCGGCTGGTCAATCTGGCGGATCACTGCCGCACCCAGAGCCTCATAGTCACCATAACTGACCAAACTGCCAGTACACCCCTGCTCGACTGAGTCAGGAACACCACCCACCTCAAAGGCCACTGTCGGCAACCCGTGCGCCGCGGCCTCAAGCGCTACCATGCCGAAACCTTCGACATCGCCTGGCAGTGCAAGCACCGGGAAAATGTGTACGTCACAAGCCTGGTAGGCAGCGCCCAAAGTGGCATCATCACAGTGCCCGAGAAATCGTAGGCTTTGCCCAGTGCCCGCCCGCTGAGCCGCGACAAGGATGCGCTCGCGCTCGGAGCCGGCACGTGAACGCAGGGCATCTACGGCATCCTCGCCGATTATCACCAACAATGTTTCTGGATGGCGCTTAAGAATGGCTGGCAATGCCTTTTCCACAAACTCGGCCAAACCCTTGCGCTGCGTTAACCGACCTACCGACAGCAGCAGAGGCCCCTGACCAAGCTCGAACTGCCGGCGGAAAGCCAATGCAGACTTAGTCTCGAGTACCGGCAAGTCGGTGCCCGGATGAAGGATATGCACCCGCCCGGATCGGACCCCGCGACTCAATGCTAGTTTTGCCGTGTTGGCGCTGTTCACAAGCGCCATATCGCAGCGTCGGATGAAGGGCAGCCATAACCACTGGTAAATCCGACTGGGAACGATCACGTCCAATCCATGCAGATAGACGACAGCTTTGCCGCCGCTGCAGCGCGCAGCCAGCCAGGCAATTGGCGCTGTGAGGCCGCTGCCTGCCAATACCCATTGTGGTTGGCGTCGTCTGGATAAACGAATGGCATGCCACAACGTGACGAGCAGGAATATCGGCAAAGGCTTGATCCTGCTTTGCTTCACTTCTGTCTGTGCTGGTGCATATGACGCGCAACCTGCCGGCCCGCAAAGTGCTGTGCGCCAAGCCGGTTGAAGCGATTCAAGCAGGTGCTGATTGACCTTTTCCATGCCACCCAACAGTGGTGGAAAATTCCGTGTCACCAGCAATGCCAGTGCGCGAGTGGAGTCAGCGTCATTCATCACGGCGATAGATCAACGCGATGATTTTCTCAGAGATCAGACCTATCAGGAACACGCGCACGAAAGCACTCAACAACGAGGCACTCAAATTGGCGAACCGATCCGATGCCATACCATTTGAGCGGATAAAGATCGGCATGCACATCACCAAAGCACCTTGATACCAAACTGCTTCATTGCCGAATCACTGCTGATCAAGGGCAACTGTTCCAGTTC
>JBOIBD010000309.1:0-1975 GCA_050739415.1 Gammaproteobacteria bacterium | reverse complement strand
TCTGGTGTACCGGTTGTCACGCCAGTGGCATTGCCGGGTAGCTATGTACGGACGGGATAAGCGCTGAAAGCATCTAAGCGCGAAGCCCACCCCAAGATTAGATTTCCCTGGGCACTCGATGCCCCTAAAGGTCCGTCGAAGACTACGACGTTGATAGGCTGGGTGTGGAAGCGCAGTAATGCGTGAAGCTAACCAGTACTAATTGACCGTGAGGCTTGGCCATATAACCCCAAGCGGTTTGCTTGAGGTCTGGCCGGTGTGTGCAAATGCGATATACCGGCGTCAACAACTTTCTGAATTCACTGTCTGTTGCGCGAAGTACAGACTAACGGTGAAACGGTTTGCCTGGCGACCTTGGCAAGTGGGTACCACCCGATCCCATCCCGAACTCGGAAGTGAAACTGCTCAGCGCCGATGATAGTGTGGGGTTTCCCTATGCGAAAGTAGGTCATCGCCAGGCTCTAAACACGAACCCCGGTGGTTGAATGACCATCGGGGTTCTTTCTTGTGCGCACAGGGACTTTCCGGGTTGGCTTTTGTTACCCGCATGGAAACACCACGTTCGGAAAGCAAGCGCCTCACCGTTGCTGCGTCACGCGCACACGCGATTGCGACCCGAGCGCTTGGCTTCGTAGAGCTTTTCGTCGGCCATGGCAATGAGCGTGTCTACGTCGTAGTGAGGGGGGGCCGCTGCCACGCCGAAACTCATGGTCACGGCCAAGCCCGGATGGATTTTGCTCCAGTCGTAAAATGCAATCTGCTGGCGGATCTTTTCGCACACACCTGCAGCACTTTGGCGTGAAGTTTCGGGAAAACACAACAGGAATTCTTCGCCGCCATAGCGCGCAATGATGTCAATGGAACGGCACTGCGCACGCATGATGTTGCCCATAGTGCGCAAGACGTTGTCGCCCACCATATGTGAGAACTCATCGTTGACCTTTTTGAAATGGTCAATGTCGGCCATCACCACCGACAGGTGCCGCCGGTAACGTTGTGCACGGATAACTTCCTGTCCGAGGCGGTCATCGAGATAGCGGCGGTTGTACAGGCCGGTGAGCTCGTCTTCGCGTGTCTGGCGTTGCGACTGCGCGAGCAGCCGCTCGGTTTCGCGCTTGGCGGCGCGCATCGACTCGGCCAAGGCGTTTGACTGCGAGGTCTTGGTCTCAAGGTCACGCGTACGTTCCGCGACCCGCCGCTCGAGCTCGATGCGGCTGTGGTCAAGTTCTTCAAACAGCCGCGCATTCGCCAGTGCCACGGCTACCTGGCTTGCGAAACCCGTGAGCAGACTCAGGTCCGAGTCCGTAAAACGGTTGGGCGTATAACTTTGCACGCTCAGGACTCCCAGCACATGCTCGCGGTAGCTGATGGGTACAGCGATCAACGACTGGGTCTTGGGGGTGTCGTTTACCGGGTGGCGAATGCGTTTGAATTCGCCATTCTCCTTGCTCCAGCTGCGGATGAAGACCGGTCGCTTGTGGGCTACCACCCAGCCGAGAATGCCCACGTCCAAGCCCTGACTGCGTTGCGGCTGACGGCCGAGTGGGTTGCGGTGCAGGCGCACGTCGATATTACCAGTCGCTTCGTTCACCAGACCCAGGATGAAGATCTCGAGATTCATCAGGCGGCGGATTTCAGCGTAGATCAAATCGAGCAACTCGTCGATGCGCGGCGCACTCCCAACGGCACTGCCCACACGGCTCACCGCCACCAATGTATTCAATTTGTTTTCCAAAGTGCGTTGCGTATCGGCAAGGCGGCGCACGATCACTACAATCAGCGCAAGCACGATTAGAAACAATACGAACTCCCGCAGATCAGAGCGGTTGTAAACCAGGGCGGTAAATATCGCGAGCGGGATGGCACCAAGGTCCACCATCGTTGCATAGGGGCTGAACACCTTGCGCCAGTCGTAATCTTCGAGCCGGGCAATCACCGCCACCAGCAGCGTGTTGGCGAGTTGCATGAACAGTGC
>JBOIBD010000308.1:0-2001 GCA_050739415.1 Gammaproteobacteria bacterium | reverse complement strand
GCGGTATTGAGCCCGAGCAGCGCCCAGTAGAACTACGGCATGCCCCATTCTGGCCAGCGAGTCCCCGATGTTCTCAGCAAATGAATCGGGTTCGATGGGACCAATGACTCCGATTTGCATGTCAGTCAATTCCTAAGCTTAAGTTTGAAAGAGTCTACCGTTAGGCCCTGCGGATCGCCCTTACTCCGCTCCTCTCGCGGGCGTGTTTAGGTGATCGATGTAGGGCCCTGACCATCACAAGCAATGCGACAGCATACGCTGCGGTTGAAGCAATTGCTGCGGCATATACGCCAATGAATGGGAGCAGGGCCGAGAGGATCACGATGGTGAATACAGCTGCTAGCCCGTGAGCCCTTCCTATGACCATCGGACGCTTCCTGCCACGCAATAGATCGCTGGCGACCTGCCCGGTTGCGAGAAATACCGCGCCTGGGCAAAGGATCCACAGCAGAGGTACGGCACCGCTATAGGCGGGACCAAAAATCAGCGGAACAAGCCAGTATGCTACGGATCCAAGCGGTACCACTATGCTTAGGGCCAGTACTGCGCCACTTAGAAGGGCTAGCTGCTGCAACCTGTGCGACTCGTTAGTGATTACGCGCTGCGAAGCCAGCCTTGGGAAGGCGACATTGCCTATCGCAGAAACTATTGGCATCGGAAGCATTGTCAGCGAGACTGCAATTGCGTAGCGGCCTAGATCCCCAGCGCTAACAGTTTGAGATAGCACGAGCTGGTCCAGTTGCACGTTTATCATACCAGGTGTCGATCCGGCAATCTGAGCAATGCCATATGTGATCAACGGCCGGATCAATCGCGTGTTAGATCGCCCAGGCACAAGGGAGACACGCCGACAGCAATAGTATGCCAAGGCCAGTTGGAGTAGAACAGTTCCTGCTAGAATATAGGTGGCGACGACGAGGCTGAGCAATCGGAGTTGCCACAGCACACAGATTGCTATGAGACTAAACGTGGGCTGACTTACGCGAACGATGTTCCATCGATGCAGGTCCCGGGCCTGCAGGCCATATATATAGCTAGCACCGATTACCGCGACTATCGTCACAAGGAAAGCGACTCGGTAGGCTAGTGTCACTGCTGGTATGCCGTGGCTGAGAATCGGAGCTATGAATACTCCGACGGCCGCCGCGAGGCTACCGGTAACAATCATAATCGCGCGAGAGGTGGCGACATACTCGCCTGCGAGCTCCGGTTCACGCGCCACGTAGAAGCACAATGCCCCGGGCAGACCCAGATCTCCAATTATGCAGGCGAACGCGAACCATGCAGTGACAGCGGCATAGTCGCCACGACCTGCTGGTCCGAGATAGCGCGCTAGGATAACACCACCCAGGCCAGCGTTTAGCGTGGAGGCCAGGTTGAATCCTGCGGTTCTGACGGTTGCTTTGAGCGCACCAGCGCTTGCGTATTTGACCGCGAGCGCACGCAATCGTCCGGAAGCCATCTCAGTTGTCATCGGTTCCTGACTTGATGGAGCTGCTCACGAAACGGGCGGCTGGCCGCGAGTTCGCGGAAAGCATGGTTCTCAGGTTCCAGGCCAGCGGTCAAGCTTTGGCAGCTAGCTGCCCCTCGAGGTATTCTCGTGGCTTGGCTAGAAATGCCGAAGCTTTCCACCCTAGAGCTAAGTATGCCAATCGGTGTGTTGCTTTCTCCGGATTTGATGAGCTTTGCAGTGAGTCCGGAGAAGGTCTCATGCCACTGTCTAGCGTTTACGCCATAGGACAGCTGTTCCGTCGATCTCAATTATGGACGCGGATATATTATTGTGTTCTCGATAGTCCGCGACCGCTTGACGGCATGCGTCAATAGCATGATAGTCGTCTATTATGCAAAAGCCATTGACCGAAAGGCGTGGATACAACGCCTCGAGGACTTGAATTGTTGACTCGTAGAGATCGCCGTCAAGACGAAGGACCGAGATGCTATCAATGGGTGCGGCTGGAAGGGTGTCCTTGAACCACCCTGCGAGGAAGATAACACGAT
>JBOIBD010000307.1:0-2012 GCA_050739415.1 Gammaproteobacteria bacterium | reverse complement strand
CAATACTACTTTGCCCAACGCGAGGCGCTGGAAACCATCATCTATCTGTACGAGGTGGTGCAGGCCAGGGACAAGTTTGACCTGATGCGTTTTGACAGTTCCGGCGCGGTTTCGGCGGGGATGTTTGATGAGACTTGGCGGCGGTACGTGGTAAAAATGGCGACTGGAACCGGCAAGACCAAGGTACTGAGCCTGGTCCTCGCCTGGAGCTTCTTCCACAAGCTGTATGAGCCGGAGTCAACCCTGGCGCGCAACTTTCTGGTGATCGCCCCTAACATCATCGTGCTGGACCGCATCTACAAGGATTTTAACGGGCTGCGTATTTTCTTTGACGATCCGATCTTGCCCGAAAGCGGCATAGACGGGCGCAACTGGCGGGATGATTTTCAACTGACCTTGCACGTGCAGGATGAGGTGCGCGCCGTCCGTCCAACCGGCAACATATTTCTGACCAACATCCACCGCGTTTATGCTGGCGATGACGTTCCTGCTTCACCCGACGACGAAAACACGATGGACTACTTCCTGGGCAAAAGGCCCAGCGGCGCAACGACTGAGTCCAAAGTGGACTTGGGGATGATCGTGCGCGACGTTGATGAGCTCGTAGTGCTGAACGATGAGGCGCACCACATTCACGACCCCCGCATGGCCTGGTTCAAATCCATCCAGGATATACATAACCGCTTGAAGCAAAAAGGCGGCGAGCTTTCACTGCAGGTGGACGTGACCGCCACGCCCAAGCACAACAACGGCGCGATTTTTGTGCAGACCGTAGCCGATTACCCGCTGGTGGAGGCGATCTCGCAAAACGTGGTGAAGCATCCAGTCCTGCCCGATGCGCCCAGCCGGGCGAAACTGGTGGAGCGCCAGAGCGCCAGGTACACTGAAAAATACACCGACTATATCCATCTGGGCGTGATCGAGTGGCGCAAGGCGTATGACGAACACGAAAAGGTGGGCAAGAAAGCCATCCTATTCGTGATGACGGATGATACCCGGAATTGCGACGACGTGGCAGCGTATCTGGAAGACAGCTATCCCGACCTGAAGGGCGCGGTGCTGGTGATCCACACCAAAAAGAACGGCGAGATTTCTGAATCAACGACTGGCAAGGACAAAGAGGAACTGGACAAGTTGCGCAAGCAGGCCAATGAGATTGACAGGCTGGACAGCCCCTATAAGGCCATCATCTCCGTCATGGTGCTCAAAGAGGGTTGGGACGTGCGCAACGTCACCACCATTGTGGGCCTGCGCGCTTATACCGCGCAGAGCAATATCCTGCCCGAACAAACCCTGGGGCGGGGTTTGCGCAAAATGTATCCTGGCGGCGTGGAAGAATACGTCAGCGTGGTGGGCACGAGCGCGTTTATGGACTTTGTAGAGTCCATCCAGGCCGAAGGCGTGGTGCTGGAGCGCCGGCCCATGGGCGAGGGTGCTCTGCCCAAGACACCTTTGGTGGTGGAGGTTGACCAGCAAAACAATAGAAAAGACATTGAGGCCCTGGATATCGAAATCCCGGTGCTGACGCCGCGGGTCTACCGTGAATACAAGAACCTGAGCGCGCTGGATGCGTGTGCGCAAGCGTACCAGCGCGTGAGCTACCTACAATTCAGCGAGGAACAACAGCGAGAGATCGTCTTCAAGGACATCACTACCGGCGAGGTAACGCATACAACTATCCTCGACACGGCAGGCATTGCCGATTACCGCAGCGTCATCGGTTACTTCGCGCAGACGATTATGAAGGATTTGCGGCTGGTCAGCGGCTACGATGTGCTTTATGGCAAGGTGAAAGCGTTTGTGCAAAATCATTTGTTTGACCGCCCGGTGGAACTGGAGAGCCCCAACACGCTGCGCAACCTCTCCGAACTGACCGCCGCTAAAACCCTGATCGAGACTTTCAAGAAGGCGATCAACGCCCTCACGGTGCAGGATAAAGGCGACGCCGAAATCCGGGATACCATCAAGCTGCGCCAGACGCGCCCTTTTGTGGCAAAGGACCAGGGCTATCT
>JBOIBD010000306.1:0-2016 GCA_050739415.1 Gammaproteobacteria bacterium | reverse complement strand
TTACATTCATTCGGATACTGGCGTGACGCCTATTTCGCTTCCGTCACCACACTCACAACACGGCGCTGCGGCCGACCCTTAAGATCGAATTTGATCTTGCCCGGCGCCTTGGCGAACAGCGTGTGGTCGCGGCCCATGCCGACATTTACGCCGGCATGATACTGGGTTCCGCGCTGGCGAATGATGATGTTGCCCGCGACTACCTGCTGGCCGCCGTAGAGTTTGACGCCGAGACGTTTCGATTCTGAGTCGCGGCCGTTGCGAGTACTGCCGCCTGCTTTCTTGTGTGCCATGTTAGTTTAACCTCTGGATCTCAACCGGTTTGGATGCCGGTGATCTGGACTTCGGTATAGGACTGCTTGTGTCCCGCGCGGCGGCGGTAATTCTTGCGCCGGCGCATCTTGAATATGAAAATCTTGTCGTGACGGCCCAAACCTTTGACGGTGCCGGTAACCTTGCTGCCGTTCACGAAGGGCGCACCCATTACCGGGGCCGCATCGTCCCGGCCCACCAGCAGCACGCGGTCAAATTCCACCGCTGCGCCGGCCTCGGCCTCGAGTTTCTCGATGCGGATCAGGTCGCCTTCGCTCACCCGGTATTGCTTGCCACCGGTTTCAATCACCGCATACATTGGGAATCTCCGGAAAACGTCGTGGGAATGCCGTCAAGGGGCACGAATTCTAAGGCCTTACGGCTTGCGGGTCAAACCCGAGTCTGAAAACTCGCTGGGTGCGCCTTGACACCCCTCATGGCCACCCCTAGCATCGCCTCTCCTGCGGGTTTTTCTCACCGCGTTGCGAAATCCTCATGGTTGGAACCTCCACCTCCTTCAAGCCCGTCAGCCCTTTGCCGGAGCTGGGCACCCTGCGCCGCCTCATTGACGAGGATCTCCACGCCACGGATCGCTTTATCCGACAGGAGTTGCGCTCCGATGTAGTGCTCATCAATCAATTGAGTGAATACATCATCAATGGGGGCGGCAAACGCCTACGCCCAATGCTGGTGCTGTTGGCGGCGCGTGCCTGCGGCATCAGCGACAGCCTGCACATCAATCTCGCTGCCATCATCGAATTCATCCACACCGCCACGCTGCTGCATGACGATGTGGTGGACGCTTCCGGCCTCCGCCGTGGCCGGCAAACCGCCAATACTATCTGGGGTAACGAAGCCAGTGTGTTGGTGGGTGATTTTCTCTACTCCCGCGCCTTTCAAATGATGGTGACGGTTAACGATATGCGCATCATGAACATCCTGGCGGATGCAACCAATTTAATTGCCGAGGGTGAAGTACTACAGCTCCTGAACTGCCACGATGCCGACACTACGGAAGCCCGGTATCTGGAAGTCATTCACCGCAAGACCGCGACCTTGTTTCAGGCCGGTGCGCGCTTGGGCGCGGTGATCACGCACAGACCGGCGGCCGAGCAGGAAGCGCTTGCCGCCTACGGACTGCATCTGGGCAACGCATTCCAACTGATTGATGACACGCTGGATTACAGTGCCAATACCGCAGAGCTCGGCAAGAACCTGGGTGACGATCTTGCCGAAGGCAAACCGACGCTGCCGCTGATCCAGGCCATGCGGAATGGCACTCCGGAAGAACGCCAATTGATTCGTGAGGCTATCGAGAAAGGCGGTCGCGAGCACATTGAAAGTATTCTGTCGATCATCAGGAATACCGGCGCACTGGATTACACCTACACCTGCGCCCAAAGGGAGCGTAAACGCGCGTTGACGGCACTCGAGGTATTGCCAGACTCAGTTTATAGAACAGCGCTCGGAGAACTGGCCGATTTCTCCGTGGAGCGCCGGTTTTAAGGACTTATTGGAAAAGTCTGCTTGATTGCCAGATAACGTAATTGCGCCGTCAGGGGCGTTGCTTTATAGTACGCGGCCTTTCGGGGTGTAGCTCAGCCTGGTAGAGCACTACGTTCGGGACGTAGGGGTCGCAGGTTCAAATCCTGTCACCCCGACCAACAAATTTACTGATTCTTCAAATCCCAGTAATCCTCAGTA
>JBOIBD010000305.1:0-2031 GCA_050739415.1 Gammaproteobacteria bacterium | reverse complement strand
AGCCAGGACGGTGGTGACCACTGGCGAAAAATCAGCCCGGATCTTACTGCCCATCCGGGGAAACCACCGTTGCCCAATCCGAAAGGAATCCATCATGGTGATGCGCTCGAGTCGCTGTCGCCTTCAACCGTGCAGGCCGGGGTCATATGGACGGGCAGCAACAATGGCGTGGCCTATCTGACGACAGATGGCGGGAAGCACTGGCGAGACGTAACACCACCAGGCATGTCGATACATGGTGTCCTCGAGATTCAGGCGTCGCATTTCAATCCATCCGAGGCCTACGCGGCGGTTAGGGATAATGCAACCGGAGATTATTCACCGCACATCTACCGCACGCGCGATTTCGGCAAGTCATGGCAAAGCGTCGTCATGGGCCTGCCGACAGATCAACCCACCGGCAGTTTTGTGCGGGTAGTGCGCGAAGACCGGCACAAACAGGGTTTGCTGTTCGCGGCTACGGAAACCTCGGTGTACGTGTCGTTCGATGACGGCGATCACTGGCAATCGCTACGACTGAACCTGCCAACGACCTCGTTTTATGACTTGCAAATCCACGACGGCGACCTGATTGCCGCGACCTACGGGCGGGGTATATGGATCCTGGACGATATATCGCCGCTCGAGCAATTGACCGCGGGCCTTGCCGATCGGCGGGCGTATTTCTTCCGCCCGCGAGCCGCCATCCGGGTCCAGTCGAACATCGATCAGGACACGCCGTTTCCGCCTGAGGTTCCCCATGGAAAGAATCCGCCTCAAGGGGTTGTAATAGATTACTTTCTGAAACAGGCTGCGCAGAATGTGCAGCTGCAGATCTTCGATGCCAAGGGGAACCTGGTGCGTTCGTATTCGAACGCTCCGATTGCGCCGCTCGATCAACCCCTCCCGCCCACTCCTGCATTTTGGGTAAGGCCGTTGCGGCCATTGCCCACGACGGCGGGTGAGCATCGCGTGAGCTGGGACATGCGCTATCCAACGCCGGATGCCGTGTTCTTCGATCAATCCATGGGAGCCGTGGCGGAAGACACGCCATTCATCCCCGAAGGGCCCTTGGCGCTGCCCGGCAACTACATGGTGAAGCTGACGGTGGACGGAGTGTCCTACATTCAGCCGGTATCGCTGAAAGAGGACCCGAGGCTTGATGGCTCGCCCGCGGCGATGGATGGCATGGGCCGGCAATTGAGACTTTCGCGGCAAATCACCACGGTGATGTCGGCCAGCAAGAGGGCCTACGAACGGGGAAATGGGTTGGATGCAAGGCTGACATCCCTGCACATAGGTGCCTCGAGCGGATTGGCAAAGACGCTGCGCAAGCGAGTCGCCGCACTGACCGGTACCGGCAAAGATGCGTCCATCGGGCTATCGGGCGGATCCTACGCTGTGCCGCCCGTCAAGGGCACCACCAGCTTCAGCAGGATCAATGGACAGGCATCGGCTCTGCTGGAGATGGTTGAGGGCACCAGTGATCAGGCACCCGTGCCATCGTTGTACCGTACCTACGCGGATCTGTGCAGGGATTTCAATGCCACTTTGGCCGCTTGGCAGTCGTTGCAAGCACAGGTTGCGGGATTGAATGCCGGTTTGACGCACCCCGATCGCGGACTGGGGACCACATCAGCGCCAGCGCCAGTCTATTCCCTGGCATGTGCAACAGCGCATGGTGCCGCTGCAATGCATTAGGGAGGAGGAGTAACAATTGGCTCAACGCAGGAGGCCGGTCATCCACATCTCACTGCTATACGGCACGCTGGAAGTCGGCGCAAGTTGGGCGAGCTCTGCTTCAGAGTATAACTTAACTTAGCCGGACGACGTAGCGGCAACAGTCACGTCTTGCAGTAAACCGGTACGGCGCAGCAGCGTTTGCCCGGATTATTCATGAACGGCGAAATCATTCAGCGGGGGC
This sequence comes from Gammaproteobacteria bacterium, assembly GCA_050739415.1. Lineage (GTDB taxonomy): Bacteria > Pseudomonadota > Gammaproteobacteria > Natronospirales > REEB76 > REEB76. The sequence continues at coordinate 128 of JBOIBD010000305.1, read as the reverse complement.
TTGATTCGAAAGGCATTTCCCGGGGCTTGAAAAAACAGGAGGTTTTTTCCGCAGCCTACAGGGACGTATTCACGGCGGCCCGGGAAATGCCTTTCGAAGCGAGGCCCCGCGGCTGCGCTGTGTCAGAT
>JBOIBD010000304.1:0-2036 GCA_050739415.1 Gammaproteobacteria bacterium | reverse complement strand
ACACAATTCGCCGCTGCACCGGTTTCAGGCCGTCGCCGATGTGCGGCAGCGCCCGATCCAGGATCACGTACATGGAATAGTCCAGGTACGCTTTCTCGGTGAAAGCTTTCAGTGGCTGCTGTTCGGTACCTTTGATGGCAAGAATTGACGTGCTGCTCATGTAAGGCCTTTGCTCTGAAAACTCAAAAATGAACCAAGATGCTGTCCATCGTCTTCACTCCCTCATTCGCGAGATGCCAAGACGCAGTACCACGCATAAGCAGTCGTCATTCACATCGGGTTAACAACAATGCGGTTTGACCATCACCAGAGGCATATGCTCCCAGGCCCAGAAGCGTTATACCCTACGTTTCGGTAGAAGGGCAGCGCCCAATCCTATGATCACGCAGACGATGCCAACGATAAGCATCCACATCGTATTGTCGGTGGGGTTGCCGGTAACAAATTGCGAGACGTGTGAAGCTGCGGAATGCGATGCGTTGTATGCAAAAATCAGCAATACAATTCCTGCAACAAGGATTGCTATCCCAATGATTCTTCTGATTGCTGGCATTTAAATCTCCATATTTCCAGTTAGGTGCATTTTGAAGCTATATTCCCCGACGCATGAGATTTGATTTAATCAATCCATTCATAAAATGGATAATTATTCCAACACATGAGATTATACACGTCAAATGGTCCCCGGATGTTGGCCCAATTATCCTCACGCGAAATAAACGCATGGCTTCCATTTACAAAGAGTTTCTTGTCAAAGCGCCTCATGATTTCGTATGGAGCGCAATCAAAGACGTAGGTGCAATCCACACGCGGCTTGCTCGTGGCTTCGTTACAAACACAGCACTTGAAGGCAGCACCCGCACGGTCACATTCGCGAATGGCTTTGTCGTTCAAGAGCAAATCGTTGCTATAAACGATGAACATCGCCGTCTTGTCTATCGAGCTGTCGGAGGCAGGGCCACTCACCACAACGCCTACTTCCAGGTATTACCGGCGCCTGACAATACCTCGAAGGTGGTATGGGTTACAGACCTGCTACCTGATGAAATGCAGGCACCTATTGAGCAAATGGTTGAACTCGGCTCGATAGCAATGCAGAAGACACTCGAGCGATCCTTCATTGAGAGTCATTGACGCCCAACCCTATTATCGAGAGTGCATCACAAGGGCTACTCCCTTGCATCGCCACTCATGTCAAGCGTTAGGCACCCACATTACGAGGCGCAAGTCATGCAAATGTCAGGTATCCCGTTCAGTACAACCGACTGGTCACTCATCGAACGAACCGAGCACAAGGGCGAGTCTGGCGTTGCTTACTGGCGCACACAGCATTTGGGGGATATTCGGGTTCGAATGGTCGAGTACACACCGGGCTACTTCGCCGATCACTGGTGCGTTAAAGGCCACATACTCCTCTGTATGGAAGGCGAGCTACACACCGAACTCAAAGATGGTCGCAAGTTTACACTCAAGCCCGGCACGAGCTACCAAGTCGCAGACAACGCTGAACCGCACCGCTCCTACACAGAGACAGGCGCCAAACTGTTCATAGTTGACTGAACGGCGCGCGTAAACTGTATTTCAGAAGCCCACTTCGCGCGGTCATGCAAAGATGCCTTCGGCGTACCGCCACACCGCTACCTGCTCACGTGACGCATAGAACGCGCCATGGGGCGCTGCCACGCGTGCTCGACGAGCATAGTTGGTCGTCTACCCCATCAGCGGTACTCTTACGTAATGCGACCCCTTCGGTATTCGATCAACGTCACATTGGATGGGTGCTGCGATCATCGTGCAGTAATCGCGGACGAAGACTTGCATCGTCACGCGGCCGAGAACATCGAGCAGGCCGATGCCCTCCTCTTTGGTCGGGTGACCTACGAAATGATGGAGGCAGCGTGGCGGCCGTCGGCACGATCACCAGGCGCGTGGGATTCTCGTGGTCGGATTCGTCCCGCAAGTCTTCCACCATGGGTAATTTCTTGGCGCGCATCTGCTGGGCGATCTGCTCCAACACCTTGTCGCCGGAGACTTGA
>JBOIBD010000303.1:0-2074 GCA_050739415.1 Gammaproteobacteria bacterium | reverse complement strand
ATGTTGTTCAGCGCCAGATAAAACAGCTTAATCAGGGCATCGTCGCTTGGAAATGATCCTCGGTTCTTGGTGATCTTGCGCAGACTCAGGGGGTGTCCTAGATTTTGTGTAAACGGTCTATTGGCAGGAAACTGCCGCGCTTCAAGGAGCGACGATGACCGTAGAGAAGAGAGCTGTGCCGCCGGAGCTGTTGGATAGTCTGCTGGCGGATTACAAGAAACCCGAAGACCTGATTGGCGAGAATGGCCTGCTCAAGCAGCTGACCAAGCTGCTGGTGGAGCGTGCGCTGGACGCCGAAATGACCGAGCACCTGGGCCACGGCAAGCACCAGCCGGTGGCCAATCTTTCGGGCAATACCCGCAACGGCAAAAGCAGGAAAACGCTGAAGGGCGACTTCGGTGAATTGCCGGTCGAGATTCCGCGTGACCGCAACGGCTCGTTCGAGCCGCAGTTGATCGGCAAGCACCAGACCCGCTGGGTGGGCTTCGACGACAAGATACTCTCGCTGTACGCCCGCGGCATGACCGTGCGCGAGATTCAGCAGCACCTTGAGGAAATGTACGGTGCCGAGATTTCGCCGGCACTGATTTCATCGGTGACCGATGCCGTGGTCGAGGAAGTAAAAGCCTGGCAGGGCCGACCGCTGGACGCGCTGTATCCCATCGTTTACCTGGATTGCATTCACGTCAAAGTCAGGGACTCCGGCAGCGTGCGGGCCAAGGCCGTTTATCTGGCCATTGGCATCAATCTGGCCGGCGAGAAGGAAGTGCTGGGCCTGTGGATCGCCCAAGCCGAGGGCGCTAAATTCTGGCTGCAGGTGGTCACCGAGCTGAAGAACCGCGGCGTGCAGGATATTTTCATCGCCTGTGTCGATGGGCTGAAGGGATTCCCGGAGGCCATTGAAGCCGTATTTCCCAAAGCCACGGTCCAGCTGTGCATCGTGCACATGGTGCGCCACAGCCTCAATTACGTGAGCTGGAAGATGCGCGATCAGGTGGCTGCCGACCTGAAGAAGATCTACACCTGCGCCACCGTCGAGGATGCTGAGCAGCGGCTCACCGGATTTGAGGAGAAGTGGGACCGCGCGTATCCGCCGATCTCACAGAGCTGGCGCCGCAACTGGGCGCGCATCATCCCATTCTTCGATTATCCACCGGAAATCCGCAAGGTGATCTACACCACCAACGCCATCGAGTCGGTGAACATGAGCCTGCGCAAGATCACCAAGAACCGAGGCTCGTTTCCCAGTGACGAGGCACTGATCAAACTGTTTTATCTGGCCCTCAGAAACATCAGCCAGCGATGGACCATGCCGATCCGCGATTGGAAAGCTGCACTGAACCGATTTACCATCCAGTTTGAAGACCGCATGCCAAACCGCTAACCCACTCGCCGTTTACACAAAAATCTGGACACCCTCCAGCTTAAGCGAGCAAATCACCATGGCTAGTACCACCATCCGATACATATTGCTGGGATCTGTCCTGGCGTTGGCAGCCTGCAACGTACGCAGCCCTGACCTGCCGGCCACGAAACATACGGTGGGGCCCATCACGGTAACTTGCGTGCCATCCACCTTGGCAGCTGGACAAACTGCCCAGTGCTCTGCCACAGCCAGTTGCACTGCAACGAGCATCAATGCTCAGGGCATTCCCAGCACTAACACACAGTGCCCGGCTACGCAGTGGTCGAGCAATCCCGCAACTGTAGGAACAATTGATCCCAACTCGGGCCTTCTCACTGCGGTGGCTCCTGGAACTGTTGCGGTTACTGCAAATATCGGCGGCGCAACTCAAGGTGTTCCTGTCATTGTCTCGGCAGCGTGCGCAACTGGCATCGCCATCACTCCTGCCAGTGTGCCTTCACTGGCGGCAGGACAATCTCAGCAATTCACAGCAACAGCCACTAACAGCGACGGCACTACAAGCAATGTTTCTGCTCAAACCACCTGGAGTCTCACGCCGCATGACACAAACAGCACGACCACCGACACTGGCGTAGCCACGATTGACAGCAGCGGAGATGCTACCAGCGGGCTCGTGACCACTAATGCTGCTCTTGCGACCTCCACGAC
>JBOIBD010000302.1:0-2075 GCA_050739415.1 Gammaproteobacteria bacterium | reverse complement strand
CTATATCACTGATCACAGGTGTGTTGGGAACGGTGTTTATTTACGGTGGGAGGTCCAGCAATTAGTTAGTGCAGGCAGCCAAAGCAGAGGGGGCGTCGGGAAGTACAGCTTTTTATATCGCTTATGCGGTTACCTTCAGTGCGGGGATGATTCCTGGTCTCGCATATACATTGTATAAGCTGTGTCGACGCAAAACATTTGGACTGTTTTGGCGTGGCGCATTGAGTCGAAATGTAGGCATCTCTGTACTTATGGCGGGTCTCTGGTATAGCGGTCTGTTGATGTACGGTATGAGTTCGGAGAAGACGGGCGCGTTAGGCTCCTCTATAGCCTTTGTTTTGTTTTCTGGAGGCACAATCCTATTTTCAAACATATTTGGATGGATGTCTGGCGAATGGAAGGGGGCAAGTTATTCAACGATCCGTGGTTTTATTACTGTTATGGTCTTATTGAAAGAAGCAAAATTGGTGGTGGCATTTGGCGTGAGCCAACCCTAGTACTACTGTGTTATAAACGTAGAGTGCAGCAGAGAGGGCAGCAAGGGAGTTGCTGGAGGAGCAGTTGCGCGATGCGGAGGCGAAGGGTAGCGATGGAACTGGGATTATGCCGCTCGGCCCGCACGCGCTGAACCGCGGGGTTGGAAGCCGGCAGGAAGTGGCGGGGCGCATAGGTCCAGTTTGCCGGCGCCGGCTGAGGGGGAAAAACGGCTTCGCTCTGCTATCAGGAAGCCGTAAGCGGCAATGCACAACGTGGCGTGATGATGAAATCCGCGCCAGCCTCTTCCTTCGTAGTGGCCGAGTCCGAGTTCCTGTTTTAACTCTTCGTAATCCCGCTCGATGATCCAGCGTTGTTTGGCGATGGCTACCAGATCTTTCAGCTTCACATCGGTGCATAAAGTCGAAAGCCAGTATTTGGCAGGTTCGGCTTCCCCTTTCGGCCATTCGATCAGCAACCATTCCTGCGCGTGCGGTTCCGCCTGCCAGTAATCGCGGTGTGCCGGACGAACTCGCAGCGCCGTAAAACGCGAGCGGAGTTTTTGTCGCGTGCCCTGCCGCCAGTTAACTGTCTTCCATGCCTCTGCCGGTAAGCTCAAGGCCAATTCCTTGACCGAAACCGGTCGATGTTCCTTGTCGCGGCGCAGCAAATGAGGAGGACGGCCCATCTGTTTTCGCGGCAAAGGCGGCAGTGGTTCCGTACCCGGCGCCCAGACCGAAAGCGAGGATTGTACACCCAGCGCATAGGCTAGGCCGAGTTCCGTAACGCCTGCCCGGAACCGCCCGTCGACTCCATAACCGGCATCAGCCACCACCACGCCCCGAGCGACCTCTTCTTCCACGGCATGGCGAATCTGCTCCAACGCGATCTGCGGCTTGGTCTGAAACTGAACGTCTTCCGGAATGCCCCCTTCCCGCCGCCGTTTCTTATCCTCAGTCCACGCCTCGGGTAGATACAAACGAAAGGCAATGGGAAGACTGGCCGACCAGGTGGCAACCGACAAACTCACCCCCACACGGCAGTTTTCCTGTTTGCCCACTTGACCACAATACTGCCGGGCTACGCCCACCGAATGGCTGCCCTTCTTTGGAAATCCGGTATCGTCCACAATCCAGCACACCACTGAACCTTGCTTCTGCAGTGCGGGCAGCACCGAGTGGCGCACCTGACTCAACATCGCTTCGTCGCTCCAGGGAGCATCCGCCACTACATGGTGCAACGACTGATGCATGCGCCGAACATTGTCCGGAGCCAAACGTGCCGCCATCGGTTCCACGCTCTTGCGTTCGCCCGGCAGCAACAGTCCGGTGCAATACAGCTTCAACGGCACCGCCCGATCAGCGTGCCCTGCGGCTTGCGCCAAGCCCTCCATGTATGCCGCAAAGCGCTTTTCTTGCGGGCTTGGCGAGGAGTTCTTCCTCACAAAACAATTCTACACAAAATTGTTTCGTTTGTAACACAGTAGTACTAGCAGGATGCTGAAAAACTCGTAAAACACGTTACGTAGAGAATGTTTCGAGCGTCTGTATGTGAGATGCGAGGCATAGACCATCAGCAAAGCGGGATGTTCAGCTATTTGT
>JBOIBD010000301.1:0-2078 GCA_050739415.1 Gammaproteobacteria bacterium | reverse complement strand
GCTTACGGTATTGTTCAAACCCCGTTTGTGCAAATGTTGCCTGCTGCTCGCACATCGGCATCTCTCCACAAATATAATTGATTTAGACTATGACAATGTGAATAAATCAGAGTTTCCTTAAGTTATTGATTAAAAATAATTCGCGTGTACAGAATAAGTTTACAACATCAAACAGGGTTCCTATTTTTAACATCAATCCCAAGTCAGTTTGTCCTGCGGATGCGCAGCAGGTAGAGCCCACTCAGGATAAGCAGCGCCGCGGCGACTGCCAGCAGGGTATCGAGGCTCTTGGCTCCGGCGGGCGCGAGGCTCACGCACACGGGCCCCAGTATCTGGCCAATGGCAAAGGCTACGGTGATCTTCGCCATCAGCACCGCAGGGGCATGGGGCGACAAGCGCCGCGCCTCCTGCAGGCCCGCATAAGTGACCACCATCATGGTACCGCCCACGCACAAGGCGGCGAGCAGGATACCGGCCATATCGGGCACGAGTACGGGCAACACGGTGCCAGCACCCATGATGAGATGGCATACGCCCCACACGGCGCGGTTGGAGAAATGCGCAAATAACCGCCCGGCGATGAGTGTGGACACGAGCGCCGCCAAACCGAACACCGGCCACGCCCAACCGAATATCGCCGGATCCGGAACCAGATGCTTCGCCATGGCCGGCAGAAAAGTGGCGGGGATGATGTAGCCGAAACCGAAGATGCCATAACTGATCACCACGATTGTAGAACCACCGTGCGATGCGTAGCTCCCCGCCTTCGGCACTTCAATTGCGGCCGGTGCGTGCTCCAGAAGTGCGTGCAGCGCCAACAGACTCAGCAGCAGTGCCGCCACTCCGAGCGCACGCCAAGACACCGCGGAAGACCAGTCCATGCCCTGGAAGGCCATGCACAAGAGGCCGGCCAGCATGATGCCGGCACCAACGCCACCGAACACCACGCCGTTGAGATGCGAGGCTTGCGCCGCCGCGAGCCGCTGAAGTTTCCACGCGGAAGCGAACACCAGCACCCAGGCACTCGCCACGCCGGCGAGTCCGCGGAATAACAGCCACAGCACCGGCTGGTCGGTGTAGCCCATGATGGCGGTGAAGATGACAATGGCCGCGAGAGAAAAAACGATGATGCGCACCGGCCAAAAGCGCAAACGGATGGCCACGACCGCGCCCAGAAGATAGCCAACGTAGTTCGCCGCAGCGAGCCAGCCACCCAAGGCGATGGACACACCTGCGTCTTTCTCCATCATCGGCAGCAACGGCGTGAAAGCGAAGCGGCCGATGCCCATGGCTACAGCCAGGATCAAAAGGCCCGACAGTGCGACTGCGATGGGCGAGAAGGATTTCACGTGGATGCCCTTATTCGTTGTGTTTTCGATGACAAGTAAACTTTCGTGTTGTCCCGTATTATTAAGCCCCCCGACCCAGACGGAAGCCATGCAAGATAACCTCGAACATAAGGGCTCTGGCATGCATACGCCCAGTCCGCGCGCTATCGCTGATGTCTCGGCTGCCACCGGAACAGGCGCTGAGCCAATCATCTCGATCTCTAATTTATCCAAAACTTATGCCTCCGGCTATCAGGCCCTGAAGAACATCAACCTGGAAATCCGCCGCGGCGAAATCTTCGGGTTGCTCGGACCCAACGGCGCCGGCAAGACCACGCTCATCAGCATCATCTGCGGCATCGTGAATCCCGGCGCAGGCCAGGTGTTGGTGGCCGGGCATGACATCGTCCAGGAATATCGCAAGACCCGATCCCTCATCGGTCTGGTGCCGCAAGAACTTACCACCGACGCCTTCGCCACGGTCTGGGGCGCCGCCAGTCTCAGCCGCGGGCTGTTCGGCAAACCCAAAAACCCGCAGCATATCGAAAAAGTATTACGCGAACTGTCACTATGGGAGCGGCGCAACAGTCCCATCATGACGTTGTCCGGCGGGATGAAGCGGCGCGTGTTGATCGCCAAGGCACTGGCCCACGAACCCACGGTGCTGTTTTTGGACGAACCCAGCGCCGGCGTGGATGTGGAGTTGCGACGCGAGATGTGGCAACTGATCAGGAAGCTGCGCGCCAGCGG
>JBOIBD010000300.1:0-2089 GCA_050739415.1 Gammaproteobacteria bacterium | reverse complement strand
GCATGGTCGATCGTGAACTGCTTTCGGCGCATGCGCAAGGCGACGCGAGCAAACTTCTGGGACAGATCGCGGCCATCCTCGTATTTGTCAGCCTCGGGTTTACGATCATGCTTTTCGGCATCGGCAATGGCCACAAGCCGCGCGAAGCGGTGCTGGTCTCCGCCTGGCCGGCGGAGCACATGGTGCTCGCCACAACCATGCTGGTGGTGGGCATATTCGCCGTGCTGAGCTGGGATTCCATGTTCCCCAGCCGCCACGATGTTTTTGTCCTGGCGCCCCTGCCCGTCCGGACAAAAACGATATTCCTTGCCAAACTGGCATCGCTGGCCGCGGCCCTGAGCTACGCGGTTGTGTTGTTCAACCTAAATCCGGCAGTTAGCCGATCCAAGCAGGCGCAGATTCCGGCCCGGAGGGGCATTTTCTAGCCAATCGCGGAAGATGAAGCGAAGTACGGCGCGCCAGCGTTCAGTCTGGGATAACTGCTCCGCAGTTTGTCTAACTCGTTGCAAGAACTGGCTTACGGCTGCAAGCGCCTGGCGGATTTTCGGAGCCTGCGCATGTGCGCTGGTGATGGTCAGCGTGGACTGACTGGCATGATGCGTTTGTCGCGCCACTCCATGCAGCAGCAAGGGACGGCTGGTGGTAGCTTCGGTATGGCGGTTCGGAATAGCCAGTCGCGCATAGAGGCTCCACCAGTTGTAAATTAAGCCGACGATCCGCGCCAGGATCTGGCAACGCTGGAGATCGTGGGTGGTGAAGCCGGTCCAGCCCCACTGATTTTTCAGCTCATCGAAAACGTTCTCCGCCTCGGCACGATCCCGATATAGTTGCGCAATGCTCAAGACTTCGTCGGGAAGCGAGGTGACCAGCACCGCATATTCGTACAACTCGCGGCCTTGCGTCAGCTCCACCATGCCGGCGAATACGCTTTGCCCAGCGCTGGAATCCGATTCGGTCACGGCCAGGGCTTCGCGCACCAGCCTGCGCAGCACAACCACCCGGCGCGCACGGCTCCAGCCGCTGAGCCGCAGTTCACTAATCACGCCTTGCCAGCCACCGCCGGCCGCTTGCCAACCCTGGCGGTTCGCGATACGGGCGATATGCTTCTTCACGTGAGGGCTTTGCCGCAGCTTGAACAGATATGGCAACTGGCGCCGCTCGGCCTCCTCCATCATGCGCTCGGTCCCCCAACTCACATCTCCGCGCAGCAGCCGCGGCCATTGCTGACGCGACCGCCGGTCCAGCCAGGCCCATAAACCCGGCTGCGCGTATTGCGAGGCGGTCTGATTTCCGGGCTGCACTTCCACCTCCAGTACCATCCGGATGGCCGCTAGAAAATAGCAGTGATACACATGCGAAGGACGCCCCGGCTTGGTCGGATTGTATCCCCGCACCGCTTGCTCCTGATGCCCGTAGAGCGGCTTCACCGTCGCGTCCATGTCTAAGATCCAGGGCTCGTTCAACAGCTCCCCATAGGTGATGGTCAGATGCTTCCACAGCCACTCCTCATACGGCTGCGCTTCTCCGTGCTGAAAGGCACGCCGTATGGCATCTTCACTGCGCACCCGCTTCATCCCCAATAAACCCGGCAATACGCTGTCGCTGCGGATCGTGCTGATGTGCGCATAACGCTTGTGCCCCGCCAGCACCGACAGAAAAATCGTCCCCAAAATGTCTTCCTTGGGTGGCGCATTCGGGCTGCTGTAACTCAGGGGGCATTCGCTTACCCATTCCTCCCACAACCCATTCGTCTTCAGAAACTCAATGAAATAGGTTACCGGCCCGAAGGCCGTCACTTCCGCTTCCGCATCCCAGCGAACGAAGATTTTTCCGCCAAATGTCTCTACCGCCGAGCCTCTTTCCTGCTCCGCCAAAACCAGATCTTCCGATTCACCCTCAGGGTGACTCCTTGCCGGATCACTCATGTCGCGCACGCCTCACCATACCAGCACTTTACTTGTCCTCTCTTCTGGGAAAACGCCGGATTTAGGGTCATAGAACTCACGCCATCCGCCTGGGTGGCAGGCCGAGCGTAACTCATTCCTTTTTGCACCCCGGTTGTCAATGCTGCGGTTGGTCCGACGGATAC
>JBOIBD010000299.1:0-2101 GCA_050739415.1 Gammaproteobacteria bacterium | reverse complement strand
GACATCAAGGGCGCCAAGACCGGCCTGGTGTCCAAGGCCATGACCGCCCCCGACGGCATGGTGCGTATTCCCCTGAACCAATCCTCGGACCAGAAAAGCCAGATCAACGAGTACCTCGACCAATACAAGGGCGAAGGCATCCAGCACATCGCACTCTTTACCAACAATATCTACGAAACCATCGAGGCCATGCGCACCAAGCAAGTGGGATTTCTGGATACCCCGGATACCTATTACGAAATCATCGACGAGCGCATCCCCAACCACGGCGAGGATCTCGCGCGCATGCGCAAGAATCGCATCCTCATGGATGCCGACGACGAAACCAAGCACAAGCTGCTGCTGCAGATCTTCACCCAGAACTGCATCGGGCCGATCTTCTTCGAGATCATCCAGCGCAAGGGCAACGAAGGTTTTGGCAACGGCAACTTCACGGCGCTCTTCGAATCCATCGAACGCGATCAGATGAAGCGCGGAGTGCTGTAACTCTGAAGTCGAGGCAGGCCGCCGCGACCAAGCCAGAAGGCGAATGGCATTTCAGCCCATGGATACATGAACAGTGAATCCAGTGCCTTCGCCGCATGTCTCCCATAATTCGATAATTGCTGCTGTGAAACTCAAATCCGGCGTTTCCTGAATCGCCTGCGTCCGGCCCACACTGGGCCATTTTCAACACTTCAATAGCCGCCCGTACCCGACGCGCAGCGAGGAATAACCAGGCATGCACGCCTGACGCCGGCGTCCTCGCGGTCATCCACGCGTGGAAATCTCCCTGAAACGTACTACACTCTCAGGCCGCCAGTCGCCGGTAAGATTGCCGATTCGCCTCGACTCTCTGGCGATGCGTTCCGGATGGACTCCACAAAAGCGTAAATCAGGGATAGGCGCAGACCGGCAGGCCCGACTTTAGGTGTCGCCGACTGACTGTGTGTTCGAACAAGCCCTTGCAACCCGCCCCGAGTCATTCGCCATGCCGGATGCTCGCCGTGCGCGTGGAGATTGCCCCATGACGAAACTGCATCGCGTTTTAACCGCATTTGTTACCTGCCTGCCGTTATGCCTCCCGACCGCCGTGTTCGCTGCGGCGGCATCGCCCGCGCAATTGATCAACGCCCTGCAGTGGCGCAGCGTGGGCCCGTATACGGGCGGTCGCGCAACGAGCCTGACAGGCGTCGCGAGTGAACCGAATGTTCTTTACATGGGTACCGCCGGGGGCGGGGTGTGGGAAACCACGGATTACGGGCACAACTGGAAAAACATCACCGACAAGTATTTCCGGCCGGCGACCAGTGGAAGCGTCGGTGCGCTTGCCATTGCGCCCTCCAATCCACAAATCATCTACGCCGGCACCGGTGATTCCGCGCCGCGCAACACCGTGACCGTAGGTCACGGAATGTACAAGAGCAGCGATGGCGGAAAGACCTGGAGCTACATCGGGCTCGGCGCCACGCACATCATCAGTTGGATCATCGTCAGCCCGCATAATCCGGACGTCGTATACGTGGCGGCGCTGGGGCATCTGTTTGGGCCCAACCCGGAGCGCGGTGTGTTCAAAACCGCGGACGGCGGCAAGACCTGGAACAGGATTCTTTACGTCAATGACCACACCGGCGCCATCACCCTGGCGATGGATCCACACAATCCTCAGGTGCTGTACGCCACCCTGTGGCAGATGACGCGGCGCGCGTGGACGTTTTCAAGCGGCGGACCGGGCAGCGGAATTTACAAAACCACCGATGGTGGCGCGCACTGGACCAACATCACGCATAACCAGGGGCTGCCGACCGGAATCTTCGGCAAGGTCGGCATTGCGGTAGCGCCTAGCAACCCGAACGTGGTGTACGCGCTGATCCAGGCGGATTACAAGCCAGGACACCCGGGTGGATTGTTCCGCTCGGACAACGGCGGGCAGAGCTGGAAGCTGATCAACGACAGTCTCAACATCACCCAGCGTTCGTTCTACTACATGCGCGTGTACGTGAGTCCCAAGGATCCGAATACGATTTATTTACCCAACGTGGGGGTGTACGTCTCACGCGACAGCGGCAAAAGGCTCACGGCATTACATCCGCCGCATGGTGACAACCACGCGTTCTGGATC
>JBOIBD010000298.1:0-2103 GCA_050739415.1 Gammaproteobacteria bacterium | reverse complement strand
TTCAGACCCCAGATGCCATAGATGATCACCATGATGCCGAGCATGATGGCGACGGTGATAACGATGCGTTTGGCCATGAGGGTGTCCTTGGTTCAGGAATGAGTGATGCCGGAACTTTGTCGAGCGTTCCGGATTGTTGATTTTGAATGGTGTAGTACGGCAGTTTGAACGCCCGTGATGAGCTTGTGGCGATGGGCGCGTAGATAATCCCGTGCGGCGGTCATGACAGTCAGCCCAAAACCGCTGACAAACTGTTTTCCAATGGTGCTTTTGCAAGGCGCGTCCGCATCGTCTTCCGCTTGCTCGATCTGATTGATTTGCCGGTTTAGCTCCGCGATGCGGCCGTCCAACAGGCTTTGCAAATGCTCTGGCGGCAATAGGTGGGTAAAATACAATGCGAGCAGGAAGTCCGATTTCACTTTGTATTCGGGCGAGGTCTTTTCAAGCGATTTCAGGAAAGATTTGCGGCCGGCGTCGGTTAGCTGATACAGCTTGCGGCCTGGCTTGCCCGGTTGAGTTTCCTCATGACAACTCACCAGTCCCTCGTCCGTGAGTTCCGCCAAGGCCGGGTATATGGAGCCGTAGCCGGCCGCACAGAAATGCCTGAAGCTGCTCTCAAAGAATTTTTTGAGATCGTAACCACTGGCGTCGCCGAAGCTGAGCGCGCCGAGGCACAGGTCTTTCACATTCACTTCGGGGGAATCCTTGCCGGCGAGGAAAAATGAGGCGCGGATAATATATCGGCTCGATATATAGGCGCAAGTGACTTTCGCCATGATTTTCAGGCATGCGCAATAATGGGCGTTTTCAGTGACTCAGTGCTTGATTAACAGATTTTGGGCGAGAGCGGCATGCTGGCTGACCCGAAAGGCAGCATGCACCGCTTCCAGGATGCGCCCATGGTCTCCGATAAGGTAGCTGACGCGCTTCACACCGAAACCCAGCGGCCCATCGCAGCCGTAGGCGCGGATTACGCGCTTGTTTGGGTCCGCCAGTAGCGGGAAATTCAGACGATGCCGTGCGCGGAAGCGGGCATGGCTGGCACTATCCTGCGGACTGATGCCGATGAGTGTTACGCCTTTGTACACCATCGCCGGGATCAATTCACGGAAAGTACAGGCTTCGCGGGTGCAGACCGGCGTGAAATCCGCAGGGTAGAAATACAACAGCACCGGCCCATGGGCCAGAAGCTCGGCAAGATGTATTGGCCTGCCGTCCTGGTCGGGGAGTGTGAAATCAGGAGCAGTCTCACCGGGCTTGAGCATCGTTTTCCTCATTCTGATGTCGTGTGGACGCAGTATGACGCATAAGGGCTGGCGCGGCACGGCTGATATAATGAATGCTCTTTGTAATATGTAATTCCGGAATCAGACATGAAAATAACCGTGCATGGCAGCGGCTATGTGGGACTCGTGACGGCCGCCTGTTTCGCCAACATGGGCAACGAGGTGTTGTGCGTGGACGTGGACAAGGCACGGGTGGCACGGCTAAATAATGGCGAAGTGCCTATTGTGGAGCCGGGATTGGACCACTTGCTGGCGGAAGGTTTGAAAAGCGGCCGGCTGCGGTTCACTGACATACCGGCGGAGGGCGTGCAGTTTGGTCTGGTGCAGTTCATCGCGGTAGGAACACCACCTGATGAGGACGGCTCAGCCGATCTCAAGCATGTGCTGCAAGTGGCCGCGAGCATCGGAGAGCACATGCAATCCGAAAAAATCGTGGCAGACAAATCAACAGTGCCGGTCGGTACCGCAGAAAGGGTGCGCGAAACGATTGCCGCGGAACTCAATAAGCGAAGCAGCACACTGACGTTCGATGTGGTGTCCAATCCGGAATTTCTCAAAGAAGGCAGCGCGGTGGATGATTTCGCGCACCCGGATCGCGTTGTGATAGGCGCTGGGAGCCAGCGTAGCATCGAGGTGATGCGCGGCCTGTACGCACCATTTACCCGCAACCACGAACGCCTGATGATCATGGCGGTGCCTGACGCAGAATTCACCAAATATGCTGCCAACGCTATGCTGGCCTCTCGCATAAGCATGATGAACGAATTTGCCAATATCGCAGAACGCTTAGGCGTAGATATCGAGCAGGTACGCAAAG
>JBOIBD010000297.1:0-2117 GCA_050739415.1 Gammaproteobacteria bacterium | reverse complement strand
GTTCCACCTATAATCTCGCCTTCTCTTACGACCGCTACGGCAACATGACGTGCACACAGAATCAGAACACCTCAGGCCCATGTCCGCAGAATTCGTTCAACTCATCGACGAACCGGATCACGACTTCCGGCTTCACTTACGATGCGGCAGGAGATTTAACCAGCGACGGTTCTAATATTTGGCAATATGATGCCGAGGGCCGGCAGTCCTCGGCGAATGGCAACTTCCAAACCTATAATGCTCTGGGACAGTTTGTATCGAACCCGGTGCCGTGGACGGTTTTCTATTATATGTACGATCCCTGGGGCAATCGTGTTGGCGATTCCGAATCGAACGGTGAGATCTGGGCGCAGATGGTGCCGATAATTGGCGAGAGCTGGTCAGTGTACTCGGTGGATAACGCGCAGATGTACTTCCCCCATCCAAATCTTCTAGGATCGACGACCGGCGACACGGACGAAACAGGAACGGCAGTAGGCGACGTCCTCTACTACCCCTGGGGAACCACCTGGACCTATGCCGGGAACATCCTTTGGGGCTCGCATTTCTCAGCCTTCGACAGCAACGGATTTACGGCCCGCCTGTACGACACGACTCCCGGCCGCTGGTATAATCCTGACCCGGTGGGCGGCGACCTTATGAACCCGCAGAGCTTGAACAGATACGCCTACGCGCTCAATGACCCTACAAGCCTCACCGATCCCTTGGGGCTGGATAGCTGCTCGCAAACCGTGAATTCCGATCTCAGCGTTAGCACCAGCTGCACTGTCACCGGCGGTGGCTCATCACCCAGCAACAATCCACTGTCGGATCTTGCAAACCAAGGAGTCGGAAACTTGTGCTCCTTCGGCACAGCCCTGTGCGGAAGCTCCTTAATCGTAAACTTCAACCTTCCGCCCGGCTGCCGTATCGTCGGCAACCCGATCCGGGAAATTTGTTCCGGCGCAGCGCCTCCCGCGCCCGCACCTCCGCCCGCGCCCAGCTTAGTCCTTCCACCTGAGCCTACGCCGCCGAACGCGCAGCCGCAAACGCCGCTGAGGTCGCAGCCTACGCTTTTCCAGCAGGCCTCCTGCTCAGTGACCCAAGCGAGCCAGGATGCCAAGGAATTGTTCGCAATCGACGATGCCATTGCTCCTATAGAATCTCGCGTGGTCCCAGCCGCCGGAATGATTGTCGCAGGTGGGGGAGTTGCAGCTACGTCACTCGCGCTAATGGATGCGATGCCCACCACGATTCCCATTGCGCTCCCGGTGTTCGCGTCTGGTGTGGCGATGGCAGCTGAGGGTGGCTACTACGGCGTGACTGGCCACCTATGGCCAGCATCAAACACCTCCTGCCAAGCAGGTCAGCGAGTGCCCTGAACTATATGAGAGGCAAGTGCGTGACAACCAGAGCTAAGTACGCATACTCATTTCTCGCTGGAGTCATATTCTGGGCAGGAGCGTTCTACGGATTGGGGCACAGACTGCTAGGTTGGCCTCCGAAAGATCTAGTTATAGGGTATGTGGTTTTGATTGCGTGGCTAGGCGTAGCCGGGTTGGCTGTATATCGAGGGGAGCGCATTGATGACTACCGGGACCGGTTGCGCTACCGGGCGGCAGTTGCGGCTAGTCTTGGTCTGGTTGGCGGCTGCGGCTTAGTTGCGTGGGCGCTACTGTCCACTTCAACGACCTTGGCAATCGTGGCGGTTTGTGAGATCACCGCGGTAGTTGTCACATCCGCTGCGTCCTGGGCAGCCTACAAGCTATCCGTTCGGTTTAGACTGGGCTGTCGCCCTGGCGACACTGAGTATCGCCGCAACTGACGGCGGGTGGCACATCGATGAAAGCAGGTAGCGCAGAGTTTCGCGTTTCAGAAACTCTGCGGCCTTTCCGGAAAACATTCGGTTATAATGCGTCGCGATGTCTCGTCTGCGGCGAATGGTTCTCTCCAATCGATTTTTCTTTGTAACTTGCTGACTGCTGCATGGACATTGCCTTCTGGGTGAACCCGAATTCGGATTTCTGGCAGGGGCCATTGGCTCGCGCCGCGAGGCGCAGGGTTTTCTGGTGACGGCGTGGATCTTTCTTCCTGACCACTGGCACGCCATTCTGTTCCCGCATTATCCGGGTAAGATC
>JBOIBD010000296.1:0-2142 GCA_050739415.1 Gammaproteobacteria bacterium | reverse complement strand
TGAGTGGCGGCACACCGCAGCGCATCACCTTTGATGGTAGCTACAATGCCCGACCGCGAGTGTCACCCGATGGCCAGACACTGGCGATGGTGCATCGCGAGAACGGCCAGCTGCACATCTCTGTGATGAACCTGAATACCGGGGCACTGCTGACGCTCACAAACGGCAGCTTGGATAAATCACCGAGTTTTGCGCCCAACGGCAGCATGATTATCTACGAAGCCGATTACCAGGGCCAAGGTGTGCTGGCTGAGGTTTCGGTGGATGGCCAGGTACGCGAGCGCTTGTCTGAATCCCAATCCGGCGTGGGTGTGCATGCTCCCGTTTGGGGTCCATTCCTGTCACAATAGTAATAAGTAGAGTAGTCCGTCGTTTCTCAAGCCCGATTACGTATTAATTAGGAGACAGTCATGAAAGTCCTGCGTTCGAGTCTAGTGATTATCGCGGTAGCTTTGTTCGCCGCGGGTTGTGCCAAAACGGTGAAACCGATTACAACTCCCGTTGCTACCACGGCTGCGCCCGCGAGCACGGCACCCACGACATCCACTGCGGCTGCACCGTCCCAAACGCAGCTCAGTCCGCTGGATAATCCCAGCAGCATTCTCTACAAGAAGGTCGTGTACTTCGACTTCGACAAGAGCAATATTAAGCCCGAGTTTCTGGACTTGCTTACGGCACACGCAAAATATCTGATCGCGAATCCGAATCAGAAAGTTCGCATCGAAGGCTATACGGACGAACGTGGCACATGGGAATACAACATTGCACTGGGTGATCGCCGTGCTCAATCGGTGCGCCGTTTTCTGCTGTTCCAGGGTGTGAATCCCGACCAGCTCACCACTGTGAGCTATGGTGAGGCGCATCCAGTGTGCAGTGAGCACAATGAAGGTTGCTGGTCACAGAACCGCCGCGCCGTGCTCGTGTATCTGAACCAATGAAATCGAGTTATTCCGTTGTATTGCTGGTTGCAGGGCTGATTGCTCTTTTGAGCGGTTGCATGCCGGTGAAGCCGGATGATCCGGTATACATCCGCCAGCAGCAACTCGAAGCGCGCGTGGATAGACTGGATCAGGTATTTAACAATCAGAGCCTGGTAAACCTGTCCCAAAATGTGGAAAGCCTGCAACAGCAGGTCAATGAACTACGCGGCGATATCCAGGTGCTGCAGCACGATCAGCAACTTGACAAAAAACAGCAGCGGGACCTGTATTCCGATCTAGACAAACGCCTGCAGAAATTAGAGCTGGGCTTGAGTGCGGCTGCGCCAGCAGCTGTCGGTGGTGCAGCGACCCAGGCACCAGCCACTGGCAGTCCCGCGGCCGCAGCGGCCGCAGGCGGTGATCAGGCCGCTTATCAGCAGAATTTCAATCTGCTGAAACAAGGCCGCTATGAAGATGCCATCAATGGGTTTACCAACTTTATACAGCAATATCCGCAAAGCCCTTTAGTGCCGAACGCGGAATTCTGGATGGGCGAAGCCCATTACCAAATGAGCGATTTTCAGGGCGCGTTGGTCAACTACCAGGCCGTGATCAAGGGCTATCCGAATTCCAGCAAGGCACCGGATGCCTTGCTCAAGACCGGTTATTCCCAGTACGAGATGCAACAGTACAAAGTCGCGCGCAAGACTCTGGAAAGCGTCATCAAGCAATATCCTGGCACCAATGTGGCTAATCTTGCAAAGCAACGGCTGAACCGCATACGCAAAGAGGGCCACTGAAGAATTGAATTCCTCTAGGCCAATGCCGCAACGCGCCACACTGCCCGCAACAGAGCGGCTTCGGATCACTGAAATTTTCCATTCTATTCAGGGCGAAGCGGACAGTGTTGGATGGCCGACGGTGTTCGTGCGTCTCACCGGCTGCCCGTTGCGTTGTCAGTATTGCGATACCGCGTATGCGTTCCACGGTGGCGAGTGGATGTCTCTTGGAGACATCCTGTGGCGGGTGGCGGAATATACTCCTGGTTATGTGACCGTCACCGGCGGTGAACCGTTGGCGCAGAAGAACTGCATGACTTTGCTAACGCGTCTGAGTGATGCCGGCTACCAAGTGTCCATCGAAACCAGCGGCGCGTTGTCAATCGTGAACATTGATCCACGCGTGATCCGGGTCATGGATCTGAAAACGCCTGGTTCCGGTG
>JBOIBD010000295.1:0-2170 GCA_050739415.1 Gammaproteobacteria bacterium | reverse complement strand
CGACCCCGTGAAGTCGGAGTCGCTAGTAATCGCAGATCAGCAACGCTGCGGTGAATACGTTCCCGGGCCTTGTACACACCGCCCGTCACGTCATGAAAGTCGGTAACACCCGAAGCCAGTGGCCTAACCCTTTTTGGGGGGGAGCTGTCGAAGGTGGGATCGGCGATTGGGACGAAGTCGTAACAAGGTAGCCGTACCGGAAGGTGCGGCTGGATCACCTCCTTTCTAAGGAGCACCACGTAAGACACCCCGCATCGGGTGGGGTGTATGCCGTGAAGGGGTTCTCGTCTGTAGTGGGCGGGAGCCGGGTGCGCAGCAACGAAACGAGCCGCCGGCACACTGTTGGGTTTTGAGGCAACACCCGTTGTTTGTTGGGTGGTTGTCGCTCCGCTTGGTGGTGGGGTGTGGTGTTTGAGTTGTGGATAGTGGTTGCGAGCATCTAGCAAGATTGCTGTTGTTTTGGCAGTTTTTTTGTTGAGTGTTTTCTTGTGTTTGTAAGTGTGTTAGGGCGCATGGTGGATGCCTTGGCATCAGGAGCCGATGAAGGACGTGGGAGGCTGCGATATGCCTCGGGGAGTTGTCAACCGAGCATGGATCCGAGGATGTCCGAATGGGGAAACCCGGCACGAGTGATGTCGTGTCACCCACCGGTGAATATATAGCCGGTGGGAGGGAACGCGGGGAAGTGAAACATCTCAGTACCCGTAGGAGAAGAAAACAAGTGTGATTCCGTCAGTAGTGGCGAGCGAACGCGGAGGATGGCTAAACCGCGCACATGGTGATACCGGGTAGGGGTTGTGTGCGTGGGGTCGTGGGAGCGGCGCGTCTCAGTTCTACCTGGCTGAGGGGCAGTGGAAAGTATGTGGTTAGCCGAAGTGGCCTGGGATGGTCTGCCGTAGACGGTGAGAGCCCGGTAGGTGAAAACCGCATACCTGCCTTGTGTTGTTTCCCGAGTAGCAGCGGGCCCGTGGAATCTGCTGTGAATCTGCCGGGACCACCCGGTAAGCCTGAATACTTCCTGATGACCGATAGCGGACTAGTACCGTGAGGGAATGGTGAAAAGTACCCCGGGAGGGGAGTGAAAGAGTACCTGAAACCGTGTGCCTACAAGCCGTCAGAGCCCTCGTTTGTGGGGTGATGGCGTGCCTTTTGAAGAATGAGCCTGCGAGTCAGGGACATGTCGCGAGGTTAACCCGGGTGGGGTAGCCGCAGCGAAAGCGAGTCTGAATAGGGCGTATCACGTGTGAGCGTGTGTAGTGGCGTGTTCTGGACCCGAAGCGGAGTGATCTACCCATGGCCAGGGTGAAGCGCGGGTAAGACCGCGTGGAGGCCCGAACCCACTTAGGTTGAAGACTGAGGGGATGAGCTGTGGGTAGGGGTGAAAGGCCAATCAAACTCCGTGATAGCTGGTTCTCCCCGAAATGCATTTAGGTGCAGCGTTACGTGGTTCACCTCGGAGGTAGAGCTACTGGATGGCCGATGGGCCCTACTAGGTTACTGACGTCAGCCAAACTCCGAATGCCGTGGTGTTTAGCGTGGCAGTGAGACGGCGGGGGATAAGCTCCGTGCGTCGAAAGGGAAACAGCCCAGATCGCCGGCTAAGGCCCCTAAGCGTGTGCTAAGTGGGAAAGGATGTGCAGTCGCAAAGACAACCAGGAGGTTGGCTTAGAAGCAGCCACCCTTGAAAGAGTGCGTAATAGCTCACTGGTCAAGTGATTGTGCGCCGATAATGTAGCGGGGCTCAAGCACACCGCCGAAGCCGCGGCAGCCACACATCTGTGTGGCTGGGTAGGGGAGCGTCCTCTCACCGGGGAAGCCGTGGAGTGATCCACGGTGGAGGTGTGGGGAGTGAGAATGCAGGCATGAGTAGCGATAAGGCAAGTGAGAACCTTGCCCGCCGAAAGACCAAGGGTTCCTGGGCCAGGCCAGTCCGCCCAGGGTGAGTCGGGACCTAAGGCGAGGCCGACAGGCGTAGTCGATGGACAACGGGTTGATATTCCCGTACCCGTGTGTGCGCGTCCCTGACGAATCAGATTCGCTAACCGCCCAAATGGTGGTTGACCACATGCTTTCGGGTGTGTGGCGGCCGCCTGCTGCGTGGGACCCAATCTGGTAGTAGTCAAGCGATGGGGTGACGCAGGAAGGTAGCCGTACCAGTTCGTGGTAATAC
>JBOIBD010000294.1:0-2177 GCA_050739415.1 Gammaproteobacteria bacterium | reverse complement strand
TGTCTTCACCCACGACAGTATCGCGCTGGGCGAGGACGGACCAACCCATCAACCAGTGGAGCAGTTGGCCGGCTTGCGTGCGGTTCCGGGGCTGACCGTCATCCGGCCCGGCGATGCCAACGAGACTGCCGTGGCTTGGCGAGTGGCGCTGACGAAAATGGATGGCCCTGTAGCGCTGGTGTTGACGCGCCAGAATCTGCCGACTTTGGATCGCAAGCAGTTCGCCCCAGCCGAAGGCTTGACGTGCGGTGCATATATTCTCGCCGATGCACCGAACGGTAAACCGGATGTGATCCTGATCGCAAGCGGTTCGGAAGTGAACCTGATTGTGGAAGCCGGTAAAAAGCTTCGCGAACAGAACATCCAGGCACGCATCGTCTCCATGCCAAGTTGGGAATTATTCGATGCTCAACCGCAAGCTTGTCGTGATGATATATTGCCGCCTGCAATCCGCGCGCGGCTGGCGGTGGAGGCGGGTGTGGCTCAGGGCTGGCGCCGTTACGTGGGCGATCGGGGCGATGTGCTCAGCATCGAGCGCTTCGGCGCCTCGGCACCCGGGGATACGGTGATTCGCGAATACGGCTTCACCGTGGAAAATGTCTGCAAGCGCGCACTGGCGCTGCGGCATCAGAATTAGGCGAAAGTATCCGCGGTATTTGTGTCGTGTGGAATGTGGGAAACCGCCTCTTTTGCTCGGAATGTGTCATCTGGCACAGGCAGCATCGCGGTGTATTGTTCCTTTATCACCTCATAGCACTCGCATACGCGAGACTCGACAGCGCTGTAGTCAGTGATTTTGATATGACCGCGGCTATTCTGGATAAGACCGTCTTCCTCAAGTTTTCCGGCAACGCTTGTTACAGTCTCCCTGCGAACTCCAAGTATATTGGCGATTGCTTCGTGGGTCGCTCCGATTTCGTCAGATTGCAGGCGATCCAGGCCAGATAAAAGCCAACGGCAGAATTGTTGCTCAAGGCTGTGATACCGGGTACATATAACGGTCTGACCGATATCAGACATGCGTGCAGCAAGGTACCGCAGCAGTATCCGTCTGAGTGATTCAGACTGTTCAAAATATCTCTTGAATACCTGTTTGTCCAGACACAGGGCATAACCATCACTTAATGAAATAACGCTGGTGGGAATGACGCATTCACCCATAAATGCAGAAATGCCAACCATACCTTCGCTGCCTATGACTGAGATTTGCGTAGACTTACCATTTTCCAGGGTTGTTATTAGGGAGAAGAAGCCACTGATCGGGAAATAAACCTGTACCAATGCACTAGCCGATATATCAATATGTACATCACGGGGTATAGCGGCAAGATACAGATGAGGAAGCAGATGCTGAAAATCATCTGGTTGCAGAGCATGCAGCAGCCGGTTCTGTTTGGCTGTAATCGACAAGACTGGAAATGTTGTATCTACATTATCAATGCTCATCGTATTTCTTGTTGACTTAATGTCCGTGCTCATGTCTAGTCTCCATAAGATATTCATTATTAATTGAAGCAATTCCTATGCCAGTACTGATGGAAGGTAGCAGGTCAACGAGTTAGCGGAATTACAAATAAATAATACGCATGCTGAGGGTCTATTGTTGTCCAGGAGCGACAGCGCACGCTCATAAATAGGCTAGATGCTTGAATTGATGGAAATAATGACTGTCTGCATGAGGCGACAGAATAGTACAGCTGAGGGGCTCTGCTAAGGCAGCTGTATGCAGAGCCATGAGCTTCGATATCTACACTTATTTATGAATGCTGGAACTGAGCCACCAATTCCTATTCTTGCATGTGCGAACTGATCTATCTCCGTAACTGGCACTGAGCATTATGTGGGGTTCCAGATAAATTAACCGGTGGGAGTTCAAGATGTGAAGCGTGAACTCGAAGTGGAGAACGCCAAGTTTGAGCGCCTGTTGAATCCGCAAGTATATAGGTGGTGGAACAAGAAACTATCCAGACCACGGATTCAGCGCATCATGTCCACGGCCCCCAATTAACTCTGTTCAATGTATCTCGTGTTCGATTAGTCGACCCCACGACCTCCGCTTCCGGATGTTAAGTGACCTTCCCCCCAAAACAGTACCAACCCGGATGTGGGGAAAACAACATATCATGCCGCCTTACTGGCGAATACTGCTGGGGGTAAGTAGCCCAGCGCACTGTGCG
>JBOIBD010000293.1:0-2196 GCA_050739415.1 Gammaproteobacteria bacterium | reverse complement strand
TGATTGAGGTTCAGAGCCACGTCATAGTTCCAGTTCTCGTTGAGCACGCCATTCACGTCGGCATCCATGCGCATCACATGATTGACCGTGGTATCCGACCCGAATAGCGGCACATCACCGAACTGATAACTGATTTTGGCGTACTGGCAGCCCGGAGCATTCACACCTGCGCCCGGCCCGGGCGCGGCGTAGCCCGCGCAGCTTGTGGCAAACGGGTCATTTGGGTTGAGCATGCCGTTTGGCAGCAACGGCGGCAGCACAATGTTGCTGGTATTGATAGGCGTCTCGTTCTGAATCGAAGGGTAAATCGAAGCGTCATCAGGAACACTGCCGCCGACTTCATTCACCGTGCGGAACTGGTTGTAACTTGCATTCAGGTAAGCCGTGGTCGTCGAGTTGAGGTTGACGGTAATGCGGCCGTCAATCGAGTAACTATCCGTCTGCGGCGCGAGTTCTCCGTTGGCGGCAATTTCATTGTAGCCACAGCCGGTGCCGGTGCCGGGGCCGGTGCCTGGATAGGTGACCGGTGTCGGGCAGGCGCGTAGGGGCTGGAACCTCGTGCCGGGAATCACCGAGCCGTCCAGCAAGTCGGGGGTGCCGTCCGGATTGGTGCCGGTGACAATGGCGGGCGCCACGGCGCCGTAGATGGAGCTGCCATAGCCTTGGGAACCGGTGGAACTGCCAACACCGGACCCGCCGTGTGCGGGATTGCCGTTTATACAAAAGTCACCATTCCCGAGCGAGCTGGTGTCGCAGGCATTCAACGGAAAACCGCGGTCACGATAATAAATCGGCTGCTGTGTGTGATACTCCACGCTCAGGTACGCGTTCCAACCGTTGGTATCCAGATTGCCGGTGCCGGTGATGACGCTCGCATCCGTCGAGGCGCCGCCGCCCTGCTGCGATCCGCCGAACTGCAGGGTGGCCAGCGAGCCGTTATAGGACGGATACAGAATGATGTTGATCACGCCGGCGATGGCATCAGCTCCGTATATTGAAGAAGCGCCGTCTTTAAGCACCTCGATGCGCTCCACCGCGTTGAGCGGAATGGTATTCAAGTCTGTGAACCAGCGTATGCCATCGTCCGCCAGCGGATAACCAGTGGTGCGGCGCCCGTCAATCAATACCAGCGTGGAATTCACCGTCAGTCCACGTAGCGCCACGCCAGAAGAGCCGGTGCCAAACCCGGAGGTAAACGCCTCGGGAATGGTGCCGCTGTTGTCGGCGGACAAGGTTCGCAATACGTCCGAGATTGTAGTTAGACCGCTGGCCTGGATTTGTTTGGCCGTAATCACCGTGACCGGCGCCGGGGTCTCAATGCTGGTGCGCGGAATCGCCGAGCCCGTGACCATGACCTTTTTCAGGCTGACATTTTGCTGATTCTGGCTCTGGTTCTGATTCTGGGTGTTGGCTTGGCCCGCAACCTGGGCAAACACCGCCGGCGCGGCCAAAGTCATCGCGGCACCCGTTATCAATGCATAGCGCACCGCGGGGGATATCAGGTTCGTTTTCATATGTGGGTCCTCATGAATTCAGGTTTTGAGTGCGTGACGCGCGCGACGAGCAGCCATGACAATCCGAGTCAATGTCAGGCTTTCCGTGTCAGCATTTGGCAACACCCAATTGCTTCTCGGTCATCGCGCAACCGTCATGTGTCTCCAAAATGTTCCGAAATCGGATTCGCAATATTCGCTCACGGCACGACGCCAAATCCAGCAGGAATCCGCAGTTTCAGATGCTCTTTAGGACTGGAACCTTGATATCTACATGTCGAAAGCTGGCATTCATCACCCGTTGAAGTTGGTATGCACCAAATCTACCCAAGCGCTACGACAGAGAATGCACGAACAAGTGAAATGGATTGACTAAGAGTCGAAGCGACGATTGAGGTCTGTCCGTTCGCAGGAAAACGCATGACCTCCGGGTGGAAACTCCGGTTCAGCTTGACTACGCTTGTGCTCGCATTGTGACGAACTCAATGCAGATGCCGGTTACTCGGGAAGCCGATGTTACGTTGCTGTTCTCCGATTCCCCGAGCGAACCGGCGTCTTTACTGCGGAGACCACAAAATAGTGCGTGATGCGTTAGGCGGCATAACGGACATGTTTTTCATGGAAGAGATTACGGATGATCTGAGGCTGTTTCTGCCGCCGATGCAGATGGCTGCGCACGGTGGCGATGAGTTCAGCGCGATTG
>JBOIBD010000292.1:0-2211 GCA_050739415.1 Gammaproteobacteria bacterium | reverse complement strand
CGCAGGCTCACCAACCCAACACCTCGATGAAAGGGAAAAACGGGCACCTGAAAGCCGATATTCCCTGGATTCCCAAACCCGCGCCAATTGGGTACTTTCACAGATTCTTGCGCAGAGCCAAATAAACAATGGTGCGCTTCATCCAAAGCCATCGGGAAATTATCTCGTGCGCCGCCCAAGGTCCACGTTGCCACAATCTTGCGCTCACGCCGATTGACCACCGCAATGATATTACCGGCAGTTGGAATATTGACGAAAATCCTGGGTCCGGACTCTTCCAACTGGAATGATTCGGGATGGCCCGGAAGCTTAATCGTTTCCAGCAAGTTCCCGGTCGCGCCGTCAAGAATGCCGAGGCCGGCATTCCCGTCATCACCATAGCCAACGAATACGTGCCGCCTGGCAGGGTCATAGCGGGTGTCGTCGGCATCGCTCGGAAAATGAATGGTCTTGAGAAGCTTATATGTGCGCCCGTCAAAGATGCGAACGGCTCCGTCTCCGGCATTCGCCACGAAAATGCGGTGGGACTTGGGCGCGTACGTCACCCCTTGCGGTTCGCGCAAACCGCGGATGGTGTGGATGAGCTTGTTCGTGCGCAGATCAAACACCTCCAGCGTGTTATTGCCCAAAGCGGACATGAATAGCCGCCGCCCCGCCAAGTCCACATCGAAGTGATCGATGCGGCCTTGCACATCTGGCATGGGGATTTTCTGAAGCAGACGAAGCGGCGTGGTCTCTTGAGTGTGGGCTGGTGGTGCAACCAGGACAAATAGAAAAATAAGAAACCAGAGTATTTTGATCATGTCTCCTTCGTGGGCCAGGATTTTGCAGGTTTGATCGGTGCTCCAATGCACCTTCCCGGAAATCGGAATCCCCTCATTTCTGACGCCGGGAGTCATGCTTGGTCACCTCATGCGCCAGGGGGAATACCATTGCGCCAGCCATTTTGTTGCCCACTGGTTTGATTTGTCCTGGTGGCATGAAATACACGGGTTCGGAATCCCGTACTTTTCCGTCATCGCCGGCGTGATGAACCTGAACGTGTGGGCGTGAACGAAGGCGCCAGGCACGCCTTCCTTCTCGAACTTCGGCATGTGGCACGAAACACACTCGCTGTCCGGACCCCCCGGCTTGTGGTGCGTGTGTTCTTCAATCGTGGCTGTATAAGGGCCGTTGGGCGAGCCTGGGTTATGGCATTCCAGACACATCTGATTGGAAGATGCCGGCTTGATCAGTTCCGCGTAGTTATCCGTGCCGTGCACGTCATGGCAACTGAAGCACGTGACACCGTGGCGGTACATGAGGCTCTGCACGTAGTCATTCCCCTGCATGCGGTTCTTGTGCGCTGTGCCGTCTGCAAAATAATAGAAATCGGTCACGCCGAGTCTATGTTGTTCGAGTCTCCAGTAGTCCTCGAGGTGCAGTCCCACATGAAATCCAACCGGCCAGTCATAATACTGCCCATTGATCGGGTTATGCAGGGGGCGGCCTTGTACGTGACATTGAATGCAAACGTCGTTAGCGTCCACATAATCCAGGCGCGCCGGGTTGATGATGTTGGTCAGGTATTGTGCGGGATTCTGCACATGCTCGCTGCCGGGGCCGTGGCACCGCTCGCAGCCTACATTCCACTCGGTCACGGTATGAGTTGTGATGTCGTAGTTCACGGAGTGGCAGCCGTCGCATAAAGGCCCGGTCGGGCGTTTCATGTTGTCCGGCGGGTAGAGCGGCGCCCACCAGTCTTCTCCCTTTTTCACGAAAAATGGGAGCCATTGATGGGTTTTGATGTCCCATTGCGCGGGGAGCACGTAATAATCATCGCCCACCTTCTCGAAGTAGCGCTGCTTCCAGATGCTTCCGTAAACAAAAGCTATCTGCTTCCTTGTGAACGTCACGAAAGAGGGCGCCTTCAAGAAATCCGCCAGGATCGCGTCGCGGTGGGTGCGCGGGTCGCGCACCACATTCGCCATAGGTGTTTTCTTCCACCGTTCATAAATCGCGGCGTGGCACAGCTCGCACGCCTTCGAACCCACGTAGTGCGCAGAATCGCGTGCGTTAGCAGGCGCCAGAAGGCCGGAGCGCGGCCTACCCTGATTCCGGGCCGGTGACCCTGCAGCGCTACCTGGTTTCGGGAAAGCTGGCCGCGCCGGAATTAATAAGGCGACCGCGCAAAGGAACGCAATAAACCTGGCTTTCATCACCGGCCCCTGG
>JBOIBD010000291.1:0-2253 GCA_050739415.1 Gammaproteobacteria bacterium | reverse complement strand
CGCCTATTGCGCACCACGTCGTAACCCCAGCACCCAAATGATACAGAACCGAAACATGTCACCTAAGCCCCGAACCGCGACTTTGACCCCACCCCTGCGGGTTTCCCCCCAGTGCGTTTCCGGATTGGTCTCCCCTCCTGTCTGTTTACTCGTGTAGTAGAGCTGTAGTGTTCCTGACCTCACCGTCTTGCTCTTTGAGGGGGTGAGGTCAGGAACACGGAGGCGGCGCGGCCCCAGCACATCCGCCCAGGCAGGAGGGGGGACCGAGCCGGAACCGCTGCGCACAGCACCCACACGCGCGGGCGCCGTGCTGTGCAGGCATTGTACGGCCATTGTGCGGCTCATCCGCAAGACTGGGCATAACTCCAAAGCAGGCTACGTCGGCAGCACAGGCGACCTTAGGTCGCGTGCTCATCTTTCGTGAGCGCAGCTACCGCGCTCTCATAACCGTCAATATGGAGCGCGTAGTCGCACATAAGACCTATCCATTCGGCTGCCATTTCAATATCAGAAAAACCCTTCTTGGCAGATAGGGCGTATGTGTCGAAGCTCTTAACGGTCTGGGATTTTGGTATTTTTTCGTAGCCCTCGATGTTGACGAGCTCAGTAATTCCATTACGTGAGCGCAGTCGCGCGCCAACCGATGCTGCAAGACCCACTTCAATATGTATTCCGAGTTCCTGAACGAAGACTGCAAAGGCGTCAGGAATGCCGAGGACGTAAGTAAATGGCTCATGCCAGTGCATAAGAGGCAAGGGCCTACACCTAATGCTGGTAACGAAGGTGACATCATCCAAATTCACAAGCCAGGGATCGGGTAGGACAATTTTCGCCCAAGCCAACGGTGCCTTCTCAGATACGGGGCTAGAAAGAATGGCTTCATGATTACCACGTCCCTGGCTGTTCCATACACTCCACTTCATTTCAGCCGCATCATCCAGGAAGATACTGAAAAGGCTCATCAGCGGCTCCTGCCTGAGAAATGTCAAGAATCGGCGTCTTATTTCGGCTCCGGCTGGCTTCGCACCTAGTTGGCCGGATGGAATGCGGGCTGCTAGATATATCTCTGGCGGGCTAGAGTAAGACAACCATCTAAGGGCCGTATGAGTAGTCGTGTATGATAGCAGGTTATCCGGTGGGTGTGACGCTCCGCTCGTGACAGGATCACGCCACCGACCCGGCAATGGACTAGATATAGCCTTCGCGCTTTCAGTCGGTTTGTTAGCCGAAGTTGGATGTAGCGATGCCCCGGAATTCACGCTGCTACTAAGAGATGTCGGTGCGGCTGGCATCTTATGCGGCGCTTCCGATGCCGGAACTGGCTCAGCGGCAGTTATGGCGCTCTTCCACATAGATAGAAATTTCTCTGCCATCTTCTCGGGATCCTGTTGAGGACTATTTCGACTTGCCAGATATCGTACCAAGCTGTTAGCCTTCGACCATGCTGGGATGTTTTTCCCGTTCAGCAGATCACTGACCGTCTGATGGCTAATGGTGTCATCAAATCCGCCGTGCGTGACTGCTTCGGCAATCCGCCTGAGGCCGGGTCTGCCTGCCCCGATGTAAAGTTCGTGCAGGGCGAGTGTAAAATTGCGGGCCGGTCCTGGCGGTAGACGGTCCTCACCTGGGATTTTGACCCCTGCCAAGCGTCCTCCCTGCGTCCAAAGATCGTCAGGAAACGTCAGATCCACCTCAAACGATACCAGTGCGCAGCTGATGCGATCTCTTCTTGTCAGGAATCGTTAACGCGCTTCGTCACGGTGCCAAGCTGGAAACGTAGGTCCGAGGGATCTCTCCCGGAGAGTTACATAGTTCGGAGTGTCTCTTTTCTTCCTGCGGTGGGACGCGCGCCGGCGGCGGCTGGCCGCAGGAAGGAGGTGAGCCGCATGTCACGGAACACGAAGAGACATGCCTGGGACGCCCGAGCGCAGCTAGCAGTGATAACCGCCGTCCTGGCGAGCATTACGGCTGCACTTTACGTGCTTGCCGCGGTGATACAGCTTGTAGCCGCAAGCTGCCCTAGCCGGTTACGGCGGTTACCACCTGTTGCGATGTAGGGCGGCTCGGCTCATGCCGAGCCGCCCTACATCCCGCCGATTTTACCGCCCAGTCGCGCTTAAGGGGTAGCCAGTACGGCAGCCGCACTTCGGCCTGTGAGCTGGGGGAAGGGTGAAGGTGCCTGGCGTGGTTGATGTGATCTTGTTACGAGATGGGCGGGTGTGAGCGCAGCCGCCTCGTGATCATGTCTGTGTG
>JBOIBD010000290.1:0-2282 GCA_050739415.1 Gammaproteobacteria bacterium | reverse complement strand
GTTTTAAGCTGCTGATGAATGATCGGATTTCTTCAGCCTTCTTCAACACCGCCTGCTCCTGGTATCAGCAAAGATCACTTACCCAATAACCTGCGTATTTCGCGTTCATATTCATCAGATGAGCTGTTGCTGAAGCCCAAATGGCGGCGATAGATGTTGCCACTGGGATCAACGAGAAACGAAGTCGGCAATCCGCTCACATTGTATTTTTTTAGCAGAATTCCCGTGGGATCGTAAAAAATTTTGAAATCAGCCGGGAATCGCTTTAAAAACTTGGTTGCGTTTTGCTTTTGCTTGTTTTCATTGACCGCGATGATTACCAGCCCTTGAGCGCCATATTTTTCCTGCATGGCATCCATCCAAGGGAAGGACTGCATGCACGGTGCGCACCAAGACGCCCAAAAGTCCAAATAGACCACTTTGCCTTTGTAATCGCCAAGATTGAGAGTCGGCGTTGCCGCGCCGGCAGTTATAGTCCATGCGGTTAAACCCACTGCGATTGCCAGCTTTAGCAGATGTCGGATGGAACTCATTTCAATACTGCTTGTGGAAACATCCTGAGTCTCGCAGTCTGATACGAGAATCTGCTGGAAGCAAATATTGCGGTTAGCCCTAAAGCCAGGGACTCATCCCCATTTCCGCACAATCACAAAAATCACTGAAAACCTCAGCACACGTAATGTTTTTAACCGAAGTGAGAATGATTCAGGTTTTTCAACCCTACTTACTTTCTAAGAGCATGGAAATATTGGAGATAATGATGTGATAGAAATGCGCTAAATTATTAGCCGGTATCAGTCGCAAGCCATTATCCTGTGCCAGGAGATTTTGAAAACAGCTATGTTTCGATGAATCTGTTAGCCTTAGAATCTATTCTGAATTTGGGTATGGAACCTGGAACCATGGGAGATCCCCAATGCGGAGCCGCATTGTTGCCATCGTCCTTGCCTGCACGGCACTCACGGTAACCGTTGCCGCCCGCGCGGCCGGCGACATCGCCAAGGGCAAAGTCGAATCCCAGACCTGTCTTGGTTGCCACGGCATCACCGATTACACCAACGTGTATCCCACCTATCGTGTGCCCAAGCTCGCGGGCCAGGACGCGGCCTATATCGTGCATGCGCTGGAGGAATATAAATCCGGTGCACGCAGCCACCTGACCATGCATGCTCAGGCCTCATCCCTGAACCAGCAGGAGATGGAAGACATCGCCGCGTATTTCCAGAGCCTGGGCACCCCCGATAAAAACCAGTGAGAGGGCCGTCAGCCATGCACCGCGCACTGCTATTCGTAATTGCGGCTCTGGGGCTGGTGTTGGCCGCGCCGGTGCTGGCCGACACGCCGGCCGCGCCCGCGACACCCGCCTGGGCCGCCCAACACTTCAAGGACACCTGTTCTTCGTGCCACGGCGCCGACGGCGCGCACCCGATCCCGCTGCCGGGCAATCCGCCGCCCATCATTGCGGGCCAGTACCGGGATTACCTCATCCAGGCGCTCAAGGAATACCGCGACGGGCAGCGCAAGAACATCATCATGGCGCCCCAGGCAAAAGCCCTGACGGATGCCCAGGTGAAAGCGTTGGCGGCGTACATATCAAGCCTGCCCACGCCCTTGGGCGAGTTGCCCCGACCGGATTTCGGCCACTGAGCCCATTTCACTAGTGGCGTTTCTCATTTTTCTCAGACGCTTAGATAACATCTCACATGTAGAAACAGTGCGTGGAAGCTGATGATTTGCTTGCTGAATAGCATCCCAAGAAGCGTTGCATGAGACTTGATTCTTGCAGTAGCATACACCGCTGTTTTCCGCCGCTGCCGCCTGACTGACGGGGCGTTCCGACAGGAGATGCCCGCGGTCCGGAAAAGGGTGGCGCGGCGGCCAGCCGCGAGGTGGTTGTGATCATGCCGGCAGTCAACCCCGATGCTGCCACGCATCGCATCGTGATTGTGCCAAACCGGTCAATGAGTTTGGCGGGTGTGTGGTTGTTTTATGCCAGCATCGTGTGTGTGACCCTGGGTTTGGCTCTGTGGTACACATTGCACGGCTTCTGGCCGGTGCTCGCTTGGGCGATCGTGGAGATGCTGGCGCTGGGCTTGTGCCTGCATATATGCTGGCGACATGGACGCTACGGCGAGGTGATCACCGTGAGCGGCGACCGCGTCGTCGTGGACAAAGGCGACGGGCGTCATATGGAACACTTGGAATTTAGCCGTTACTGGGCACATTTGATGGTACGTGAGCCGGCGACACGTCTGCACCCGCAGCATCTATATATCCGCTCG
>JBOIBD010000289.1:0-2288 GCA_050739415.1 Gammaproteobacteria bacterium | reverse complement strand
GCCTCAAGCAGACCAGCCCGATGGTCACGCTCGCCAATGAATTGGCGATCACGCGCCAGTATCAACGCATCGAGGAGTTGCGTCTGGGTGACCGCCTCACGGTCAACTGGCAGATTGATGCACTGCCAACGGACGCCTACGTTCCGCAATTGATGCTGCAGCCCCTGCTCGAAAACGCCATATATCACGGCATCGAGCCGCAACCACATGGTGGCACCGTGGACGTGCACGGCGTCTACGACGGCACCACCATCAGCATCGATATCAGCAATCCTCTACCGCCTGCGGGTAGTACCCGGCGGCACGGCAACCAGATGGCACTGGACAATGTGCGTCAGCGCCTGGTACTCGCATGGCCTGACCGCGCCACCTTGGACATCACGACCGACGACGGCGTGTATCGCGTACACTTGCACTTCCCCTACATGGACCACGCTGAATGAAGGTTCTGGTAGTAGACGATGAATTACCGGCCCGGGCGCGGCTCAAGGAACTGTTGTCTGCCATCCCGGATTGCAAGCTTAGCGGCGAAGCCGCTAACGGCCGTGAAGCGTTGCAACTTTGGGAAGCGACCCAACCCGATGTGCTGCTGCTGGACATTCGCATGCCGGTGATGGACGGCTTGGAGACGGCACGCCATCTGGCCGCACTCGAGAATCCGCCGGCCATTATTTTCACCACCGCGTACGATGAATTCGCACTGGAAGCCTTCGACACACATGCCATTGCCTATCTGCTGAAACCGATTCGCCAGGACCGCCTGGCCACCGCCTTGGCGAAAGCCGGGCGGCTCAACCGGGTACAGCTCCAGCAAGTAGCAGTTCAGACTTCCCACGCTCCACGTCGGCATGTCGCCGCCCGCTTACGCGACCGCTTGCAGGTGGTGCCGGTGGATCACATTCAATGCTTCATTGCCGATCAGAAATACGTGACTGTCCGCCACACCGAAGGTGAACTGCTCATCGATGAAGCCCTCAAGGATCTGGAAACCGAATTTTCTGAAGACTTCATCCGCATACATCGCAATGCGCTGGTGTCGTTGGCTCATATTCAGAGCCTGGACAAGAGTGAGGATGGCCGCTTCATGATCCGTCTGCGCGGCGGCACCGAACCGGTGGAAGTAAGCCGGCGGCTGGTGGCCGAGGTGCGTGCGCGGCTGCGCGGCAAACGCTGATACTTCTGCCACGTTTAATCTCAGCTCACCGCATCCTTTCTCGCCGATGACTCCCAAGCCCCTTCGCATCGCCACGCGCAACAGCGCACTGGCGCTCTGGCAGGCCGAGCATGTCGCCACCTGCCTCAAGACACTTGCACCTGGGCAACCGGTCGAGCTGGTGGCGCTCACCACCCAAGGTGACCGCAATCTGCAGGACTCGCTGGCGCTCGTCGGTGGCAAAGGCCTGTTTGTGAAGGAACTCGAAACCGCGCTGCTGGACGATCGCGCCGATCTGGCGGTACATTCCATGAAGGATGTACCGGTAACGCTCCCGCCTGACTTCGTCATCGCGGCGGTGCTGGAACGGGAAGACCCACGGGATGGCTTCGTCTCTACCCGCTGGCCGGCTTTTGAGGCGCTGCCTGCAGGCGCGAAGGTCGGCAGCTCCAGCCTGCGCCGCCAGTGTCAACTGCTGCACCAGCGCCCCGACTTGAAGCTCCTGCCACTGCGCGGCAACGTGGACACTCGACTCAAAAAGCTGGAGACCGGGGAGTACGATGCCGTGATCCTGGCGGTGGCGGGATTGAAGCGGCTCGGACTTGCGCACAAAATCACGGCTGTGCTCGATGTGCGCGTCAGCTTGCCGGCCATCGCCCAGGGCACTATCGGAGTCGAATGCCTCGCCGGCGACAGGGAGACCTTGGCTTTGCTCAAACAGCTCAATCACGCGCCCACTTGGCAGCGCACGCTGGCGGAGCGGGCCTTAAATCGCGGCTTGTCCGGCAGTTGCAACCTGCCAGTGGCGGGTTTCGCAGAATTGCAGGCGGACACGCTCACCCTGCGCGGCCGCGTAGGCTTGCCGGATGGCAGCCGCTTGATTGATGGCGAAATCAGTGGTCCGGTCGGTCAAGCCGAAGTACTCGGTGAACAACTCGCAAACGATATGTTGGTGAGAGGCGCGGCGGAAGTGCTGCGCCAGGTAACGGAGCACTGATCATGGCCGCTTCCAAACCGCTCAAAGATGCAGGCATCGTCATCACCCGCCCGATGCACCAAGGTGAAGCGCTCAAGGCACGCCTGGAGACGAAAGGCGCGAACGTCTTGCATTTCCCCACTACCGAAATCCTGCCGG
>JBOIBD010000288.1:0-2289 GCA_050739415.1 Gammaproteobacteria bacterium | reverse complement strand
GTATTCGACTGGAGGTAAGCTCCCGGGCGTCAGGCCTGGGTCCGATTAGTGTGAGTCTCGGCAGAATGGTGCTCTTGCCTGGGCAGAAGCAAGGCAAACTAGTGTTTGTCTTCGATGACGGTTACCAATCCATACTGCCCGCGGCGCAGTACATGCGGGAGAAAAGTATGCGTGGAGACGTTGCCGCGATTGGAAAGTACGTCGATAACCCTACGCCTGATCACCTAAATCTTTACCAGCTAAAGAGTCTCCAGAATAATTGGGGGTGGGATATCGTTAACCACACCCAGGAGCATGTTGACGCCGTTCAGTCGTACTATGACAACCACGATCTTGGTGGTTATGCGTCCGACATCCTCCAGCAGGCTGCGTGGTTGGAGGCAAATCATCTCAACTCTGCTCCGAACTGGCTTATATATCCGCATGGCTCTATTAACGAGCCGCTTGAACACGTTGTCAGCAGGTATTACATGTTTGCACGGGTCGTCGCAGATAACCCGGATGCGTCGCCCTATGGAGACCCTCACGCCATTAGTGACTTTGAGATTCAGTACCCAGGTGACGGTGAAGGGGGGGATGTTGGCTACACGCCGCCATCAGAAGTGCTAGCGACGGTGCATGAAGCCATTGCGCATCACCTCACCGTGATATTGACCTTTCATCGAATTCACTCCGAAGCCAGCGACCCGCCTGGTTACCCCTTGGCTCTGTTCAAGCGGGTTGTCAATGGTATCTCTGCGTCTGGCATCAAGGTTATGACGTTGAGTCAGCTGGATCGAAGCAATGGTGTGCCCACAAACAATCACATTTACGTCAGAACGGGGCGTCCTTCTCAGATCACCGTGAACCTTCATGGCTAGGTGGAGGCCTGGCCGCGGCGTGAGGACCTGTAGGGTTGTGCTCATCGGTTAACAGTGCCAGCAATTACATTTGTAGGTGACAGGTTGAATTCTGGGGTGACGTCTCGTTACAGTCTCTATGCTGTTGCCTTGGTCGGGTGTGCGTTCCTTGTCTTCATCGTGTCTATGGCCGTCGTACCTCATCGCCGTGCGGTGGAGACGGTTAGTACCCGGCACTGCTATGCCCAAAGTAAGGCCGTCAGTGATAACAGGGTAAACGCCTACGATCGCCAAGTGCTTACTTTTAACCCGGTCATGTTCCTCACTCTGGGGAATCTAGCTTCGGGAACGTATCATGATCTTTCTGGTAATAGAAATGTTGGTACGTTTATGCCGATGGCCGGGAGGCCAGGGATAGCGCGACTTCCCAACGGGAGTCTGGGTGCCCAGTTTGATGGCTCGGGACAGTATGTTCAGATTCGTTCGGTGCCCTCTCTTTCGATTACTGATACGGGCTGTCTTACCGTGGAGGCGTGGGTTAGGCCGGCTGTTCTACAGTTCCCTCACGAAGAAGGATCGGGCTACGCATATATCCTGGGTAAGGGCGAGCCGGGTAGGCAAGAATATGCTTTGCGTATGTACTCGTTCCGGAATTCGGAGGTGCCTGATAGGCCCAACCGCATATCTGCGTATGTATTCAATTCGGCTGGTGGGGAAGGTTCCGGGTCCTATTTCCAAGATCCAATAGTACTCGGCCAGTGGATAATGGTCACCTTTGTCGTGGATGATATACCGTCGCCCTCATATCCGGATGGCTCCATTGCTATATACAAGAATAATCGTCTCCGCGGGTGTGTGAGTCTGGATCAGTTTCATGTGATCCCGGAAAGGGGAAACTCTCCACTACGGATAGCTACGAGGAACCTTGACTCGTATTTCGAGGGTGCTGTGGGGGACGTGGCAGTTTACGACAGCGCGTTGTCGAGTGCTCAAGTCGGGGTGACGTACAGGGCGATGTTCGCCTTCGGTGGTTGAACCGATTCTTCCGTTCAGGCCGCCTCGCCTGGGTCTCGGACATGGTCGAAGTCTCCCTGTTTCACGGCGGCAAGGAACCCGTCCACTCCTTGGCGGACAGATGCAGTACGTCGTCGTCTGGGTAGCGTGAATCCCTCAGATCCACGGAACCGGAGTGGCTGCATGGCACCGCTTCGATGGTCATGGCGAAGCCCCGTACTCAGTGGCGAGCTTGGCCGCCAGTTCCTCAACGGTGTGGCCGATGAGGACGTTCTGGGCCGTTGGTGTGGGCCGCTCTACCGCCACCCACACTCCGGTCTCGCGTGCGAACGCAATCTGGCAGCGGGTGCGCCACGGGGACAAGATGTCCGCAGCCTGTCCCGCGCGCTCTCCCTCTAAGCCTGATGACGGATCCTCGTTCATCGCTCAAGTATAC
>JBOIBD010000287.1:0-2297 GCA_050739415.1 Gammaproteobacteria bacterium | reverse complement strand
TGGTGGACCTGTGCACGATGTTGAACCAGATGAGCGCACAGGTCGAAGGTGCCGGTTCGCCGACTATGACGATCACCGGTGTGCCGCGCCTGTACCCGACCGAGCATCGCGTGATCGGCGACCGGATAGTGGCCGCCACCTGGGGCATTGCGGCGACGATGACCCGTGGTGACATTTCGGTGACCGGGATCGATCCAGCGCATCTGCAGGTCGTGCTGCACAAACTGCACGACGCGGGCGCCACCGTCACCCAGACTGACGACAGTTTCCGGGTGACGCAGTACGAGCGGCCGAAGGCCGTCAATGTCGCGACATTGCCGTTCCCGGGGTTCCCGACGGATCTGCAGCCGATGGCGATCGGCCTGGCGTCGATCGCCGACGGCACATCGATGATCACCGAGAACGTGTTCGAGGCGCGGTTCCGGTTTGTCGAGGAGATGATCCGCCTGGGGGCCGACGCCCGCACCGACGGACACCACGCCGTCGTGCGGGGGATCCCGCAACTGTCCAGTGCACCGGTGTGGTCTTCGGACATCCGGGCCGGCGCCGGCCTGGTGCTTGCCGGATTGGTGGCCGACGGTGACACCGAGGTCCACGATGTCTTTCACATCGACCGCGGCTATCCGTTGTTTGTGGAAAACCTGGTCAGTCTCGGAGCGGAGATCGAGCGGGTAGAATAGCGCGGACATAACGACCCACCGCCGCTGCTGCGCGCAGCGGTTAGCGGAGTTGACGGTACCTGTGCCGCAGAGTAGAGTGGCAGGGTTGCCTGTTCACGGGTGTTGTTTGAGAACTCAATAGTGTGTTTGGTGGTTTTGTTTTATTGTTGTTTAGCCGCATTCTGATGCCCCGTATCAGGATGTGGTTGTTTGTTTTGTCGGGATTTTTCCTGATTGACCTCTTTGTTGTTTGAAGGGTTTTGTTTGGAGAGTTTGATCCTGGCTCAGGACGAACGCTGGCGGCGTGCTTAACACATGCAAGTCGAACGGAAAGGTCTCTTCGGAGATACTCGAGTGGCGAACGGGTGAGTAACACGTGGGTGATCTGCCCTGCACTTCGGGATAAGCCTGGGAAACTGGGTCTAATACCGGATAGGACCACGGGATGCATGTCTTGTGGTGGAAAGCTTTTGCGGTGTGGGATGGGCCCGCGGCCTATCAGCTTGTTGGTGGGGTGATGGCCTACCAAGGCGACGACGGGTAGCCGGCCTGAGAGGGTGTCCGGCCACACTGGGACTGAGATACGGCCCAGACTCCTACGGGAGGCAGCAGTGGGGAATATTGCACAATGGGCGCAAGCCTGATGCAGCGACGCCGCGTGGGGGATGACGGCCTTCGGGTTGTAAACCCCTTTCACCATCGACGAAGGTCCGGGTTTTCTCGGATTGACGGTAGGTGGAGAAGAAGCACCGGCCAACTACGTGCCAGCAGCCGCGGTAATACGTAGGGTGCGAGCGTTGTCCGGAATTACTGGGCGTAAAGAGCTCGTAGGTGGTTTGTCGCGTTGTTCGTGAAATTCCCTGGCTTAACTGGGGGCGTGCGGGCGATACGGGCAGACTGGAGTACTGCAGGGGAGACTGGAATTCCTGGTGTAGCGGTGGAATGCGCAGATATCAGGAGGAACACCGGTGGCGAAGGCGGGTCTCTGGGCAGTAACTGACGCTGAGGAGCGAAAGCGTGGGGAGCGAACAGGATTAGATACCCTGGTAGTCCACGCCGTAAACGGTGGGTACTAGGTGTGGGTTTCCTTCCTTGGGATCCGTGCCGTAGCTAACGCATTAAGTACCCCGCCTGGGGAGTACGGCCGCAAGGCTAAAACTCAAAGGAATTGACGGGGGCCCGCACAAGCGGCGGAGCATGTGGATTAATTCGATGCAACGCGAAGAACCTTACCTGGGTTTGACATGCACAGGACGGCGCTAGAGATAGCGCTTCCCTTGTGGCCTGTGTGCAGGTGGTGCATGGCTGTCGTCAGCTCGTGTCGTGAGATGTTGGGTTAAGTCCCGCAACGAGCGCAACCCTTGTCTCATGTTGCCAGCACGTAATGGTGGGGACTCGTGAGAGACTGCCGGGGTCAACTCGGAGGAAGGTGGGGATGACGTCAAGTCATCATGCCCCTTATGTCCAGGGCTTCACACATGCTACAATGGCCGGTACAAAGGGCTGCGATGCCGTGAGGTTTAGCGAATCCTTTAAAGCCGGTCTCAGTTCGGATCGGGGTCTGCAACTCGACCCCGTGAAGTCGGAGTCGCTAGTAATCGCAGATCAGCAACGCTGCGGTGAATACGTTCCCTCACC
>JBOIBD010000286.1:0-2319 GCA_050739415.1 Gammaproteobacteria bacterium | reverse complement strand
GCCTGAATTCTGACGAACACTTCGCAGTTAAAGAGCATGCTGAATTTGATACTTCGACAGTCATGGGTAACGGCGCATCTCAAAATAACCAACGTCAATGGTTCAAAGGTATTGGGAAGAATAGATATGACCAGCGCACATATGTTCTGCGGCTGAGTTATAAATGCTACAATTTTGCTGATTGGTCGTGTCGTAATTCATCCTTGTCCGGGTGGATAGACTCAAGCGAAGCGTCGGAAACGTCTGAGTCAATTCGATCGTCGCCAGTTTAAACATGTCCGGCTCAAGCCTTGTTGTTTTCTTGGATTGAGTTAGTCATCCTGCAAGAAACGCGGCCACCTAAAGTAGTTAGGCCAACCAGACGCCCTCACCGGGATTAGTTGGCTCCCTATATTTTCTCCTCAGGGGAGCATGACTTGGATTCAACCAGCAAGACACCGTTAAGGAATCTCCTTAATAGGAGCACGCCTTTTCCCAAAGACACCTCGTCGCAGGGATTTCCAGGCGATGAACCACCACTGCGTTCGGAGCTGTTCAACGCCGAACAGATGGCGCGCTACGGTGAAATCTTGGCGGGCATGCATCAGATAAGCCCGAAACGTGTCGGTGAACGTCTTTTGACCCGGCTGGCTGAAAATGAAAGCGTGCTGCTAGAAGTCTCCTCACTGCTGACTGAGGCGGTCAAAGCAAATCTACAAATCACGCCCGCCAGCGAATGGCTGTTGGATAACTTCTATTTGATAGAAGAACACATTCACACCGCCAAACGTCACTTCCCAAAAAGTTACAGCCGCGGCTTACCTCACCTTGCCAATGGCCAATCCGCAGGATTTCCGCGCGTGTATGACATTGCACTGGAAATCATTTCACATGGCGACGGTCGCGTGGACGCAGAGGGTTTAAGTCGATTCGTGGCTGCGTACCAAAACGTAACTTGCCTCAGGCTCGGCGAGTTGTGGGCCATACCTATCATGTTGCGCCTGGCGCTGATCGAAAACCTGAGGCGGGTTGGGGTGCGCATTGCCACTTCGCGGGCCGAACGCAATCTCGCGACCCATTGGTCGGACCGGATGATCACGGTCGCGGAGGCGGATCCCAAGAATTTGGTGCTGGTGATCGCTGACATGGCGAAATCCAATCCACCGATGGTGGGTGGGTTCGTGGCAGAGTTTGTGCGCTGCTTGCAGGGACACGGCCCGGCTCTGAGGTTGCCGCTCACCTGGATCGAACAGGCGCTCACCGAATCCGGCCTGACCATCGAA
Organism: Gammaproteobacteria bacterium; assembly: GCA_050739415.1. Taxonomy (GTDB): domain Bacteria; phylum Pseudomonadota; class Gammaproteobacteria; order Natronospirales; family REEB76; genus REEB76. The sequence continues at coordinate 1,057 of JBOIBD010000286.1, read as the reverse complement.
CAAGCGGTTCAATCCGACAGCAAACAACAGGCCGCGGACCAAGTTTCCATCAGCAACAGCATTTCAAGTCTACGCTTCCTGGACAGCATGGATTGGCGTGAGTTTGTCGAGACCATGAGCACGGTCGAAACCGTTCTGCGCGAGGATCCCGAAGGCGTGTACGGCAGGATGGATTTTACCACCCGTGATCGTTATCGCCAGGTCGTTGAGCGACTGGCAAAGAATAGCGGACATGCCGAAAGCGAGGTAGCAAAGAAAGCAATCCAACTGGCCGGTGAACCCGCGCTCATAAAGGACGACGAAGAACGTACATCCCATGTGGGTTTCTACCTTATCGACAGGGGACTGCATCAACTTGAACAGGCACTGGGCGCGCGGATTACGGCTGGCGCTCTGTTTCGGCGGACCTGCCGCCATATATCGCTGTTGTTGTATGCAGGTACGATCATACTTCTGACTCTCATCGCTGGCGCGGCCCTTCTGTTGATGGCTTATGACCGCGGCTTGCACGGCTGGCCGCTGATTCCGCTGGCCATGCTCCTGCTGTTATGCGCCAGTTATCTGGCAGTCGCGCTGGTGAACTGGATGGCGACTTTGCTGGCGGTTCCGTATCTACTGCCACGCATGGATTTCTCGGATGGAATCCCGCCGGAATTCCGCAGCTTGGTGGTGATTCCGGCCATGCTGACCAGTGCTGCGGATATCGAACAACTGGTCGAGGCGCTTGAAATCCGGTATCTCGGCAATCGGGATAACAATCTGCACTTCGTCCTGATGACGGATTTCACGGACGCCCTTGAGGAAACTACACCTGAGGATGAAGCACTCACGGGACTGGCTCAGCAGCGAATTGAAGATCTGAATGCGAAGTATGCAGATGCGCCGAGCACGCCATTTTTCCTGTTTCACCGGCCGCGTCGCTGGAATCCTGGTGAACGTATGTGGATGGGGTATGAACGCAAGCGCGGCAAAATTGCGGAATTGAATTCGGTTCTGCGCGATGCTCCAATTAAACGCTTTTCTATGGTGACGGGTGATATCGAAGTCTTGCGCAACA
>JBOIBD010000285.1:0-2319 GCA_050739415.1 Gammaproteobacteria bacterium | reverse complement strand
GCGGTCTAAAAAAATACCGTTCGCCCTGAGCGTAGCGCCGAAGGCGCGAAGTCGAAGGATATTGTCGGTCATGACAATGATCTTTCGACTTCGCTACGCTTAACATGGACGGATTCGGGTTTTTGAGATCGCTTCTACATTCAAAAGGAATCTCGCGTGGCAATCAACGACGAACAATTACTCGGACCATTGTTGGACATCGCCGTGGAAGCGGGCGCGGGCATCCTGGAAGTCTATGCCACGGATTTTGCGGTCAAGCTCAAGACCGATCACTCACCGGTCACGGCCGCCGATATGGCAGCGCATGAAATCATCCTGCGCGGGTTGAAGCGGCTCACCCCCGATTTGCCGGTGCTATCAGAAGAATCCAAACACCTTGCGTTTATGGAGCGCAGCCGCTGGGAAACGTACTGGCTGGTGGATCCGCTGGACGGCACCAAGGAATTCATCAGCCGTAACGGTGATTTCACCGTGAACATTGCCTTGGTGCAGCGCGGCGAACCATTGTTGGGCGTGGTGTACATCCCGGTAGAGAAAATCAGCTACTACGGCTGCATGGGTGTGGGCGCGTTTCGCCGCGACGCCGATGGTGAAACCCGGGCGATCCACGTGCAGTCACTAGGCACCAGACCAGCGCGAGTGGTCGCGAGCCGCTCGCATCGAGGCGAGCTGCTGGATGGATACCTGGCGAAACTCGGCCCGCATAAAATCGTGTCGCGTGGCAGCTCGCTCAAATTCTGCCTGTTGGCGGAAGGTGCAGCCGATGTGTATCCACGCCTGGGATCGACTTCGGAATGGGATACGGCTGCGGGACACGCGGTACTGCTGGCGGCCGGTGGTCATGTCATCGCCGTAGACGGCAGCCCGCTCAGCTACAACAGCAAAGAATCCCTGCTGAATCCACACTTCATCGCCTATGCGGATGCATCGCGCGACTGGCGACAGTATTTGTAGGAACGACCCCTGGCCGCGATGCATTGTTTTGTGGGAGCGGTGGTCTCCACCGCGATTCCATAAACATCGCGGCAAGTATCGCCGCTCCTACAGGCGCAAATGAGAATTTAGCCGCCACCCAACATGCCACGTTGCAGACTTTTGGTGGGCGGATACGGGCCCATGTACACGCGCAGCACCGCTCTCGCAAAAGCGTCGCTCTTGATCGTGCCCTTGAGAACACCGTTGTAGCTCACGCTCACACCCGTACCAGGCACGTAATCGATGAAGATCTCGTCGCCTTTCTTCGAATCGCTGAACAACGCGGCGAACGTTTTGGTATCGCTTTCTATGCTGGCATAATCGCTTTTATTGTTGGACTTGAGGTCGTCAAGCCACGCATCGGCAAATTGCTTGTGAGTCACGTCATACAGCATGTGCATCACTACTCGGTAAGGCCCCTGCTCCGCCAGCACCGCATCCTTCGTGGTAGCTTTCTCCGGTAAATACAGTCCGCCCACATAAATGTGGAAGAAGAATTTCTCGCGCAGGCCCATGCCGTTCAGCACCAGGGTTTTCCCTCCCACCACAGCTGAATCCGGTAACGTCACACCTTCGTACGTCGCAGCCTGGGTACTAAGCAGCCCACATGCGGCCAGCAAAATCAGCATCGAAAGTAGTTTCTTCATGTCACTTCCTCCATATATATAGTTCCATCTTGCACAAGACTAGCACGTATACGCATTAGCCACTGGACGGCTTATTCTTTAGGTATCGGGCGAAAAATTTGAGAGTACGCTGCCATGCATCTTGCGCGGCGGCGGGCCGGTAATTCTTGCCGGATGGATTTGCAAAAGCATGACCGGCGTTGGGATATTCATGAATCTCCGCAGCCACGTTTGCCGCCTTCAAGGCCTTCTGGAAAGCCCGTACATCTTGAACAGTAATGCCCTTGTCCTGCTCTCCGAAAAAGCCAATCAATGGCATTCTCAATTTCGACAACTCTGCAACGTTGTCTACTGGCCGGCCGTAATACATTACTGTCGCATCAATCTTGTCCGGCAGCATCAATGCCGTTTGCAGCGACCAGCCGCCGCCAAAACACCAGCCGATCACGCCGATACGTGACGCCTGCACGGTATCGTGCAAGTAGTCATACGCCTGGCGCAGATTGCTCGCCGCCTCATTCGTATGAGACAGCACGCCGCCCATGAGTTTTTCTGCTTCCGCCGGTGTTGTCGCGGACCGGCCACCATACAAGTCCACTGCCAGCGCTGCATAGCCCTCGCCCGCGAGTTGATTTGCCATGCTGCGGATGTTGTCATTCAAGCCCCACCATTCATGGATCACGATGATGCCGGGCAAGTTTCCTTTCGCATGTAGCGG
>JBOIBD010000284.1:0-2341 GCA_050739415.1 Gammaproteobacteria bacterium | reverse complement strand
CATCGTTGACTTCCACGCCATGGCGTAAACGCCGGTAGACTGCGAAGTACACATGCGCGAACAGCAGCATCATGATGATGCCGAGCGCCAGCATCAGGTTCACGAAAGGCGGTACTTGTTTGAAACCGCCGAATGCGCCGAAGATCAGGTAGAAGCCGGTCACGAGTAGCGCGGCGATACAGGCCCAGACCCACGGGAAGAAGCGTCTGAATACCGCCGACCAGAGATGCGCGCGGGCCAGGGCAGTGTGTTCCGCTAGCGCAGGGCGTAATGTCACATAGGCGAAGAACATGCCGCCCACCCAAATGACGGCAGACAGTACGTGCAGCGCAACCGCGATAGCGTTGGCAACGCCGATGGCGTTCATATATACGTGTACTCCGATGTTTGCCTGGCAGCCGCTGGCCCAGTAGTCGGCTCATAGGGTAAAGTGTAACGCCATTCCGTGCTTGGCTGAGAGTTCCACATGCAGGATTTCCGCATTGCCGCTTCGATCCTGTCCGCCGATTTCGCGCGGCTGGGGGAAGAGGTTGACAGTGTTCTCAAAGCTGGCGCGGACATGATCCATTTTGATGTCATGGACAATCATTATGTGCCCAATCTTACGGTCGGGCCGGTGGTATGCGAAGCGCTGCGCAAACATGGTGTGCAGGCGCCGATTGATGTGCACCTCATGGTGAAACCGGTGGACCGGCTCATCGAGATGTTTGCCCAAGCTGGCGCCACCGACATCACCTTTCATCCTCAAGCGACCGAACATGTGGACCGCAGCCTATCGCTCATTCGCAGCAGCGGTTGCCGGGCGGGACTGGTGTTCAATCCGGCGACACCGCTGGATGACATGGAGTACGTGATGGACAAGTTGGACATGATTCTCATCATGTCCGTCAACCCCGGTTTTGCCGGCCAGTCGTTTATTCCGTCGAGCCTCGACAAACTGCGTGAAGCGCGTGCGTTGATAAAAGCCAGCGGCCGGGATATCCGGCTGGAAATTGACGGTGGCGTGAAAGTAGACAACATTCACGAGATCGCTTCGGCCGGCGCCGATACTTTCGTAGCTGGTTCCGCCATCTTTGGCGCCAAGGATTACAAGGTCGTCATCACAGCCATGCGTAATGAACTCGCTCGCGCTGGGCGTTAATGTCTTCGATCCGATTGGTTGCGTTTGATCTGGATGGCACGCTAGTTGACAGCATGCCGGATATCGTTCACGCCGTGGATAGTATGGTGCGGAAACTGAGTTCGCCCATACCGGACGTCGACAAAGTGCGCGAATGGGTGGGTGACGGCGTGCGGCGGCTGGTGGAGCGTGCGCTTACCGGCACGCAGGATGGCAAACCAGATGCGGCTTTGTACCGGCGCGGTCTCGAGGCTTTCCGTCACGCCTATGCTGCGCACATAGCCGTGGACACGCGTGTGTATCCCGGTGTGCGCGAAGTGCTGGATCAGTTGCAAGATATTGGTATCCACCTGGCTTGCATTACCAACAAGTCGGGCGAATTCACTGAACCTTTGTTGAATGCGCTCGACCTCCGCGATTATTTCGGCGTGGTGTTGTCGGGTGATTCACTCGTGCAACGCAAACCCGATCCGATGCCGTTACTGCACGCCGCGCACCATTTCAAAGTCGCACCGCAGCAAGCTTGCATGGTGGGCGATTCCAGGAATGATCTGGTGGCCGCCAGGGCCGCGGGTTTCCGGGCGATCGGTGTGCGTTATGGTTATGGGGGGGTATTGGCTGATCTAAAGCCGGATGCCATTCTGGATTCCCTTACGGAATTGCCGCCGCTGCTGGAGAAATGGGGTGCGGGGCTGGCAGGCGTTCCAAGCATCCGGAACCAACATACGCAGGGCTGATTCTGGTACGAAGTTCCGGGTAATATTCATTGGCTGGATGAGACTACACCAAGTGTGGTTAGTCACTTTCCGAGCACTCAGAGGCGAAGGTTATCGTGAAACTCATGAATTCCGTTTTTATCGTCGCGGGTATTCTGGCCATTATTTATGGCGCGATGATCTTGTGGAGCGCAGCCATCAGCAAGCAGGATGCGAAACGGGGCGACTGGCTCCATTCGGACGAAATCATCCAAAGCAAGTTCAACAGGATGGAACATTTGAAACATCTGTTGCAACCGGAGCGTCAGAGCATCAGTTTTAGCCGCAGCAAGGCACGTGGTTATGCCATGGTGGTGATAGGGATTGTGCTGATCGTATTCGCATTCACCTGAAAATCGGTGTGATGATCCCGTTGCTATCCCAGCGCTGCAGGTTAAGGCCACTTGCAGAGAAAGACCTTGCGGCTTTTGCTCGATATCGTGCAGATCCTTCCATAGCCAGATTT
>JBOIBD010000283.1:0-2409 GCA_050739415.1 Gammaproteobacteria bacterium | reverse complement strand
ATCGCCAGCCTTCAAACCACTGTCACATCGATGGAAACTGCCCTAGCCGAGTTGCAAAAGCAGCTTGTAGAAGCCACCAATGGTAATGCCGAACTGACAAAGCAGCTCTCTGAGTTGAATGACCGCCTGGAGAATGTCCTCCATCAACTTGAAAAGCGCAAGAAAAAAGACCACGGCAAAAAGACTGAGCGCCACAATCCCAGGCAAGCTCTTGCCTCCGGTTCGCATCCCGAACAGCTATCTTCTTCCGTTCAGCCGTCCGCAAAGAAACCCAACAAAAATAAGAATCACAAGAAGAATATCAATCTTCAAGATCTGCCGGTAGCTCACGCGCATCATACTGTCAGCCCCGAAGAGCGCATCTGCCCAACCTGCCAAATCGAAACCGTTGCCGTCGGTGAGAAACTGAGCTCCCAGCTGGAACGTATCAAGCATTCTCTGGCACGCCTGGAACACCATCAAGAAGTACGCTCCTGTCCCAAGTGCAAGCAGCACATCGTCACGGCTCGCAAACCAGAGCCTCCCTTTCCTGGCGGTCTACCAACTGCCCACCTGCTCTCAAGCATCATCGTTGGCAAATTGGCAGACGGTCTGCCCAACTATCGCCAGCAAAAAATGTTTAAGCGCGAGCACGCTACTATTCCTCGCTCCACCCAATGCGACTGGATGATTGCCGGCTCCCTCACTCTCGAGCCTCTGTATGAGCGACTGAAAAGGCTGGTTTTGCAATCGAAAGTGATTCGCACTGACGACACATGGGTCAAAATCCAAGACAGAACCCACCCGGACAACATCCGCAAGGGCAAGATGACTCCCTACCTGGGTGACAAGCAGCATCCATACACGGTATTCGAAGCCTCACCCACACAGTCGTTTGCCAAAAACAAGGAGTTCTTGAAGGATTTCTCTGGCTTTGTCCAGGCCGATGCAGCCAATGGCTTTGATGCGCTTTTTGCAGACGGCACCAAAACCGAAATCGGCTGTAATGCTCATGCGCGCAGAAAATTCGATGAGTCCGAGCCAGTTGAACCAGAAGCCTGTGGGGAAATTCTGGACATCTACTCGTCGCTGTATAAGATCGAAAAGGATATCAAAGACAAAGACCCGGCGGAAAAACTGGCCCAGCGACAACAGAAATCAAAACCGCTCACTCTCGATTTGCACCAAAAACTTCTCACTCTCCAGCAGTCGCTTAATCCAAAAAATCCAGCCAGGGAAGCCGTTGACTACACCCTCAGGCACTGGATTGCGCTGACCAGATTCTTAGATGATCCAGACTTCAAAATTGATAACAACGATACAGAACAAGCGATAAAAACGTTTGTTTTGATGCGCAAAAATTCTCTGTTCTTTGGCTCAGATGCAGGTGCAACAGCATCTGCCATGCACCTCTCATTCATTGCATCATGCGAGCGCAACAACATTGACCCTCTGGAGTATTTGACTGATGTCTTCACAAGGATCAATTCGATGAAGACCAGTGAGTTAGACGAGCTTCTTCCAGACCGTTGGGCGTCCCAACGTAAAACCAAGCCGCCTCCATGACCAGCAAGGACTTCGCTCAGAAAAGTATTGCTAAATGGTGGAAGAGGCAACGACGATGAATTCAGCAACGTTCAATGACGGAGACTACAGCGCTCAAAAATTCAAGCCGGCAATCAGGCGATACTCGAATTATCCGGCCGCATCGCAGTATTACCTCCAATACGCCGGCACGCCTTACAGCTTGTTCGTTGCTCTGAATAGTCGGCTCCTCGCCGGTGTCGACTACCCGAACCGGAACGAACGAATCGGACGGTTTGCCGGCAGATGAGTGGTGCTGACTGACTGGATTCTGAGCCAGACAAGGTAGAAGTGTGTTTTTCCATCGGCACATGCTTTTGTAGTTGACTTTCCTGCCGATTGCAAACTGCCTCAGCGTCAATCCGCTTTCTTGCCAATCGCTGAGCATGGCAGACCAATATGATTCTCCATTTTTCTCATTCACTTTTTGTCTTCTCTTTGACATCTGTTCTTTATCCCTGGTCTTAAGTATTCTCACCCAGGCATTCAAAGAGTTGACGTTCAGCCCGCGCTGTCGGCAAAATTCCGTCTGACCAAGACCACTGCTGCGATATTCTGAAATTGTATTGCGCCAGAACTTCTCCTTTTCGGGATCACGTCGTTCGGGTTTACTCATCTGCCTTCACTCTTTCTCGTTCGTCCACAACTACCACCGCATGCGCTACCGCAATTATCGGCACAGTCTGATCATGCGCATCCCACCGATTTCAGCAAAACCATCTTCTGATGTTTGGTTATATCTTCGCTGCAAACCGTCGCTCAACCTGCGTTCAATCAAATCACGCCAGCGGCTCGATTTCTACCACTCCTGTCACCGGACGGACACTTCACAGAACACTTCAAGAC
>JBOIBD010000282.1:0-2410 GCA_050739415.1 Gammaproteobacteria bacterium | reverse complement strand
CTGGTGGACAGCATGCCGGATATCGTTCACGCCGTGGATAGTATGGTGCATGAACTGAGTTTGCCCATACCGGACGTGTACAAAGTGCGCGAATGGGTGGGTGACGGCGTGCGGCGGCTGGTGGAGCGTGCGCTTACCGGCGCGCAGGATGGCAAACCAGATGTGGCTTTGTACCAGCGCGGTCTCGAGGCTTTCCGTCACGCCTATGCTGCGCACATAGCTGTGGACACGCGCGTGTATCCCGGTGTGCGCGAAGTGCTGGAACAGTTGCAACATGCTGGTATCCACATGGCTTGCATTACCAACAAGTCAGCCGAATTCACCGAACCTTTATTAAACGCGCTCAATCTGCACAACTACTTCGGCATGGTACTGTCGGGTGATTCACTCGCGCAACGCAAACCCGATGCAATGCCGTTGCTGCACGCCGCGCACCATTTCAAGCTCGCGCCACTGCAAGCCTGCATGGTGGGCGATTCCAGGAATGATCTGGTGGCCGCCAGGGCCGCGGGCTTCCGGGCGATTGGTGTGCGTTATGGTTATGGCGGGGGGCTGGCTGATCTAAAGCCGGATGCCATGCTGGATTCCCTCACGGAATTGCCGCCGCTGCTGGAGAAATGGGGTGCAGGGCTGACAGGCGTTTCTGGAAGGCAGAACCATCATACGCAGGGATGATTCTGGTGCGAAGTTCCGGGTAATATTCAATAGCCGAATAAGACTACAGAAAGTGTGATCTGCCGCTTTCCAGGTACTTCAGAGGCGAAGGATGTCGTGAAACACGTGAGTTCTGTTTTTATCGTCGCGGGCATACTGGCCATTATTTATGGCGCGATGATCTTGTGGAGCGCAGCCATCAGCAAGCAGGATGCGAAGCAGGGCGACTGGCTCCGTTCGGACGAAATCATCCAAAGCAAGTTCAACAAGATGGAACATTTGAAACATCTGTTGCAACCGGAGCGTCAGAGCATCAGTTTTAGCCACAGCAAGGCACGTGGTTATGCCATGGTGGTGATCGGGATTGTGCTGATCGTATTCGCGTTCACCTGAAAATCGGTGTGATGATCCCGTTGCTATCCCAGCGCTGCAGGTTAAGGCCACTTGCAGAGAAAGACCTTGCGGCTTTTGCTCGATATCGTGCAGATCCTTCCATAGCCAGATTTCAAAGCTGGTCATCTTATTCGCTGGATGACGCGAAGAAATTATTCGAAACCCAGACCAAAACCCGGTTTGGAGAATCAGGCTCCTGGTATCAAATCGCGATCACCGACAAACGGGATGATTCGATGTTGGGGGACTGCGCGCTACATTTTCTGGCGGATGACCAACAGGTCGAAATCGGGTTTACCCTGGCTCCGGAGCATCAAGGCCAGGGCCTGGCAAAAGAAGCCGTTTTTCTTTTGCTTGATTATGTTTTCACGGAGATGGCCAAGCATCGCGTGGTAGCGATTATCGACGCAGAGAATCATTCTGCAGAAAAGCTGCTACTGGCACTCCGATTCAGACAAGAAGCGCATTTTCGGAAGAATGTCTTTTTCAAGGGTAAATGGAGTGACGAATGTCTGTTTGCATGCCTTGCAAGTGAATGGAAGGCGCAACTTCCGAAACTACTTTCGGGTTAGGTTCACACCCAATAAGCAGTCCCGGTCATGATTTTAGATGTGAGCCGCATGAGTGTGCGCACTGGCTGTGGCATGGCACGGCCACCAGCCTGGGTGGCGATGCTGCTGTGGCGGGCTTCGTCCTTCTTCATCTGTTCCAGGATCACGCGGCTTCTGTGATCTCCGGCAGGCAGATGCTGCAAATGGTTGTCGAGATGTTCTACCACTTGGCGCTCGGTTTCCGCTACGAAGCCGAGACTGAATGTGTCGCCGGCGATTCCCGCCGCGGCGCCGATGGCAAAAGAGCCGAAATACCACAACGGATCAAGCTTGCTGGCTCCGGTCTCCAGTTCCTGCAGACGTTGTTCGCACCAGGCCAGGTGGTCTACTTCCTCGGCGGCCGATTGCGCCATGCTGCTGCGTACGTTATCGCTGTGGGCGGTGAACGCCTGTCCTTGGTACAGCGCCTGTGCCGCCACTTCACCGGCATGGTTGACGCGCATGAGCCGACCGGAGAGCTGGCGTTCCTGTTCGCTTAATTCATTCTGCGCTTGTGCGTCTGCCGGGTTGGCACGTGTGGCCGTATGCAATGCCGACGGGAAAGCAGTACGCAGCGCCTTATCCAGTTCGCTGATGAACCGGTCTAGAGGGGTGAGCGTGCGGGCGGTATTCACAGATGAATTATAGCGCTGCCGCACGTTTTATCGGGCCGCTGCCTTGCCGACAACTCCAGCGGTTGTAACCTCGATAAGTCTCATGATGTACACGGCGAAATGCTCGGCAATCTGTTGTTCGCTCATCACGAGCTATGA
>JBOIBD010000281.1:0-2411 GCA_050739415.1 Gammaproteobacteria bacterium | reverse complement strand
ACCTTGAGCAGCGCAAAGTAGCGCTCGCCTTCCTTGGGCGGGCGGATCTTTCCAGCCACCGTGTCGCCGGTGCGCAGGTTGAAGCGGCGGATCTGACTGGGGGATACATAGATGTCATCCGGTCCTGCCAGGTAGGAGCCTTCGGCAGAGCGCAGAAATCCGAAGCCGTCCTGCAGGATTTCCAACACGCCGTCGCCGGAGATTTCTTCGCCGTTGCGAGCGTGCGCTTTGAGGATGGAGAAAATCACATCCTGCTTGCGCGAACGCGCCATGTTCTCGAGACCCATGGATTCAGCCAGCCCGATGATGGCTTCAGCAGGTCTTTTCTTGAGTTCTGTAAGGTTCATAAGCTTTGTGTACTCGATCTTTGTTGAAATGAAAATAAAGGAATTTCCGGCGGACGCCGGTTTTAATCAAGGGATTTGTTTTATTCAAAAATTGTCGCGTTACCGGCCGTTCTGTGCCGCCGTGTAACAATCGGGCGGCCTCCCGCCGCCCGTCTAGTTCAGATATTGGTTTCGATAAACGCCGTCAATTGTGATTTGGACAGCGCGCCGATTTTCTGTGCCTGCACGTTCCCGTCCTTGAACAGCATCAGGGTCGGGATGCTGCGGATAGCGTATTTCTGAGTAAGGTGTGCATTTTCGTCCACGTTTACCTTGGCGATGGTGATTTTGCCTTTGTAGTCAGTGGCGATCTCGTCAAGGATAGGTCCGATCATCTTGCAGGGGCCGCACCACTCCGCCCAGTAGTCCACCAGTACGGGGAGACTGGACTTCAATACGTCGTTGTCAAAGTTGGCGTCGGTTGTATAAACGATCTGGTCACTCACGGTTACATTGCCTCCATTGGCTCAAATTGGTTCTACCTGGTTGGCGCAAGCATGCGCGGGAACGTCGGATATGAAAGAGAATGTGACGTGCCGTGCCCTTTAAGGCACAATGTCGCGGTTTGCTGCGTTCTGGTAGAGCGTTGTGAAGTGCTAAAAAGTCCCGCACGGGGCGCAGGCTCAAGGCGTTGGATCATATTTGAGCCCAATCGCCGCCAGAATGCAAGCCCTAAAGTTGTGAACAAAAAATGCCCATTGACCCACACCTGACCGAACTAAGTTTTGAATCCCTGGGGCTGGCCGAGCCCCTGCTCAGGAGCCTCGCAGAGGCAGGTTTCAGCCGTTGTACACCCATCCAGGCAGAAGCACTGCCGTTGCTCCTCAAGGGTCATGATGTTGCCGGCCAGGCGCAAACTGGTACCGGCAAGACCGCTGCATTTCTGCTGGCCCTGTACCAGCATCTGCTAGCCAACTCTGCCCGACCGGAACGGCGTACGACCCAGCCTCGCGCCTTGGTAGTCGCCCCGACCCGCGAATTGGCGGTGCAGATTTACAAGGATGCAGAGATCCTGGGCCGGTACACGGGCTTCAAACAGACTGTGGTATACGGCGGCGAAAATTACGACAAGCAGCGCGATACGGTCGCAGCAGGCGTAGACGTGCTTATCGGTACACCGGGGCGGCTCATTGATTATTTCAAACAGCACGTCTTCGACCTCAAGGCCCTGGATGTGATGGTACTGGACGAAGCCGACCGCATGTTCGACATGGGATTCATCGCCGACGTGCGCTTCCTTATGCGCCGCATGCCGCATCCCACCGAGCGGCTCAACATGCTGTTCTCGGCAACGTTGTCCTATCGTGTCATGGAGCTGTCCTATGAGCACATGAATAACGCTCAGTTCGTGCGCATCGAACCCGACAAGGTCACGGTTGATCGCGTACGCCAACTATTGTACCTACCGGCCACCAACGAAAAGATCGCGTTGCTGGTGGGTTTATTGCGGCATCTGGAAGCGCATCGCACCATGGTGTTCGTAAACACCAAGCGTGTAGCCGAAAACGTGGAAGCCTGGCTCAAAGGTAACGGCTTCAAGGCAGCAGTGCTATCCGGCGATGTACCGCAGAACAAACGTCTGCGTCTGCTCAAGGAATTCACCGAAGGTGCGCTGCCGATCCTGGTCACCACCGACGTAGCGTCCCGCGGTCTGCATATCCCGGACGTGACGCACGTCATAAATTATGATCTGCCGCAAGACGCCGAGGATTACGTACACCGCATCGGCCGAACTGCACGTGCTGGCGCCGAGGGTGATGCCATAAGCTTCGCCTGCGAAGAATATGCCTTCTCGCTACCGGACATCGAACGCTACATAGGATATGCCATCCCACGTGAGTCCTTGCAACCTGACCTGCTGGCGACGCTACAACCGCCGGCGCACCGGGAACGACATCGGCCACTACATCCCCACGGCAGGCGCGATGACAATCATGGTGGACGCCGGGATGGAAGACGCGGAAGACGGTGAGACGTGTTGAGTGCTGAGTGCTGAGTGCTGAGTGCTGAGTGCTGAGTGCTGAG
>JBOIBD010000280.1:0-2444 GCA_050739415.1 Gammaproteobacteria bacterium | reverse complement strand
ACACAATTCGCCGCTGCACCGGTTTCAGGCCGTCGCCGATGTGCGGCAGCGCCCGATCCAGGATCACGTACATGGAATAGTCCAGGTACGCTTTCTCGGTGAAAGCTTTCAGTGGCTGCTGTTCGGTGCTTTCAATTACACGGGTGGATGCACTCATGGTTAATCCCAGGGATAAAGTTGAAAACCGTGTCAATGTGGCACGGGAAACATGATACTCGTTGCGCAGTCTGGCTTGAAGTCGAATGGGCTGCGGAGTATGGTTGCAAGCATGAACACCACTCTGAAACAAATTGCACAAGAAGCATTGCAACTTACCACAACGCAGCGAGCCGAATTAGCTGACTTTCTCGTCGAAAGCCTGAATTCAGCCAAGCCGGATGAACTTCAACGTCTTTGGATCGCTGAGGCCAATAAGCGCCTCACTGAAGTACGTTCGGAGAGCGTAAAAACGATCTCGGGCGAAGTAGTTTTGGCGGAGGCGCGCCGCTTGGTTAAGCGGTAATGCGCCATTAGTTTCACCCAGAGGCGCGCATCGAGTACTTAGAAGCGGCCGCATATTACGAAGAACGCCAGACTGGTCTGGGAACACGCTTCACAATCGAAATTGAAAATGCGATTCAGAGAATGATTGAAGTTCCAGCGCGATGGCAAAAATTTGAAGGCGAGATTCGACGCTGTTTAGCCCACACATTTCCTTATGGCGTGTTGTATTCAATTGGAAAAGATCATGTCCTCGTACTTGCAATAATGCACCACAGCCGCAAACCCGGCTACTGGCGTACCCGCTCTCCCTAGGAACTCACCAAGACAACAAAGCAGGAAGCGCATGCGTTACATGGTTATTGTTGAAGAAAGCCATCGAGCTTCGACGCGTATGTACCTGATCTTCCCGGCTGCGTGGCCGTTGGAAAATCGCAGGAAGAAGTTCTGAGACTCATCGAGGAAGCAATCGAATTCCATCTGGAAGGCCTTACAGAAGAAGGCAGGCCTATTCCAGCCCCTCACTCATCCAGTGTTTTAGTCGAAATTCATTCCAAACGACAGAATGCAGCTCATGAGGCTTAGCGATAAAACTCATTTGCTACGCTGCACCGGCTTCAGACCGTCACCGATGTGCGGCAGCGCCCGATCCAGGATCACGTACATGGAATAGTCCAGGTACGCTTTCTCGGTAAAGGCCTTCAGCGGCTGCTGCTCGGTACCTTTGACGGCAAGGGATGATGTATTGCTCATGTTCAACTTTAGGTAATTGTCACAACTGATCCAGCGGACTGCGCACGCCTTTGCCGCCCCTGTTCAGCACATGGGTATAAATCATGGTCGTGCTCACATCCTTGTGCCCCAGCAATTCTTGCACCGTGCGGATATCGTAACCACCCAGCAGCAGGTGCGTAGCGAAGGAGTGGCGCAAACTATGCGGCGTCGCCGGCTTGGCGATCTGGGCATCACGCACCGCCTGTTTCATGGCGCGTTGGATGCCCTTCTCGTCCACATGGTGCCGGCGTGTCACACCGGAGCGCGGATCAACTGAGCGCTTGGCAGAAGGAAACACATACTGCCAACCCCACTCGTGCGCGGCATTCGGGTATTTCCGGGCGAGCGCAAACGGCAGATAGACCTCGCCGAATCCCTCCTCCATATCTTCCTGGTGCAGCGCCTTTACCTTGGCCAGATGAAGACGCAGCGGTTGGATCACCGATTCGGGCAGCATCGTCACCCGGTCTTTGCCGCCCTTGCCCTCACGCACGATGATGGCGTGCTGGGAAAATTCCACGTCCTTCACCCGCAACCGTACTGCCTCCATCAGCCGCAAACCGGCGCCATACAGTAGACTCGCGATCAACCAATGCGTACCAGTTAGCTGCTTCAGCACCGCCTGAACTTCTGTGATTGTCAGCACCACCGGCAAACGCGTGGACGCCTTGGCTTGTGTCACCTTGTCCAGCCAGGGCAAGGTCTGTTCCAGCACCTCGCGGTAGAGAAACAGCAACGCGCTTTTAGCCTGGTTCTGCGTCGAGGCCGCCACCTTCCCCTCGACCGCCAGATGGCTCAGAAACGCTTCAATTTCCTGAGCGCCCATGTCTTTGGGGTGGCGCTTGTGATGAAACAAGATAAAACGTTTAATCCAGTCCACATAAACCTGCTCAGTACGGATGCTGTAATGCTTCACCCGCAGACGGTTGCGTACTTGATCAAGCAATTTGGGCGGAGGTGTGGTGTGGTGCTTTTGTTCCGTATTTTCGGGTGCTGTCATTTTCCTAATCCTTTAAGAACATTGACTATTTTTGGAAAGTGCAAGATTATACACCTCGAAGGTGCTACTGATAATAGCATAAATAATGTCCTAACTTAGACGAAGAGAAAGGTTGCAGTGGGCAATGAAGGAACGCAGCAGGGGCTGGTTGGCAGCGATGGTCAGGAGTGCACGTTGAGTCTGGCGCAAC
>JBOIBD010000279.1:0-2448 GCA_050739415.1 Gammaproteobacteria bacterium | reverse complement strand
GGCAAGTACCGGACCGTGAATTCCACATTGTCGCCAGGGGCGACGATCAAGGGCGTGGCGGGGGTCGGCAGCACTGTGAAGTCGGCTGAGCCCATCAGTCGCTGGACGCTGGTGATGATCAGGTCGGCAGCGCCTACGTTGTAGACTTCGAGCGTCAGGTAGTCTGGACCACCGCAAACGGTGCCGAAGTGCAGATTGTCTTGCAGATTGACCGCAATTGCAGGGCCGGTTGGCTTGATGAATTTGAATGCGCCGCGGCCGTAAGTGCCAGCGACCAACACGCCCGCCGTCTGATTCAGGACGAGATCGGCAACCGGCACGCGCGGGAAATGGATGTCGTCGAGCACCGCCCATGACAAACCAGTGTCCACTGATCGCAGCACGCCGAGATCGGTGCCCACGTAAATCGTCGTCGGTACGTCGGTACCGTCTAATGCAATTGCGCTGAACGGCAGATCTAGCTGTTCCGAAACCGTCCCCACAGTCGGCGATATGTCGGTCCAGGATGACCCACCCACGGTGGTGCGGAAGACGTGTCCGGATTGTCCGGCTCCGGCGCCGTTGAACCCGCCGAGCACTGCATAGATCACCGTGGGATCGATGGGATCAAACCGTGCGCGGTTCACGTTCCTGGTGGGGAGATTTCGGGTGATGTTGGTGAAGGTGGGCGCGGCCGCTAACGCATTAGTCGACGCGAATACTTGATTACCTACGGCAATGACGACGTTGTTGCCGTTGGCAGCGGCCACGTCCACGTTACCGTTCCGGCCAGGGGTTGCTATGATGCGCCAAGTACTGCCGCCGTCCTGGCTCTGCCACAGGTTCTGGCTGCCGCTGACATAGATGATGCCACCGTTGCTGGGATCGGTGGTGACTGGAGCCAGGTAGCAGCCGGTGTCTGTTGCGGTGGTCCAGGGCGTAATCGATGTCGGAAAAGTAAGTCCATCGTTTGTCGACTTGTAGACCTGGGTGCACGGCGCCGGGGTCCAAGCGCCGCTGCTGCAATATGCGTGTCCCGCGATCTTACCGTCGTACGCCACATCCCAACCGTCGGCGAAACCAGGTGAAGTGCCGCCCGTGGCGCCGATCCAGCCCAGGCCGGGACTGCCCTTCGTGGTTTCCAGTTCGTTATCCTGCAAGGCGCCCACTGTGACGCTGGCAGTCGCGTCGGGCTTGAGGTCGATGTTATAGAAAAGGCAAGTCTGCAGTCCGCCTTTGTTGAGTGATTTCCAAGTGCCGCCGCCGTTTGTGGATATGTCGATGCCACCGTCACAGCCGCAGCAGACGGTGGACGGAGTTGGGCTGGCCTGCGGATAGAATGCCCACGCGTGAGTGTCCGGATGCAGGCCACTCAAAGCAGCGAAGCTGCCTCCCGAGTTGTTGGACTTGGCTTGCCGGACCGTGCCGAAATAAATGATGTCATTGACACCGTCGCCCGGGGAGGCCGGATCGACGGCCATATGGAAGCTGTAGCCGTTCTGGGTGTTGGTCGGCATCCCGGTCGCGGTTTGCTGGGTCCAAGTAACACCCTGATTGGTGCTAAGGAAAACTCCAACCGGGTCGTTGGCGCCATTCGTGCCTGAAAGACTTACGTAAAGTACTTGCACTCCACCCGGGTTGGGTGGCGAGGTCGGCGGAGGAATGGCGATGATGACCTTGTTGAAACCCTTGGGCGCCGGGCCGATCGCCGCCGCCACGGCCGGCGTGGACCCGCTGAGAATCTGCGTCCAGGTCTGCCCGCCATCCGTGGACTGGAAAGCGCCTTTTCCTGAAATGCCCGTGTAAAGGATGCGGGACCCAACCGGCGTCGATGTGTCCAGAACGAGTGAACGGGCGTCCCCTACTACGCCCGTACCGGCCGTCCAATTCTGTCCGCCATCGGTGGACCGGAAAACCCCGCTGAAGCAAGAAAGATAGAGTGTGTTGCTATCAGCCGGATCAACGATAACGACGTTGATGTCTTGGCCCAAAAACAAATTACGGGCGTTACCTGTGTTCCCGGAAGGGAACCCAGACCCCAGTTGGATCCAGCTATTGCCGCCGTCGGTCGATTTAAATAGTGCCTGCGATGAGTCCGGGGGGCCAAAAAACGCGCTATTTCCGGTCCCCAAAATGACTCGTTGGCTGGTTCCGGCATAGATAATGTCGGTGTTATTGGGATCGATAGCCAAGGCGCCAGGCTCGCCGATGCCGAGCGCTAACTGCCGGTCGAAAAGCGGGGTCCATGTCGCGCCCCCGTCTCGCGTGCGCCAGACGCCGCCGCCTGCAGTGCCGATATAGATCACATTCTGGTTGTATGGATTAATTGCGATGCACGTAACCAGGCCGTTGTCTTGAGTGCTGTCCTCAGAGATTGGGCTGGGGCCGATCGGGGTCCACACGGTTCCGTTGAGGCTCATGACCGGCGCTCCTCGTCACGCTTGTCACCGGCTGGCTTCAGTGCTGGCC
>JBOIBD010000278.1:0-2455 GCA_050739415.1 Gammaproteobacteria bacterium | reverse complement strand
GGCCGCGGCGTGGAAATAACCTCGGCGGCCTACGCCGGCAACGTGGACACCAGCCGCACGGTGCTGGTGCAGTTCGTGACCACCACCAGCACCAGTCTGCCATTTGATTTCCGTCCCGACACGGGCAGCCTGCGGGTACATCCGGGCGAGCTGTACAGCGCCTCGTTTTATGCCGCCAACCGCAGCAGTGGTCCGGTGGAAGCCCAGGCGGTAGCGAGCTATGCACCGGGACGGGCGGCGAAATATGTGCACAAGACAGAATGTTTCTGTTTCACTCATGAAACGTTCGCGCCGCACGAGACACGTCAGATGCCGGTGAAGTTCTACCTGGACACGGCATTGCCGCAGGACGTGAACGTTGTGACCATTTCCTATATCTATTTTAATATCACCCCGGACAAGAACGCTGTTTCGGCACAGATAGATTGATTACAAACCGTTTCGAAGAATGACGATGACACAAGGCAACGGGAGATAAAAATGTCAGCAGAGGCGCACGCCGGTAATCATTATTACATCCCGCACGGCACACATTGGCCTATCATGGGTTCGGTGGGCCTGTTTACCACTGCGGTGGGCGGGGCCCTGTGGCTCGAGGACCTGGGCGTCGGAAAATACCTGTTCCTGCTGGGAGTCATCATCATCTTTCTGATGATGTTTGGCTGGTTTGGCACGGTAATCGCCGAAAGCCTGAGCGGCACCTACAACGCCCAGGTGGACCGTTCGTTCCGCTGGGGTATGACGTTTTTCATCTTTTCCGAAGTGATGTTCTTTGGTGCATTCTTCGGCGCGCTGTTCTATGCGCGCGTATTCGTGGAATCCTGGCTGGGCGGTGGTAGCAATAGCCTGTTCACCAACCTCATCATCTGGAAAGGCTATGAGCCGGTCTGGCCCAGTAATGGTCCGGGCAACGTGGGCGGCAGCTTCGAGGGCATGACCGCCACCGGCATCGCCGCACTCAATACCTTGATATTACTCAGCAGCGGCCTGACTGTGACCATCGCCCATTGGGGACTCAAGCAAGGTAATCGCAAGAAACTCTGCTGGTTCCTTTTGTTCACTATCATTCTGGGTTTCAGCTTCGTGGGTCTGCAGGCGCATGAATACATTGAGGCTTATACCAAGCAGAACCTGACACTCAGCAGCGGCATCTACGGTTCCACCTTCTTCATGCTGACAGGGTTCCACGGCTTGCACGTCACCATAGGCGCGATCATGTTGAGCGTGATTTTGCTGCGCTCCCTCAAGGGTCATTTCACACCTCAACACCACTTCGCCTTCGAAGCTGTGTCCTGGTACTGGCACTTTGTGGATGTGGTGTGGTTGGGACTGTTCATATTCGTCTATTGGCTCTGACGAACAGCCGGTAGAGCTTAAAAACAAGAAGCGCTGCTAGTGCAGCGCTTCTTGTTTTCCTGGTACCGACGTTTTGTTGCAGGTTCTAGAGCCCATCTCAAAACGTCGCGAGCGTAGACAGAACGCGGCGCGCGGCGGCGAGAAAGCGGAGTGTACAGGCCAGTACATGAGCATTTCGAGCCTATACGTAACAAAGTTATGCCAAGCGCAGTAGTTTTGAGATAGGTTCTAGTGATGAGGTGGAAACAGATTGTGCGGATGCAACCATCCTGTCCAGTAACCAATCATTAGCAATGCGAACAGGATCAATGATATGACAATGCGCACGGTCAGGGCTTTCACTGTGCGAGTGGACTCGCCACGATCGTGCAACATGAAATATAAACCCGAGAACAGGCTAACGATGATAATGAACAGTATGACGAGTATGACGATATCAGAGATCATGTTGTGAACCGACGCTCAACAAAGTTATGCCAAGCGCAGTGGTTTTTGAGATAACTCAAGTGCAAATTAACACGCAGACATGCGCATAAGCAAATGGCAGTTCCATCCGACCCTGTGGCCAACGCTGGTGACGGTGCTGCTGCTGATCATTTTGGTGTGTCTCGGAATCTGGCAATTACGCCGGGCCGACTACAAACGCAAGTTGCTGACTCAGTACCATCAGGTCACGATGTTGCCTCCGGTTTCCCTTAATAACACAGTCGTAACCGGTAGTCTTGAAATGCTGCCGCGCTACCGGCATGTTCTGGCGCAAGGTCATTATGACGGTGCGCATCAGGTGCTGTTGCAGGATATGCAACACGGCGATCAGGTCGGTTATGAGGTACTCACGCCGTTTGTGCTGGAATCGCAGCGAGACATCCTGCTGGTAGATCGCGGTTTTGTAACGGGCCCTGATGTGAAGACGCTTCCCGATGTGAGCGTTGGTTCGGATACGCGCAGTGTGAGCGGCGTGCTGGGCATCCTGCCGGTGCCTGGCATACGCTTGGGCAAGACCATTGTGCCAGCTGGGTGGCCTAAACTGATTTTGTATCCGCGTTATCAGACCCTGGCGGAACTGTATGGCAGCCAACTGCTCAAACCGGTACTGCTG
>JBOIBD010000277.1:0-2457 GCA_050739415.1 Gammaproteobacteria bacterium | reverse complement strand
GGAGAAGGATGTAGCGCGTGCCTTCGGCAGATCCGCGCACGATGAGCGCCTGGCGCGTAGTAACACCCTCGGCCCATTCGCCATTCTTTGTGCCCGAGTGGCGATCGCTGCTGCTGTCCGACGGCATACTCTTGACACACGCAGTGAACGGGCGCATCGTAAAATGCAGTCTGATTGCGCGGGGGACGCAATGATTTTCCAGAATAAGATCTGGCTAATCAGCCTCATCGGCATGGGGCTGGTCACGCTGGGATTTCTGTACGTCATTTACCAGGCCGGCAAACCAGCGGACGAAGCCGAGGCCCGCCGGGCGCACAAGACTTCCAATACGCTGCGCGGATGGCTGTTTCTCGTGCTGCTCGTACTGTTCGTCGGCATCAGTTATGCAACCCTGCGGCACTTTCCCATCCCACCTCAGCACGCGTCTTTGCAGGCATCCGAGGTGATCAACGTGGTCGGCCGGCAATGGTCATGGTCCCTGAGTGAAACTAAATTCAAGACCGGTGTTCCGCTCGAGTTTCGTGTGACCAGCGACGACGTCAACCACGGTTTCGCGATCTACGCGCCGGACGGCCGCATTGCCATCCAGACCCAGGCGATGCCGGGGTATGTCAACAAGTTGCTCTACACCTTCCGTACACCCGGCACGTACACGATCCGCTGTCTCGAATATTGCGGGCTGGGTCATGACGTCATGACCGCAGACATCCAGGTCGTCGCTGCCGATGGAGGCCGACCATGAGCGCCTTGACGCTTTATCCTGATGAAGAAAAGCTTTCCCGGCCGGAGCGCATCGCATTCAACCTGTATCTCATCTCCGCGCTGGTGCTGTTCCTGCTGATGATGCTGTTGGGACTGGCCATGCGCATGACTCAGGGGGGCTGGCTCGGCGTCGCGCCGGAGATGTTTTTCCGATTTCTGACCATGCACGGAAGCGGCATGGTCGGCACCATGAGTCTGGTGACGAACGCGGTGATGTGGTTTTTCCTGCGCAAATACGTGCACCTGCATCTATGGGCGTTTCTCAGCAACTACGTGCTGTTCATGCTGGGCGCGCTGTGCATCATCGGGTCCATCTTTATCGGTGGTTACGCGGGCATGTGGACGTTTCTGTATCCGCTTCCCGTGCACTCGATGGGCATCTGGAGCATCAATGCCGCGGCGCTGTTCATGGTCGGCTATTTGCTGATCGGCGTCGGCATGCTGCTGTTCTACCTGGACGCTGCGGCGGGCATCATCCGTGTCTTCGGAAACCTCGGGCGCGGGTTGGGTCTGCAGTGGCTGTTCGGCGGTGAAATCGATCCGCTGCATCCGAAGACCGTGGTCGCCAGCACCATGGTGATCATCGCCAACGGGCTGGGCATCCTTGCGGGCGCCGTGATCCTGGTGATGAGCCTGATCAATGCCTATTTCCCATCGGACGTGCTCAACGCGTTGATGGCCAAGAACCTGATCTATTGGTTCGGCCACATGGTCATCAATGCGACCATCTACATGGGCGTGATTGCCGTGTATGAGTTGATACCCCGATACAGCCGACGCGCCTATCCGATCTCCCGCGTATTCCTCTGGTCATGGGCCGTGAGCTGCCTTTTTGTGATTATCGTGTTTCCACACCATCTGTTGATGGATTACGCCGAGCCGCGCTGGCTGCAGATCGTCGGCCAGATCGTTTCCTATGGTGCTGGCTTCCCGGTATTCCTGGTAACGGCCTATGGCGTCCTGACCAATATCTATCGCTCGAATATCCGCTGGAAGATGCCGGCCAGGCTCTGCGTGCTGGCGGTGTTCGGCTGGGCCACAGGCATCGTGCCAGCCATCATCGACGGCACGATAAGGGTGAACCTGGTGATGCACAACACTCAGTGGGTGCCGGGCCACTTCCATTTCTATCTGATACTCGGCGTGCTGCCCATGGCGTTGGCTCTGATGTACCACGTGATTGGCAGCCGAGCACAGTCGCCGGATGATAGGGGCGCCGACAGGCTGGGCTTTCCGGTGTATATCGCCGGCGCGCTGATCTTCACCCTGGCGTTCCTCGACGCCGGTCACATGAGCGTACCGCGGCGCTACGCCGAACATCTGCCGCAATGGATGCCTTACGACAGGGTCGGCTCGGTCGGTGCCATCCTGATAATTCTGGGGATGTTGTACTTCGCCGCCCGTATCATCATCGGTCTGTCGACGGCGCCGGCTGCCGGCTCTGCGCCCGGCTCCGGGGGAGGAGCGTCGATTGACGCCGATGCTGCGCACTCTACTGGCTAGCTTCGTGCTGCTGCTGGCCGGCACCGCCGTGCTGGCCGATGTCACCGATCGTTTCCGCGCATTCACCGCCGAGACGGCACACCGGATTGCGGTTCAGGAGCACCCGGTGCCCATACCCGGGGTGGCCCTCGAGACTCAGTCCGGCGCGCGCACCGACCTCGCCAATTTTCGCGGCAAGTGGCTGCTGATAGA
>JBOIBD010000276.1:0-2484 GCA_050739415.1 Gammaproteobacteria bacterium | reverse complement strand
CTGCGTTTGAAGGCTTCGTCGTATCGTTTGTATTTGCGTTGGACTTGGTTTTCGTTGTTCATGGTGTTGTGCGTGTTAGCTCACACAATCACCCAACGATTGTCCACCAAATCGAGGCAAGGCCACTGCCTTTATAGCCCCCTTTAAAAATTCCCGAGTGACCCACTATTAATAATGGCGGCGCGTTCGTAATCCTAATGAACCCATATTTCCCAGATTCAGTTTGAAAGTCGCAGTTATTGACATACAATGGAGCCGCATAAACAAAGGCTATCATCTATGTTGAAGCAGCAAAAAAGGGAGAATCCAACGGGTGCGGGCAAAAAACCGGCTCTGCGGGTGGCTTTTGATCGCCGTTTGAAGCTGGAGTTCCACGGTTCCAAGGTCACCTCCGACGCCGGGCTATTGGTCTACCGGGAACTCGATGAGGCGTTGGGTCTGACGGTTCTGGCGGATGATCTCTTGAGCGATTGGCGCACGGGCAAGAACACGCAACACTCGCTGGTTGCGCTGATGCGGCAATCAATCTTCAGCCGGTTGGCGGGCTATGAGGACACCAATGACGCGGAACGGCTCTCGGTGGATCCCACCATGCGGCACATTGTCGGCGGGCGGGCCACGGAACGCACGGCAGCTTCTACCAGCCAGATGGGACGCTTCGAGACCGAGGTGTTGACCCAGCCGGGCAATCTGACGGAGTTGACGAAGTTATCCGGGAACTGGATTGACCGGCTGCGGGCACGCCAACCGATGCGGGAACTCATCTTGGACCTGGACAGTTCAGTGAGCGAGACCTATGGCGAGCAGGAGGGCACCGCCTACAACGGGCATTTTGCCTGCACCTGTTATCATCCGCTATTCTGCTTCAACCAGTTCGGCGATGTGGAGCAGTCGCTGCTGCGCGAGGGCAACGTGCATAGTGCCAAGGATTGGCGGACGGTGCTGGCACCGGTGGTGGCCCGCTATCAGGGGCGGAACCTGCGGCGATATTTTCGGGCCGACGCCGCCTTTGCCAACCCGGAACTCTATGAGTATCTGGAAGTCGAGGGTTTCGAGTATGCCATCCGCCTGCCGGGCAATGATGCGTTGTTGCGGGACATCGAGCCGTTGCTGACTCGACCGGTGGGGCGTCCCTCGAACACGCCGGTAGTCTGGTATGCCGGGTTTTTGTATCAGGCCAAGAGTTGGGGTTGCGCTCGTCGCGTGGTGGCCAAGGTGGAATGGCATAGTGGCGAACTGTTCCCTCGCGTCGGGTTTATCGTAACCAATCTAACCCGGCCTGCCAAAGCGGTGGTGCGTTTCTACAACCAGCGGGGCACGGCGGAACAGTGGATCAAGGAAGGCAAGAACGCCGTCAAATGGACGCGCCTGTCCTGTCACGACTTTGTAGATAATCAGGTGCGGCTGCAACTGTTCGTGTTGGCCTACAATCTGGGCAACTTTCTGCGGCAGGCGGTGCTGCCCCAAGCGGTGCGTCACTGGACATTGACGACGTTGCGGGAGAAACTGATCAAGATCGGGGCGAAGGTCGTGCGCCATTCCCGGCAGGTGGTCTTCCAGATGGCGGAGGTGGCGGTTCCGCAAGGGTTGTTCCAAGACATTCTGAGAGCGATTGATCGGCTGAGATTGGCAACCGCGATGTCAGGATGATAAAAGTGAAAGGTATTGTATGAGATCACACGAAATAACGGAGGAGGTGTCTTCGCATCCGGGAGCAACAGGGCTTTGGAGCTCCAAAAGGCACCGAAACAACCCCCGGTGCCAGCGAAAAACCGAAAACGGACAGGGAAAAGACTTGCAAAATTATGGAACAGGAAGAAAATCACTAAAACAGCCCACGCCGGTCGTGGGCAACAACCCATATGGGAAATGTCGGTTTAGACCTTTTATTTCTCATCGTGATGGCTCCGTGTGGCCCCATTTTGCCATTCCGAAATATCGTTGCATTTCGTCGTTGAAGTCGCTCAGTGTCTTTATAACGTCATCTTCAACGCCGTTGCCATAGGTCTTTTCATCGCGGACATTCTCTTTCAGCCATTTCAGCCCCGCAAGGGCCACGTTAAGGTGCATTTCAATAACAGCGCGAGGGTTGATACAATTGGCTGGATGAAAAGGGTCTAGACGGTCATCGCTTCCATTATCTGGTTGCTTTTTCATAATGACGCGGACTGTATCACGAATACGGTATTAAACAAGGTTAAGGCGCGTGTCCGCCGCGTCCGGCGCAGAGGCAAATGGATCTTTATTTCGGAGATTTTAAGGCTTCATCAAGCTGCGCGGCTATTTTTTCAATTGGTTCTCCACCTCTGCCATGGACCAGATGAAGCCCCGTTTGACTGCACGGATAATTTGTTGCCGCCACGTTACCCAGACCAATGCGAGGAGGAGCGTGTAGATTGCGAGGTCAATGAAGTTTTTCCCGCTGATACGGGTCAGTTGCAGCTAACACGATGAGTGCCGTCACAATTATCCACCAAAACACCC
>JBOIBD010000275.1:0-2485 GCA_050739415.1 Gammaproteobacteria bacterium | reverse complement strand
TGTGCAGGATCAGCGGAATCTTGTAGATGTCGTCCGCATCCGGCGCAGAGATGACGGCACGCTCTTCCACGTTGGTGAACAACGCAATTTTGCGGCGCGCCTCGTCCGGCAATGGTTTGGCGGCGCGGCACAACAGGATATCCGGCTGGATGCCGATGGAGCGCAGTTCCTTCACGGAATGCTGAGTGGGCTTGGTCTTGGTTTCACCGGAAGTGGGTATGTAGGGAACCAGAGTCAAGTGCATGTATACACATTTACCGCGACCCATCTCGATGCCCATCTGGCGGATTGCTTCGAGAAACGGCAGAGATTCGATATCGCCGACCGTGCCGCCGATCTCCACCATGCAGATGTCGGCGTTGCCGGCGCCTTCGCGGATGCAACGCTTGATCTCGTCGGTGATGTGTGGAATCACCTGTACCGTGCCACCGAGATAATCGCCATGGCGCTCCTTGCGAATCACGTTCTCGTAGATGCGGCCGGTGGTGAAATTGTTGCTGCGGCCCATGTGGGCGCGCACGAAGCGTTCGTAGTGACCCAGATCCAGGTCGGTCTCCGCCCCGTCCTCGGTCACGAATACCTCGCCGTGCTGGAACGGGCTCATGGTGCCGGGATCCACGTTGATGTAGGGATCCAGCTTCACCATGGTGACTTTCAGACCGCGGGCTTCAAGAATGGCGCCCAAGGAGGCGGAAGCGATGCCTTTCCCCAAGGAGGAAACTACACCGCCGGTGACAAATACGAATTGGGCCATCTGAACTCCCGACGCGGTGCCGGGATGGCTCCGCTGAATCGGGAAGACAGCGTAACAGAATCTGGGGGGTGAAAGAAGCAAAATCGCGTACTGGTCGTACCAGCGCGAGGTTTCAATGCAGTGCGGGATGAGATCGCCACTCAATGCGTAAACCTGGCTCGCCAGGCCCAACCGCAAACGGTGCACATTCAAACAAGCCGGCCACGGCAGCCAACTGGTCGCCGATGTAGATGAGGGGTAAGCGCTCCCGCATCCAGGGCAATACTTCAAATTCCTGGAGCCATTTCTTCAGAGGCCGGTGGTGACTGCGGCCCAGAGGCTGGCAAATTTCTCCGCCGACACGAAAACGCACCCTCAACCCCACGGCCGGGCACGCTGCCGCGCGGAGGCCCTCACCAGCAACCGGCACCAAGCCTAGCCTCCCGAGGCCCGGAGACAGTTCCAAGGATTCACCTGGGCGAAGCTGAAATTCTTCAGTTGAAGGCTCGGGCAATGGTCGCAGACCATACAGGCGGTCATGGTAGCGACGCAGTTCCGCACCTTGCCATATAACACAAGGATTACGGTCAGCCCGGGCTGGCAGCACTTCCTGCAGGATTTGTTCCACCTTGTGAGCGGGTGGCAACGGTAAAGCCAGTCCTTCCAGCCAATGCCGCAACACATTTTTTGCTCGCATGTCACCAAGCGTCTGCAAGGCAGGCACCGATAACGCGTCACCTGTTGAATCTGAACAGCGCTGCAAGTCTCCTTCCGCCAATACCGCCAACAACTCTAGGGGCTCACTGCAGTGGCGCGAGCTGCGAGAAATGGTTTGTGCCGCCGACGGCCAGCGCTCTTGTATTTGTGGAATCACGCATTGGCGCAAATAGTTGCGGTCAAAACACGTATCCGCGTTACTGGGATCTTCCAGCCAGGTTAGTTTTTGCGTTTGCGCCCAGTCATGCAGTTCAGCACGTGTAAATCCGAGCAGTGGGCGCGCCAGTCTGCCGCCAGCGAATTCGGTCATCACCGGCATAGCGGCGAGACCACGCAAACCTGCACCACGCAAAGCTTGCAGTAAAAATGTTTCCATCTGGTCGTCTTGATGATGGGCCAACAGCAACATGTCGCCTTCGCGCATCAGGCCTCGGTACACGTCATAGCGACGCTGGCGTGCCACCGCCTCAAGACTCTCGCCCTTCGTGGTACTGATTTCCACACTGCCGCATTCGAGCTGCACTAGCAGCTTGGCGCAAGCCTGTTCGCAATGCGCCTGCCAGTCATCGGATTGAGGGTGAATGTGATGATTGACATGAATGGCACGCAGTTCGGCCCCGAGCACCTGCTTTTGCTGCGCGAGAGCCTGCAATAACACGCTGGAATCCATACCGCCGCTATAACCGATCCAATAGCATTGCGCAGCCGGGAGTCCGCGCAGCACTGCGATCAATTTATCGGAATCGAAACTCACAGGCGGCGAGTGGCTGCGGCGCTCACTCTTTGTAGCTGCCGAAGGACATGAAACGTTTGTAGCGAGCTTCCAGTAATTCATCCATGGAGACATGCTCGAGGCGGCTCAAGTTGTCGCTCAGTGCATTCTTGACAGTGGCAGCCATGGCATCTGCGTTGCGGTGCGCGCCGCCCAGCGGTTCTTTCAACACTGCATCGATGAGTCCGAGGCTCTTGAGTCGTTCCGCGGTGATGCCCATAGCCTCAGCCGCTTCGCTGGCTTTCTCCGCACTCTTCCACAGG
>JBOIBD010000274.1:0-2500 GCA_050739415.1 Gammaproteobacteria bacterium | reverse complement strand
GTGCTATATTTCACCGGTCAGAATAGGGCGGGCCAGGTTCGCTTGGTATCGCTGAATACGACCGGATGTAGATTTGGGCCTCAGTAACGTGCTACTTCACGTTTCCAAGAGGCGTACCAGTTCCAAGCTCTTAAACAATTGTAGGAGTATCGGATGAACAGCAACCTAATCAGCAAAGCCGTGCGTTATGCCTTGGTGGCGGGCGCGGCAACAGCTCTCGCAGCCCCGGCGGTCTTCGCCCAGGATGCCACGCAGAGCACTACTAACCAGAATCAAAACCAGAACAACACCGCACAGCTCGGCAAGATTGAAGTGACAGGCACGCGCATCAAGCGCACCAGCGTCGAAACGGCGCAGCCCATCACCATCGTGACGGCCCAACAGATTAAAGAATCTGGTTTTACCCAGATTGGCGATGTGTTACAGAATCTGACTTCCAGTGCCGGCGGCGTCAACCTGCTAGTCAACAATGGCAATAATGGATCTTCCACAATCGACCTGCGCAATCTCGGCGCTCAGCGCTTGCTGATCTTGGTGGATGGCCATCGTATCGGTACCAGTCTTAGCAATGTAGTAGACCTGAATACCATTCCAACATCCATCGTGGATCACATTGAAATTCTGCAAGACGGCGCTTCGGCCATTTACGGTTCGGATGCCATCGCAGGTGTGATCAACATCATTACCATCAAGAACTTCAGTGGGGCCGAAGCTAGTGCCTATATGGGTATGTATGACGGCCGCGGCGAGGGCGGAGGCTGGGACGGCAAGAACCAGGCCTATAACTTCACGGTTGGCACTTCGACCGACCGCTCAAATTTGGTGCTGAATGTAGGTTATACCAACCAGCAGCCGATCGAAGCCGGTAATCGCACTATATCCAAGGAAGCCCTATGGGGCGTAGGCGGTGGCAGCAGCGCGACTCCAGCAGGGCGTTTTATCATGGGGCCTGGTATCTGTAGCAAGGTTATCGGAGCCGGCAGTTCCGTGACCACCACCCCAACGTCAGGTTTCTGCGACATGACCACGATTAAGCCCGGCAGTTATGGTCAATCGCCCCCCGGCCTTAATCAGTATGCTGATTTCACCGATGCGGATAAATTTAACTACGCACCCTTGAACTACCTGTTGGCTCCTCTTGAGACCACCAGCATGTACGTACAAGGCCATTACGACTTGGCCGACAACCTGACGTTTACCTCAGATGTGTTGTTCGATAATCGTCAGTCTGTGCAACAACTCGCGCCCGCACCACTATTCACTGGATTTATCAATAACGGTACGACAAACGGTGGTGCGAACATCGGTATTGGTGCTGCCAATCCATATAATCCCTTTGGCGTGGACTTGGTTCCGTATTTTCCGAGTCAGCCACAATTCGCAACATGGTGCGCAGCGTATGGTTCACCCAACTGCATGACCACTGGCGTGACGGATGAGGGCCTATTCCGTCGTCCACTCGAGGCAGGTAATCGTCTCTACAATCAAAATGTGGATACCTACCATATCGGCATGGGCCTAAACGGCTATTTTAACGTGGCCGGTAACGAATGGGATTGGGATGTACATTCGAGCTACGGCCGTCAGTACTTCAATGATCTTACAGATGGTCAATTCAATACCCAACGCCTGCAATCGGCCTTGAGCAACCAGTGCCCAACGACGGCGGGTTGCGTACCGCTTAACCTGTTTGGTGGGGCCGGGCCAAGTGGTGGCACCATCACGCCTCAGCAGGTAGCCTACGTCACCTTCCAGGAGCATCCGGAGACCATCTCCAATACCCGCAATTACACCGGTAATATCACTAACGGTGACCTGTTCAATCTACCCGCAGGCCCTGTCGGTGTGGCTGTCGGTTATGAGTATCTCGAAGCCGATGGTGCCTACCTTCCGGATCCGCTCGTCGCATTAGGCAATACCACGGACAATATTTCTCTGCCAACCGAGGGACGCGAGGCGACCAATGCCCAGTACGTGGAGTTCAATATCCCGCTGGTTTCGGATATGCCGTTCATGAAGGATGTGAGCTTGGACGTTGCCAACCGTTGGTCGCAGTTCAAGTGGGGCGGCGTGGGTGCAGGCCAGGTATATGTGCCAGGTGCAGATCATGCCTCTACTGCTCGCGCAGCCCTGCGTTGGCAAGCCACTGATGATTTGCTGCTGCGCGGCAGCTGGTCCCAGGGCTTCCGTCTGCCGAGCGTGAGCGAGTTCTATGCCGGCGTTGGCAACAACTTCCCGGCGGTAACAGATCCTTGTGCATCCAAGGTCCCAGGCGGTCCGCCACAAAATCCGGCCGCAATATATTGCGTTGCAAATGGTCACCCACTCGGGAAGGTTCAGCCGAATAGTCAGATTCAGACTCTTTTCGGTGGCAACCCTGACCTTACACCCGAACGCTCCATCTCCAAGACTGTGGGCTTCGTATATAACCCGGACTGGATTCCCGGCTATGACCTCAGCGTGGATTACTATCACATCTCGCTGGTTAACACCGTGAGTT
>JBOIBD010000273.1:0-2502 GCA_050739415.1 Gammaproteobacteria bacterium | reverse complement strand
CTAGAAGTGATGCAGTTATTTGTGACCCTTCTCAAAAGATTGAGGCAGGTGGCCGACACACATGCGGACGAGTTTGAGTCTGAAGGTTTCAGGACCCTCTTTGCCATGTTGCAGCGGGAGCTCGATGATGAATATTTTTCCAGCATTGAGAATCACTTGAAACAACTGACATTCGGCGCCGGTGTCCTGATCAGCGCCGGCCTGGGAAAAGGCTGCAAGGGAACCAATTACACACTGCGTAAAATCTCGGAACAACGTCATGGATGGGTGCAACGTATATTTGCGTTGAAACCCACGGAATATACTTGGCACGTACCTGCGCGCGACGAAGCTGGAGCCAAAGCTCTGTCGGAATTGAGAGATAGGGGAATAGACCAAGCAGGCAAAGCGCTCGCACGGTCAACCGATCATATCCTCAGTTTTTTCAGTCTGTTGCGCACCGAACTGGCTTTTTACCTGGGCTGCCTGAATCTGCACGAGCAACTTGCCAGGAAGGGGGAGCCTGTGTGCTTTCCAGTGCCAGCGGAGCCAGGCGAACGCAGTCTTGCATTCAAGGGGCTCTACGATGTCTGCTTGAGCCTTAATCTGGAACGCAGGGCCGTCGGCAACGATGTGAATGCCGATAACAAGGACATTGTGATTATCACTGGCGCGAATCAGGGCGGCAAGTCAACCTTCTTGCGCAGCATCGGGCTTGCGCAAATGATGATGCAAGCCGGTATCTTTGTGTCGGCCGAATATTTTTGCTCCACGCTGTGCGCCAAGTTGTTCACGCATTACAAGCGGGAGGAAGACCAAAGCATGGAGAGCGGCAAATTGGATGAGGAACTCGGCAGGATGAATACTATCGTGGACAATGTGACTGAAAATTCGCTAATGTTGTTCAATGAGTCGTTTGCGGCAACGAATGAGAGAGAAGGCTCGGAAATTGCCCGGCAGATTGTGAGCGCATTACTGGAAAAGCGAGTCAGGATTTTCTTTGTGACGCATTTATACGAATTCGCTCACCGTCTCTATGAAAATCATTTGAAAAACGTGGTTTTCCTGCGAGCCGAGCGGCTGGCTGACGGCGGGCGGACGTTTAGGTTGATGATCGGAGAACCGCTGCAAACGAGTTACGGAGAAGATTTGTACGAGGAGATATTCAACAGACTGTAGCGCACAGTAGGCCATCAAACGACACGAATAACCGTAGCAGGTTGCTGAAAAAGGTTTCGTGGCCTCTTTCAAATCAAAACCGAAAATTCGATTTCCGGTTTTCACCATTTTTCAAATAGTTGAAATGAGCGAAAAATGCGGGTATTTGCCGCCTCCGCTTTTTCTACTGCGTCGGCACTTCCAGGCGCCACACCCTGAGTAGCGGCGCGAAGCGATACTCCGCGCCACTGTACCTGGCTAGCAGGTTGTTTTTACAGCTCCGTTAAGTACACAGTCGTAATCGTTTGCGGGTTTTGAACGAAATTGCTGGGTGAAATCGTGTGAAGAAACGTGGAGTGTGACTGTTATGATTATTGATTTGATACTATTGATTGTACCGGTGATCGGTATTGTCTTGGGTATTGTTCTTTTGATATTAATCTCTCTATCGAAAAATGGCGATTGATTAACGTACAATGCAACTTGTTACACGTTCAATTGTTATTACGTTTAAAAATCCAGGCCAGCATGACGCCGAAGGCCATTCCGTCGCTAGGGCTCACCAGTGGACTAGCAATGAAGCTCTCACAAGCCGGATTCATGTAGTGGATGAATGTACCGTATACAATGTCGCCGCCCACACCGAGGCTAATATTGAATTGTGAAGTCGCTTGTGTTGGCAGATTAACGGTGTGAACCGTATGTGGCTTGAACACACACAGCATCAGCGATAGCCGCGTGCCTGTGATTGCGACAAGAAGCGGCTCGCGCGAGCTGCGAAGTGGGATGCGATGAATTGAAACTGGTGTGCTGCCCTACCAGCTCACACCGGATCCACCGGCGTGGTGCCGCCGCTGAAATCCGCTCTTGCCTGCGCCAGCCGGTAGCGGCGTTCGATATTCCAGCGGCGCAGATCGAGCAGCGTGGCGACGGCGTATATCAGTCTGAAGAACTGCAAGCGCCACCATACCTTGCGCGAATCGAACAAATCGCCGGCCAGCATCGAGATCACGCCCTGCTCGACTTCCCAGATGTTGCGTGGGTGACGGAATATATTCTGCATCACTGGCGAGTTGAAACGATAGATGAAAAACGCGAAGCGCCGCATGCCGGCGCGCAGGCGCTTCTCCAGACGGCGTTGCTCGACTGATTCACGCGCCGGATCACGCAAGGCGATATTGACCACCTGTGCGGTGCATTCCGCGCCACTCATCGCCAGGTATACACCGGAGGAAAATACCGGATCGAGAAATGCGAAGGCGTCGCCCACCAGCATCCATCCCGGACCACCAATGGTGCTGGCATCGTAGGAATAGTTGCCCGTGACGCGCACCTCGTCGTTGATCAGGGCCGCGTGGCCGAGTC
>JBOIBD010000272.1:0-2517 GCA_050739415.1 Gammaproteobacteria bacterium | reverse complement strand
CATCCTTCTTGCTCGCTACCGCCGCATACAGTCGGCTCGGATTGCTCGGTGCGATCCGCAGCGTGATTTGGATTACGTTCGCGAGAAAATGGGGTCAGGTCTTGAAATATAAGTTTCCTGTGCTACTCTTTAAGGATGGCGCGTCCGTTACGCATTGAATATCCCGGTGCCGTGTATCACGTGACCGCGCGGGGCAATGCCCGCCAGCGCATCTATGCGGATGACACGGATTTTCGGGCCTTCCTGGCACTGCTGGGCAAGCTGGCCGAGCGTTACCATTGGCGATGCCATGCCTATTGTTTGATGAGCAATCACTATCATCTGCTGCTGGAGACGCCCGAGGGCAACCTGGCGGCCGGCATGCGCCAACTGAATGGCATCTACACCCAGGCGTTCAATCGCCGACACTGCAAGGTGGGGCATGTGTTTCAAGGGCGCTACCATGCCATCCTGGTGGATAAGGATAGGTACGTGCTGGAACTGGCACGCTATATCGTACTGAATCCAGTCCGGGCGAGGATGGTGAAGGCCGTGAACGCCTATCCTTGGAGCAGCTACCGGGTGACCGCCGGAACTGGAAGCGGCCCCGACTGGCTAGATAGCGATTGGTTATTGAGCCAGTTTCATCGGCAGCGGAGTCGCGCCCAACGGCGTTACCGGGAATTTGTCCGCGCGGGTCAAGGGAGCCCCGGTCCCTGGGAGCAGGTGACCGGGCAGATATTTCTGGGCGACGATGAGTTTGCACGCCATGCCCGCCGCCAGGCACGTGGCAGAAACCTGAAAGAAATCCCACGCCGTCAACGGTTTGCCGGGCGACCGGCGCTCAAAACACTGTTTGCTGCTGGCACGAAGCTCACCAAGACTCAACGGAATGCCCTGATCCAATGCGCCCATCGTGAACATGGTTATACTCTAGTGGCGATTGCGGATACGTTAGACATGCACTATACGACGGTAAGTAAAGTCATTAATCATGAAAACTGATATTTCAAGACCTGACCCCATTCGCTCCGAAAGCATGGATGCTTCAAGAAAGTGGTGGCCAGGATGCAACCTCAGAAGCCGCATGGGAAATAGACCCTCTTCAGGTTAATGCTTCGAAATTTGACTGGAACGAATATAAAACTGGTTTAGGTTTAAAGAAATCAGAGGCTGGTGGTGGTGATTTCAAAACGAACTTGAAAGCGGGAATTATTATGATGATTAGGAAAGGATTTGGAGTTTCCGGTCAACCGCCAATGAATAGGCCGAGCGGCACCTTCGATGGATTGGAGAAAGCCCTTCAACGCTATAACGGACGTGATGAGCAGACTACCAATAGTTTACCGTATGACAAGAATTATGAGGATAAAATCATACAAAGATATAGAAATCCAACTGTGGTTACTCCAATCCAGCTACCCCAACCGGAAGAGTGAGGATGTTTCAAATGTTAAAGATTCTGTATACCTTATTCATTCTTCTGATTTTGATGGGATCATATTCGACAGCTCACGCCGAGCGGTCATTGCAATCAGATATGGCAAAACTTTTCCATGAAATGAGAGCTGGGAACCAGAACCGATCCATCAATGTTGATATAGGGCATGGAGTAATACTGAAAGGAAGAGTTGAGTTGACGACAAAAGGAAATGGTGGCCTGAGCATTGCTAATCTCGATCTAAGAACATATGACACCCACAACGATGGGTTGGTTTATAAAACTAAAATGTTAGATACTGATCTCGTTGACCTGAGCGGAAATGGATATCTAGACATCGTTGTCTCTGGCATAGCAGTACACACGTTAACGATTCCTTATAAGGAAGAAGACATCATCTTTATATACAGATACATCCCTGATAAGAAGATATTCGAGCAGATTTATCGAAAATCGAGTTTCGAGATCGATGTCGACAAAATGCCGTGATAGGGAAAAGGGGTCTATCTTCTAATTATGCAGCTGACGAGGCTGTGATTGTGCGAGAAAATAGGGTCAGGTCTTGAAATATAAGTTTCCTGTGCTACTCTTTAAGGATGGCGCGTCCGTTACGCATTGAATATCCCGGTGCCGTGTATCACGTGACCGCGCGGGGCAATGCCCGCCAGCGCATCTATGCGGATGACACGGATTTTCGGGCCTTCCTGGCACTGCTGGGCAAGCTGGCCGAGCGTTACCATTGGCGATGCCATGCCTATTGTTTGATGAGCAATCACTATCATCTGCTGCTGGAGACGCCCGAGGGCAACCTGGCGGCCGGCATGCGCCAACTGAATGGCATCTACACCCAGGCGTTCAATCGCCGACACTGCAAGGTGGGGCATGTGTTTCAAGGGCGCTACCATGCCATCCTGGTGGATAAGGATAGGTACGTGCTGGAACTGGCACGCTATATCGTACTGAATCCAGTCCGGGCGAGGATGGTGAAGGCCGTGAACGCCTATCCTTGGAGCAGCTACCGGGTGACCGCCGGAACTGGAAGCGGCCCCGACTGGCTAGATAGCGATTGGTTATTGAGCCAGTTTCATCGGCAGCGG
>JBOIBD010000271.1:0-2530 GCA_050739415.1 Gammaproteobacteria bacterium | reverse complement strand
GGCCAACAAACCGCAGTTTACAGAAATCGCTGCTGCCTTTCTGAAGTTCATCGAGAATGCCGAACTGGTGATCCACAACGCCGCATTCGATGTGGCGTTTATCAACAATGAACTGCGCCTGCTAGGTGATGCGAACACAGACATCACACAGCGTTGCGGTGTACTCGATACCCTGGAACTGGCGCGCAGGTTGCATCCAGGACAGAAGAACAGCCTGGATGCACTCTGCAAGCGTTACAACGTGGACAATGCCTCGCGACAGTTCCACGGTGCACTGCTGGATGCCCAGATACTCTCGGATGTGTATCTCGCCATGACGGGTGGCCAGGCGACGCTGTTGCTTGAAGCCACAGCAGGGGCTGATCATTTTGGATCTGGCAAACCGCAGATCATCGACCGCACGGGGCTCAATCTCGAGGTCATCCGTGCTTCAGACGAAGAACTCAAGGCGCACAAGCTCCGCCTCGAAACCATCAACAAAGCAAGCGGGGGCAAATGTCTGTGGAACGATTAGGTGGATATTCCGAGCTGAGCACGCATGCTCTTCCGTAATCTGTTCAATACAGTTCGGACACTTTTTCTGGGTGCCGCGCCGGGCTGGTACAAACTCTGCATCATCATTTTCTTGATCATCAATCCGCTAGTGTTCTTCAGCGCAGGTGAATTCGTGGCTGGCTGGCTGCTGGTGGCGGAATTCATATTTACATTGGCGATGGCGCTGCGTTGTTATCCGTTGCAGTCCGGCGGCTTGCTGGCGCTGGAAGCCATCCTCATCGGCATGGCCAGCCCACTGCATGTATATCAGGAAGTCGCGCACAACCTGCCGGTGTTGCTGCTGCTTATGTTCATGGTGTCCGGTATTTTCTTTATGCAGGATCTGCTGCTGGCGGTGTTCACGCGCCTGTTGCTGGATGTCCAGCGCAAATGGCTATTGAGCCTGTTGTTTTGCCTGGTGGCGGCGTTCCTCGCTGCTTTCCTCGACGCCCTGACTGTGATTGCCGTGGTGATCACTGTCATAGGTGGATTTTATGCCGTCTATCAGCGAACCATTAAAGAAGCGACGCATGGGTTGGAAAGCGCCGAGATGAAAGAATTCCGCGCCTTTCTCCGCAGCCTGATAATGCATGCAGCAGTGGGTACAACGCTCGGCGGTGTGCTCACGTTGGTAGGGCAGCCTCAGAACCTGCTCATCGGCGAGACTATGGGGTGGAATTTTCTCGAGTTTTTGCAGCGTATGTCACCGGTGGCACTGCCGGTAATTGCTGCCGGCCTGTTGATGGTGGTTTTCCTGGAGAAGCTCAAGTTGTTCGGCTATGGCGCCGAATTACCAGTTGGTGTGCGCCAGGTATTACAAACATACATCCATGAAAATGCGCGGCAAGACAGCTCGCGCAAACGCGTCGTAATCACGATCCAGGCCATCGCGGGCATATTGCTGATCGTGGCATTGGCCTTGCACTTGGCCGAGGTGGGTCTTATCGGCCTGGCTCTGTTGCTGACCGTGACCGCGTTTACCGGTATCACGGAAGAAAAACGCCTCGGCAATGCGTTTCATGAAGCCATGCCGTTTGCTGCACTGCTGGTGGTATTCTTTGCTGTCGTGGCGGTGATCCAACAAGCCGATCTGTTTACACCGGTAATCAACTGGGTGCTGGGTTTCGAGGGGCGGACGCAACTTGTACTCCTATATTTCGCCAACGGCCTGTTGTCCGCGGTGAGCGATAATGTTTTCGTGGCTACGGTGTACATCAAGCAGGTGCAGGAAGTATTTTTGGCGCATCACATCAGCCGCCAGCAGCTTGAGCTGTTTGCAGTAGCCATCAATGCCGGTACCAATATCCCGAGCGTGGCCACGCCCAACGGGCAGGCTGCTTTCCTGTTCTTATTGACCTCGGGCGTAGCACCTCTTATTCGCTTGTCCTATTTGCGCATGGTCTGGATGGCGTTACCGTATACCATCGTATTGACGAGTGTGGGTTTGCTCGCGTTGCTTTTGTCCGTATGAATAATCTCAATCGGATACACTGGAGTCTGAATTCACACAGATATGTATAGCCAAGTAATACTACAAGGTGAAGGAGGAAAACTGTAATGAAACTCTTCGGATTATTGTTTGCCACACTACTAATGGTGTCGCCGTTGGTGGTACAGGCCGATCCGCAGGCACAGACACCGGTCCCGGCCACTAACCCTGTCCCTACCCAGACACAACCCCTACCTCTGCAACCCATCAACGGTAGTCAGGGTGCAGTGAGTGGCCAGAATTCACGGGGTCAGAGTTCCAATGATATATTTAGTTACAGCTATCTGCAGATCGACCGCCTTTCGGAATGGTCCAACTATTTCAATGACCGCTCAGCAGGCAATGGTTTGGAATTTTCCTATGGACTCGATAGCGGGGTCTATTTCTTTGGACAGTGGAACCAGCTGAACTTTGAGACCCTCGACGGACATCACGACGTGACCGGTATCGGTGTCGGCGCGCATCAAAAGTATAATGATTCCACCTCGTTCTTTATCGACCTGGAAT
>JBOIBD010000270.1:0-2552 GCA_050739415.1 Gammaproteobacteria bacterium | reverse complement strand
GCCCGATAAGAGTTGTGTGGGGGTGGTTCCTGAAGGCGTTCCGGCAGAACTTGAAAGTACGAACACCGCGTCAACCCAGTAGTTGCTGTCGTCATAAGATTCCGTGGGGAATCCGCTGCTGCCGGCAAGATACACGCCATTAGGTCCATCGGTTCCGCTGGCAAGAGCTTGCAATGGTGGGTTGTCATAGGCGGACGTAAAATAAGGCCGGGATAGCGCGTAGTCGCCGTTTGGATCCCAGTATGACGCCACGTAGACCGTATTGGCAGTGATGGCCACGGGAGACGAGAAGTTGACCGTTTGCCAGCCGGAAGAAGTCTCGTTCGTGAACGTAGCGGTAGCCAATAAGGCGCCCGCCGCAGTCCAGAGGTGGGCGACATGAGTGCCTGTGTTTCCGGAGCCCTTGTAGAAACGCAAACCGGCGATGTAGCCGCTTACGCTGGACTCGAACTTAACTCCAACTTCGTAAGGATTCGGATCGGAAAATGCTGTTGTCGCTGGAACGGCTGATGTGTTCCAGAGGCTGCTGCCTGTAGCCGGAACGAACACCACGTCAACCCAGTAGTTGCTGTCGTCATAAGATTCCGTGGGGAATCCGCTACTCCCGGCAAGATACACGCCATTAGGTCCATCGGTTCCGCTGGCGAGCGCTTGCAACGGTGAGTTGTCATAGGCGGACGTAAAATAAGGCCGCGATACCGCGTAGTAACCTTTTGGATCCCAGTATGACGCGACGTAGACCGTATTGGCAGTGATGGCCACGGGGGACGGGAAGTTCACCGTTTGCCAGCCGGAAGAAGTCTCATTCGTAAACGTAGCGGTGGCCAATAAGGCGCCCGCCGCAGTCCACAGATGGGCGACGTGAGTGCCTGTGTTTCCGGAGCCTTTGTAAAAACGCAAACCGGTGATATAGCCGTTTACGCTGGATTCGAACTTAACTCCAACTTCGTAAGGATTCGGATCGGAAAATGCTGTTGTGGCTGGAACGGCTGATGTGCTCCAGATGGTAGATCCCTGGGCAAGAAAGGGCGTCAGAAAAGCTACGATGGCCGCAATCACGAGCCCCATGAGTGCCGACGCTGGCTTGGCTCGCAAGCCGGCGTGTGTAGCGTCGCCAGAGTGGTATGTTGGCAATATTCCTCCCCATTACCCCTCCGTGCTGCACACGTGTGCGCCGATTTCCAAAAGGATCTTGCGTTTGGGCCTTGCTTTACTTGCTTTTCAAGAAGCGGCGAATGCCGCCCTTTTTACGCCGGTTGATGAAGTAATGCTGAATACACGAAAGCAAATATCGCTCGTCATTCTTTAGGGTGTCGCAGACGTGCCCTGTCTGCGAGATGAGGGTGATTCTTGTGTGCCCACACATCGCACAAAACGCAGCGTGTGGGCCACCCTATCGTGGATCACTCCGAGCAATATTCACTCTCGTGTACTTGGGACCGGCTTACCTGCTGATTGCGCACAGCCTGAATGCTACAGACAGTAGATTCCTGGGAGAGTTGCCCAGAACGTCTGTTGGGCTTACTGCGCTGGCAAATCTGAAATGTGATGCAGCCGCTCCCGATGTTCCACCAAAGCCACAATGCGAACGCATTACAGAGGCCTTAGGTTCTTCTTGAACGGCAGGTCATCGCGCAGCACGTATCGTTCCAAGTCAGGCAAACTCCGTAGTTGCGTCAAGTGAATACCTTACGACAAAGGTACCAGGCAATCTTGCGGCAATATCTGCTCAGGGTGAGTAAATGTTGCCTAACCCGAAGTCAATCACCACTCGCAGAAAGGGTCTATTCGTCTCCTGGCCGGCACGCCCCGAAAAATAGGCGTTGCGGAAGGGTCCACACAGGCGGCGGATCAGACTCAGCAGGCCAGGTTATATCCAGTGGGATATTTACTTGGGAGCATCGAGTAACCGGCCGTCAGCAGTCGACGGTTCTTTTTGCTCGCCTGGCGGAAAGATGATCGGCGGCCGCCGCCGATTAGATCAGGAAAAGTCAGATCCGGGTGTGCGGGTAGGGGCTGGTGTGCTTGGGGATGGCGTGGAGGTCAGGCCAAACAATCCGAGGAGTTAGCTGGTTGAAGTAAAGGAAGCGGGGGGAGAGCCACTGACGATGGCGGAAGCCATCCATCCGTGACGATCGCATGCCCATGCTGTGACCCACATACCCGGCGATCATCGCCGGCCGCGTTCCAATGCGGCGCCGTCTTGAACGGCGTGGTTGCCTCGGCCGGCCGGGGACTACGACTCAAGTGAAAGTACAAGGGCACGGCCGACAGCGCCCTATTGCCCCCTCCCGGGGGAAGGCACCCCGTGGTGTGGGTCTTTCATTTCATCTGTTCAGGAGTGAGCCCATGATGCCTCCGACGACGCCTCCTTCCACTGCTTCATTGCGCTGCGTAGGCATGTACGGCATGAGCGCGTGCGCCAATCTGGATATGGGCAGCGTTTGCAGCCAGATTCGCCCTGGCCCGGTCAGAGAGGCAAGAAAGATTCCGTCGCCGCCAAAAATCATGTTCTTGATTCTCGGCACGGTTGTGATCTCGAAAGACACGCC
>JBOIBD010000269.1:0-2576 GCA_050739415.1 Gammaproteobacteria bacterium | reverse complement strand
CCTTATTCCTGTGCTTTTGCGTCCCGTCTGGGAGCGTTATCAGCAGTCTTTTGTGGCACTGCCGGAATTACCCGAGGTCATCCGGACATCGCTGCCCAGGGTCTGGTTGTGCAGTGAATTCGTGGCCCAGAATTGTATCCGTCATCCCGAGCTTCTTACGGATCTGGTTGATACGCAAGATTTGCAGACCAGCGGTTCACCCGTATCGCGTGTACGTGCGGGTTTGCAATCCGTTCAGAACGAAGATGAATTGTCCCGCAGATTGCGGCAACTCCGTTGCCGCGAGATGCTGCGCATCGCCTGGCGGGATCTGGCCGGCTGGGCAAAACTCGAAGAAACTCTGCACGATCTTTCTGATCTCGCAGATAGCTGTGTGGATGGCGCGCTCAGGGTGTTGTCGGGCTGGCACGCACAGCGTCACGGTATCGCGCGCAACACCAAGGGCGAGCCGCAGCAGCTCGTGGTTCTGGGTATGGGCAAACTGGGTGCCAGAGAGCTTAATTTTTCTTCGGACATTGATCTGATTTTTGCCTACCCCGAGATCGGCGACAGCGATGGATCCAAGCCGCTGGACAATGAAGAATACTTTCTGCGTCTTGGCCAGAAACTCGCGCGGGTACTCGACGAGGTGACGGCCGACGGCTTCGTGTTCCGGGTGGACCTGCGCCTGCGGCCCTTCGGCGACGCTGGACCACTAGCCCTGAGTTTCGCTGCGCTGGAAACCTATTACCAGAATCACGGCCGCGAATGGGAGCGCTATGCCTTGATCAAGGCGCGGCCCGTGGCCGGTGATCTCGCGCAAGGCGAGAAACTCCTGCAGATGCTGCGGCCGTTCGTGTACCGGCGTTATCTGGATTTCAACGCCTTCGAATCCCTGCGCGAGATGAAACAGCTCATCATGCAGGAAGTCGCACGGCGCGGTCTTGAAAGCAACGTCAAACTGGGTCGCGGCGGCATACGAGAAATCGAATTCACCGGCCAGGTGTTTCAGTTGATCCGCGGTGGACGCGAAGCACCGCTGCGGGAGCGCGGTATCGTTCCAGTGCTGCGCCATCTGGGTGAAATGCAGTACCTGAAGCAGACGGAAGCCGAGGCCCTCATTACAGCCTATGAATTTTTGCGGCGGGTGGAGAATCGCTTGCAGGAATACCAGGATCAGCAAACGCATGAATTACCGAAAGATACGGAAGGGCGTGCAAGGCTCGCCTGGTCCATGGGTTTTGACGATTGGCCCGTCTTCGATCTGGCGCTGCAAGAGCAGCGTCACCAGGTACAGAAGATATTCGAGCAAGTGTTCGTGGCGCCGCGCGCGATGCACGAGCAGCATCAGGAGGAATCGCAGTTTGCGGCTCTCTGGCGTGGTAAACAAGCAAACGGGGATGCCGAGAAATTATTGACTGATGCTGGTTTTGCCCAACCCGCCGAGATTCAGCAAGTACTGAAACAATTGCGTGAAGGCCCGTTATTGCGTGCACTGAGTGAGCGCGGCCGGCGGCGGTTGGACGAATTATTACCACGATTGTTTGAAGTAGCGCGCGTCACACCCGATCCGTCGGAAACCTTCAAGCGGTTGCTGCGAGTGGTGGAAGCCATCGCCAAGCGTTCCACCTATCTCGCACTGCTGCTGGAAAACCCCACGGCACTGAATCATCTGGCGCGGCTCGCGTCGGGCAGCGGATGGCTAACGGATGTAGTGGCGCGCACACCCCTTCTGTTGGACGAGCTGATTGATCCGCGCATCTTCAACGAATTCCCTTCGCAAGAATCCCTGCACGCGGAGCTGGAGAATGTGCTTGCGGGTGTGGCCACCGACGATCTGGAAGGCCAGATGGATGCGCTGCGCCAGTTTCAGCAGACCAGCGTGGTGCGGGTGGCGGCGGCGGATCTGGTCGGCAACGTGCCACTCATGAAAGTGAGCGATTTTCTGACCTGGACGGCCGAGCAGGTGATCCGCAAGGCGCTGGAGATTGCCTGGCAGCATATGCGCACGCGTCACGGCGAACCCTGGTGCCGTGACAGCATGGGTGAACGTCAAGCGCAATTTGGCGTAATTGCGTACGGCAAATTAGGCGGCTGGGAACTTGGCTACAGCTCCGACCTGGACCTGGTGTTTCTGCACGACAGTGCGGGCGAAGAACAACAAAGTCGCGGTGCACGGTCATTGGACAACAACGAGTATTTCACGCGCCTGGCGCAGCGCATCATCAACATTCTGTCTATCCCGACATCCTCCGGGGCGCTCTATCAGGTGGATACGCGTATGCGTCCCAGCGGCGCGGCAGGTCTGATTGTGAGTTCGCTGGAAGCGTTCTCGCGTTATCAGCGCGAACACGCCTGGACCTGGGAGCATCAGGCGCTGTTGCGGGCACGGCCAGTGGCGGGTGATGAGACTGTGGGCAAGAGCTTCAATGCGCTGCGTCGTGAAATACTCGGCAGGCATCGCGCAGTGGAAGTGCTCAAGCATGAGGTGGCCGAAATGCGCGAACGCATGCTCAAGGAGCATGTACAGGCCGGCGAAGGCTTCGATCTCAAGCTGGACGTCGGCGGTCTTACGGACATCGAGTTCCTGGTGCAGT
>JBOIBD010000268.1:0-2589 GCA_050739415.1 Gammaproteobacteria bacterium | reverse complement strand
GGTTGTGACCCACCGGGTGGCGCACATCAATTTCTAACGCATCCCAATATGAGTTTGCGGGGCTCACGTTGGTGGTGATCGAACCGTAGCCCAGAAACGGCGAATAAATTTGGGAAAGCACGGTGCCTGTATTGATGAGCGGATTGAAGTTGTAGGGCGGATCGGGAAGGGGTTGATTGATGTCGTAGTAAGTACCAATGTGGTGGGCCACGTCGCCTGCGCCGGCGATCGAGGCAATCCAGTTTCCTGCAAACTGATGTTCCAGGCTCAGGCTATAACTTTGCACTTGGGCGGCGGGATACAAATTGAGGTCCTGGCTGTCAATCGTCTGAACGCTGGCCGGAGTTGCGGCGGCCCCGATTGGATTCGGGAAGCTCGGCGCGACAAGAGTGAGCGACGTTACCCTCGGGTAGTTGATGCCGCAAAAATAACTGCAGTCGGTCCCCGTGGGCACCCGGGTATAGGTCATGCCGAAGCCGCCACGTAGAGACGTCTTGCCATTGCCGAATACGTCCCACGCAAATCCGGCCGAGGGTCCCCAGTCATATTCATGGGCGCTCGAGAAGTTTGGGGGAAAGCCGCCTTGGCCATTGAAAATCAATCCATTTTCAGGGTTAAAACTGGGTGTAGCCGTTATAGTGCCGTTGGCATTTACGATTGGAGCGTCGGCCGGGTTGTATTTGGCAGGATCGAAAATGGTAATGTATCCAGTCTGCGCATGAGTGGCAGGTAAATAGTTGAATCGCAGACCTAAGGTGAACGTCAGCCGCCGGGTGGCTTTCCAAGTATCCTGGAAGTATGGGGAAAAAATCGGGTAGTGTACGTAAGGTCGCCCTTCAGTGCTCGCCTGGGTAAACTGCTGGGCGTCGCCGAGCAGGAAGTCAGCGATGGCGCTACCGGTAAATTGCCCTGTGAAATCCCACTGCCCGTTGCTATCCGCGAAGGCAGTCTGCCGTTTTGTACCGCGCACATACTGGAATCCGCCCTGAAGGTAATGGTTCCCGCGCAGCCAGCTCCAGTCGTCCGAAAGAGTATCCTCCAGGTCGCTGGCGTGATTAAGAGGAAGTTCATAGTCCCAGCCCATTCCGGGCCAGCCCTGTGACATATTGATTTGCGGGAGCCGGTTCGAGCCGAATCCACTCGGGAAAGGAAGGACCTCGTGAAACCCTGGGACTTGGCTCGTCTGATAAATGCCCGATGCGGCGAGACTCACCACGTAATTGTTCATGGCGATACTTGTTGTGTTCACCATGGAAGGAGAAAGCGTCTGTGTGAGCCGAATCTGGGCAACCTGGTTGTTCGTGAAAACGGGGTTGGCGTTGGTGCTGAATGGGTCTCCGAGAAAGGTGTCATTGGGATTCCCGTTGGTCTGGCGCTCATCCAGATATTCC
Source organism: Gammaproteobacteria bacterium (assembly GCA_050739415.1). Lineage (GTDB taxonomy): Bacteria > Pseudomonadota > Gammaproteobacteria > Natronospirales > REEB76 > REEB76. The sequence continues at coordinate 1,198 of JBOIBD010000268.1, read as the reverse complement.
GCCATAAGGCGAAGCTTGCCCGAGATGTTCTGGTCGACTTTGATCTGATCGTCGCGCTGAGTGTTAAGAGCGGGCGTCAGATTTTCGTAGTTCAGAAATCCGCCGCTTGGGTTATTGGGCAGCGGCTCCAAAGCATTTAGGAAAGCCAGAGAACTAGAATTCAACATGTTTGCCGGTATCGTGTTATTTGGGAATAGATTTCCCGTTAAAGGATCTTTAATCGTTGATGCAAGGGGACCGCTTGTTGGGAAAACTCCGTTACGCATCGACGCTGTCGGGTCTGCTCCCGTCAGCACGGAACCAATGTCTTGGCGCACCCATTGCTGGCTCCAAAAAACGAACGTCTTGCTCTTACCAGTATTGTAATGGTGAGGGATATAAAACGGGCCGCCAATCGTGTAACCAAAGATGTTTTGTTTGAGTGGAGGCACGGTCGAGCTGAAAAAGTTCCGGGCGTCCAGAGCATCATTCCTGAGATATTCGAATGCACTGCCGTGGAACGTGCTGGTTCCGCTCTTCGTCTGGAGCAGGACTACGTTGGCGCCCATCAGGCTATATTGAACACCATAGTTGTTTTGCAGCACGCGCACTTCCTGGATGGTATCCGGGTTAGGCGTGATCGTGGTTTGAGTCATGTTGCCGGTATTCATATCCCAGATGCCGTCGAGGTAATACATCGTCCCGCTTTGGCCCTGGCCATTAATGGACATCACATTGCTCGTCAGAAATCCACCCTGATCGAGCGACGTGTCGGGCGTAAGATTGGTGACGCCGGGCATTAATGCCGAAAGGCTCTGGTAGTTGCGGCCATTCAACGGCAGCGTCATTACCTGCTTTTCAGAAACTTCACTCGACAATGCCGGCGTGACCGTTTGCACCTGTGCGGCGCTGGCCGTGACACTGACCTGAGTGGAGACCTTTCCTATTCTCATCGTCGCGTTTACGGTGGCCACCTGAGCCGGATGCAGGATAATCCCGTTCTCCCTGAACGTCTCAAAGCCCTGCTTCGTTATCTTCACAGTGTACGTTCCCACGGTAACACCCGAAACCACAAAACTGCCGTCCGAATTAGTTATAGTTGTTCGCTGCACCCCGGTACCCTGATTGACGATGGCGACGGACGCCCCCGGTACGACGGCGCCGCTTGTGTCCCTCACTGTCCCTGACATGGTGCTGGTAATGCTCAACTGCGCAAAAG
>JBOIBD010000267.1:0-2623 GCA_050739415.1 Gammaproteobacteria bacterium | reverse complement strand
GCGTCACTCCCTCCACACTGACTCTACGCCCCTTGCGACCTTCGCACTGGCGCAGACTGGTGCTACGCTCGCGGGGCTACCGCGGGCTCCTCGCCTCGGGCTTCGCCCTTCCCTGGCTCGTCAGCTGCAGTCTTATCACCATGCTGTGATATTCACAATGCAACGCACGTCATGTTTTGGGACTGCGTGGGAAACTGACATCTCAGAACCAAGCCCTTTTTCTTTTCGTGGCACGGCCGACTACTCCACGCGAATGACGCCCATCATGCCGTGGTCTTCGTGGTAAAGCATGTGGCAGTGAAAAACGAAGGTACCGCGCGGTACGTGCCGGAAATCGAGGATCACCTTGGTGATGCTCGGCTGAAGCAGCGGATAGTTCGGATCGCTGGGATTTGACCGCAGCTTTCCGACCGGTACGAATGTCGTATCAACGGTGACCGGCAGGCCGATGTAGTTGCGTTCCTGCACAAACGCCATCTGGTGGATATGGAATGCGTGCGATTCCATAGTAGCGTTGATCAGATACCACACCTCAATTGTCCCCTGCTTGACCACGATGTCCGGATTCGACGGAACCGTCGCATCAGTGTGATAGACCGGCCAGAACGGCTGCTCGTGAAAGCCCGGATCCGTCGTATCGGTGATGTAGAAGCCGGCGTGCGCGGGGACTTTGCCGTGCTTGGGGAAGGTGTACTCGGTGAAGGTGATCGCACGCCGGTGGACACGAGACGGATGCGCATCTACGTAGGCAACGAGCTTTGCTGCTGGCGTATCCGCAATAACCACTGGGACGGAGTGCACCACATATGCATGGCCGTTCGGGTCATGGATGGTGTCAATTTGCAGCAGATCGTGGTGCAGCTCAACAGCCTGATCAGCACCGCCGCAATAAGGTTCGCTGGAAAGAACAAATGTTGTACCAGGTGCGGCGGTAAACAGGATGCCCGCGCGCGACATCGGCGAGAGCATCAGCTCTTGCATCGAAATGTAATGGGCGAGTGGGTGCTGCATATCGCCGGAAACGGGCACGCCATCACGCTCGACTACCCGGAACGGAAGCACCTGCCCTTGTGCGTCACGCAGGCGCAAGAGTTTGGTGGAATCCGAGGTCGCATTGACGATCCGCAGCAACTGCGTGCGGCCGGCGGGAATGGTCAGCGAGGCCGGCGTGTCCGCACCATCAATGCTGATAACGGGCTCCGAGATGAGTGTGCCCATGCAATCGCTGGGATCGAGCGTGATACCGCCGGCCCGCATGGGAGTGGTTACCGGCCACGCCGGCGGATTGAACGGATCATAGCGAGCTGGCGTAGCGGGCTTGAGTGCCGCTTCGTGGACCGCTGCAGCAATGTCAAAGGGCGCCCCGTTTGGCTGTTTTTTATCAAGGACGAACGGGATGCGGTAGCGCAGCACCAGCATGTGCTCGTCGGCGCGTGGAATCTGCGGTGAATCGGGCTCGACTACCCAGGTACCAGCGAGACCGCCCGCAAGTTCGTCATCCGACGAGCCGTGAGAATGCGGGTGGTAGATGTAGGTGCCCGGTGGTTGCGTGGGTGGAATCGTGACGCGATACTCGCAGGCGTGCATCGGCGTGCTCAAGGTCGAGAGTAAAACATTCTCCTCGGAAGCCGGGCCTTCGAATCCATGCAGGTGAAAGTTTGTATCAATGTCCGCAACTTGGAAATAGCGGTCGTCAATGCTGTGATTGAGATAACCCACCCAGTGCAGCGGCGGTGTTGCCGGCATGTACATCGGCTTGCAGGATAGAATCGCGGTTGACGGAACGTTTTCACCTGGGCTTTTGCTCGTGATGTCATTCGCGATCCGGATCGCAAAGTGTTCGCCGCGCCGCACATGAATCACCGGCGCAACGGTCTGCACAGAACCGTTCCAATGGTAACGATAGCAGAACCGGTCGCCATCGCGGTGTACCGCAAGGATCAGCTCGTGTTCACCGGAAGCATCCACCGGGGCGTCCCACATATCAACGTCCGGGGGCTCGACAAGGCTGTGCAGGTGCGTATTCGGACCACAGGCACTAGTGGCCATCGGTACAGTAGCGGCAAAGCTGGTTTGTGGCGCGGAGCTGACCGCCCAGAGCAATACGAACGCCGATGCCGACCACAGAACTGGACAACCCTTCATGTGCCGTAGCGCAAGTGTCATGCGAACATTCCCCTTTTTTGTTCTAAACAGGCGCGCGAATTATGCGCCGTACCCGGAAAACAACGCAAACACTATTGGAAGAAAAGCATCAGTCCGGCTCGTAAGCCTGTCCGCTTTGACCGTGCAGTCGATTGAAGTGGCCGAGTTCTTCCACCACGATGCGCATGGCTTCTCGCTCCACCTCCGTGAGATAGGGATTCCAGATATCAAATATCAGTACCACACGGGTCTGATCGCTCTTGTTCCAGGCTTCGTGCTCGAAGGTGTCGTCGAACACGATGCATTCGCCTTCTTTCCAGCCGCGAGTCTCGTTGCCTACACGGATGCCACAATCGGGTGGGATAATCAGCGGCAGGTGCGTTACCAGGCGGGTGTTGATGACGCCAGTGTGGGGTGGAATATGCGCACCGGGTTTGAGTACGGAAAAGAATGTTTCCGGCGAATGCTCCGCCACACG
>JBOIBD010000266.1:0-2623 GCA_050739415.1 Gammaproteobacteria bacterium | reverse complement strand
ATCTGCAGAGGCATGGGCGCGTCCGGCGGTGTGAGATGATTTCATGCCCAATTCACGTTCCAGCGGGCCGATGAAAGTATCAAAGAAATCAAGGTACAACGCTTCACTGCGTCGAACAATAACACTAATGGCATCGTCCACAATGGTGCTGAATACGATGGGCCGGATGCCGTCCTCGGCCGCCGCCGCATTGATGCGTGCTACCGCCTCGTTGGCCTTGTCAACACTGGCGATAAATGGCACAGTGACTTGTCGAAAACCATCTTCATTGAACTGACTCATGAGGCTCCGCCCCAGGGCCTCTGCGGTAATACCGGTGCGGTCTGAAACGAAGAATACCGTGCGTTGTTTTCCCATGTTCTGCCGCCAGCAAGATGAACTTTTGTTTGTCATTGGATTCGGGCGCGAATCTGGCGTCCAGTATATCCCTCAATATTTATATTCGCGCATCGAGGTTAGTGATGATGGAAAAGAATTATGTGATCGGCTTTGAGCATCTGGGCATGCACGACGTGGACAGGGTTGGCGGCAAGAATGCTTCCTTGGGCGAGATGCTAAGTCACCTCACCCGGCTTGGCGTGTCAGTGCCAGGCGGATTCGCCACCACCGCCGAAGCGTATCGCGAATTCCTGGCGCATAACGAACTCGCCACCCGAATCAACAAAGAATTGGCGAAACTCAATGTGGACGATGTGCTGGCACTCGCGGACACCGGTACCCGCATCCGCCGGTGGATCATGGAACTGCCCTTCCCGGCAGCGCTGGAACAATCCATCCGGACTGCTTACGAAACGTTAATCCGGCAATCCGGCAAGGAAATCTCCGTGGCGGTGCGCTCCTCCGCCACCGCCGAAGATATGCCGGATGCTTCCTTCGCCGGACAACAGGAGACATTTCTCAATGTGCGTGGCATTGACGACGTACTGAGGACAGTGAAGGAAGTATTTGCCTCGCTCTTCAATGACCGCGCCATCGCCTACCGCGTGCATCAGGGTTACGAGCATGCCCATGTGGCACTTTCGGCCGGTATCCAGCGCATGGCGCGCAGCGATTTGGGTGCCAGTGGTGTGATGTTCACCCTGGACACAGAATCAGGCTTCGACAAAGTGGTGTTCATCACCGCTTCCTACGGCCTCGGCGAAACCGTGGTGCAGGGCGCGGTGAATCCGGATGAATTCTATGTATACAAGCCGGCACTGGAAACCGGAAAATTTCCGATCGTGCGCCGCAATCTGGGCAGCAAGACCATCATGATGATTTATGGTGACGGCGATACGCATGGCCGCGGCGTCAAGACCATTGACGTGCATGAGGAAGCGCGCCGGCGCTTCTGCCTCACGGACGAGGATGTGATCGCGTTGGCCAGGCAGGCGGTCATCATCGAGAAGCATTATCAGCGTCCCATGGATATCGAATGGGCCAAGGATGGAGCCGATGGCAAGCTCTACATCCTGCAAGCGCGACCGGAGACGGTGAAAAGTCGGAAGAACCAGGTTCTGGAACGCTACTCGCTCAAAGCGCGTAGCCAGGTCATTATCGAAGGCCGCAGCATCGGTCAGAAGATCGGTGCCGGCACTGCCCGGATCGTACGGGACATCAGCGAGATGGATCACATCCAGGCAGGTGAGGTGCTGGTCACCGACATGACCGACCCAGACTGGGAACCCATCATGAAACGCGCTGCTGCTATCGTCACCAATCGAGGCGGCCGCACCTGCCATGCCGCCATCATCGCTCGCGAGCTGGGCATTCCAGCGGTGGTGGGTTGCGGCGAGGCCACACGCAAGATCAAGGACGGCCAGGATGTTACCGTTTCCTGCGCCGAGGGCGACACCGGTTTCATCTACACTGGTAAGCTGGCATTCGAGCGGCGTGAAATCAGCCTCGAGAATATGCCCAAGGCGCCCCTCAAGATCATGATGAACGTGGGCACACCGGAGCGGGCTTTCGATTTCGCCATGCTTCCCAACAAAGGTGTGGGTCTGGCGCGGCTTGAATTCATCATCAATCGCATGATCGGCGTGCATCCCAAGGCGCTACTAAATTTCGACGCGCAGCCGCCCGACATCAAGCAGCAGATACGCGAACGCATGGCAGGCTACAAAGATCCAGTGAGCTTCTACGTGGACCGGTTAGCGGAAGGCATTGCCACTATCGCCGCCGCGTTTGCGCCGGAGCCGGTGATCGTACGTACCTCAGACTTCAAATCCAACGAATATGCCAATCTTATCGGTGGCCGCCAGTACGAGCCACACGAGGAAAACCCGATGCTGGGTTTTCGTGGCGCTTCACGTTACATTTCCGAAACTTTCCGTGCGTGCTTCGAGCTAGAGTGCGCCGCCCTAAAGAAAGTGCGCGAGGAGATGGGGCTCACAAACGTGCAAATCATGATTCCGTTTGTGCGCACGCTGGATGAGGCCCGTCAAGTCACCGAGATTCTTGCCGCCAATCACTTGAAACGCGGTCAGCAAGATCTCAAGCTCATCATGATGTGCGAATTGCCTTCGAATGCTGTGCTGGCGGAGCAGTTCCTGGAATACTTCGACGGTTTCTCCATTGGCTCGAATGACATGACCCAACTTACCCTGGGACTGGATCGCGACTCCGGTGTCATTGCGCACCT
>JBOIBD010000265.1:0-2640 GCA_050739415.1 Gammaproteobacteria bacterium | reverse complement strand
GTGTCACCTGATTTGACATCCAGGTGTTCCAACAGCGCACAGACCGCGCGTGTTTCGAGGCGGTCTATCTCCGCGCGCGACAGCGCGCGATACTCCCGTAATTTTGGGATCAACGCCCGCAGAGACACCCAATCGCCGAGTTTCTTGTATAGACGCGCCAGCAGTTTCAGGCCATAGGCGTGATTCGGATCCAGTTCCTGCAGACGCCGCAATGTTGCCAGCGCGTGTTCATACTGCCGGTGAGCGATCTGCAACTCCGCCTGGGTCAGCAGAACCGCGAGGTGGGCTGCCGGCACCTGGTCGTATGCACGCCGCAGATAGGTATCGCGGCGTTCGTGCGCACCTTGCATCGCGGCGGCGCGGGCGGCTGCGATGTAAGTGATGAGTGGTACTTTGCTGTCGGCGGCATGACGCATGAGGTTACGTTCACTATCGGACCAACGGCCTTCGGCCAAATCAATGAGGCCGCGGATGGATGAGCGCCGTGAGCGCGATTCGCGGCGCCGCTCCAGGGCTTCACGCATCCGCCGCGGAAAACTCCACAACTTCAATACCAGGGTGGTGAGCAGATACAGACCGAAGAAAACAATTAACACCAGAAGCACCAGGGTGCCGAGCGACATCTCGACACTGGTATTGCGCCAGGCAAGCAAGGTATAACCGTTGTCCACATGCAGCATGCCGGCAACGATGACCGCGGCCAGAAGTGCGAGCAACAGGTAGAACGCGTATTTCATGGCGCGGTGGCCAACGGTGGTTCCAGACGCCTGAGCAGTGTCAGCGATGCGGAGATATCCGGCAGCGGCGGATTGATCTGCTGTTGCTGCATTTGCGTGAGCTGCGTGATTGCATCCTGCACACTGCTGTTCTGGATATTGAAATAGGTCTTGAGCCACTCCGCTGCGAGTTTCGTGCTGCTCTGGAAAATAGTGTTATCGCGTTCCATGAGAGCAGCGCGCGCGGTGTCCAATCGCAGTTGCAGGTTCTGACGCAGGAAATATTCCTGCTCGGGCGCGAGCAGCGGTACCACGGGTGCGTCGCGGTGATGAATCGTGAAGATGTCCCTGGCCAATCGGTCCAGGCCGGCCTTGAAGCGTTGCCACAGAGTCAGGCTAGTGTTGCTGGCGGGTTCAGCACTCATGCCAGATACATATTGGTCCGGCGCCACGCGCTTCAGAGGGAGTGTGTTCACCTCATCACTCAAGCTCGTGAGCGTGGCCGACATGCCGGTTATATCCGCCTGGGGCACGGCGTGCAGGGCAGCTTCTTCCTTAGCGATCTGCTGGCGTACCGGGATTAAACGCGGATCCGAGAGCAGCTTCAGACGTTCATCGGCGGCGATGAGCGCCTTGAGTGCCAGTGTGGGGTTGGAATCGAGTTGCACCTGGTTGTTCGCGGCCATGAGCAAGCTGGCTACTTCCGCCTTGATCCAGGCATCACGGCCCTGTTCGGAGCGTTTGCGCAGATCCGTGAGCGCCGCATCCATACTGTCCAGCCGGTCACTGAAACTCTTGAGATTTTGCTGGGTCGCTGTGATGTCGTTGTTCAGCTGGCTCTTCAGTGCTGCCGATTGACTGAGCACATCCAGCCGCTGATTCAGGCTTTGCAGACCGTCAGTGAGACGAGCCGATTGGGTTTCCTGCATTTTGCTGATTTTCGCCCAGCCGACGACGATCAGAATCAGTGCCACAATCGCCAGCACCAATGCCAGCCAGCCGGGCCAATGGAGGTGTCGTGCCGGGAACGGACTGGTGATTTTCACCAAGCTTTTGCCCGTGCTGCCGCTACCATGGGATTCATGCGCGTCGCTCATTTTCTCTCCGGTTTTTGCGTTGTTCACGTCCCTGGCTGGTCCACCATTTCACCAGCGCGTGCACCAGTGCGCGGTCGCTGGCGTCGGCGGCGATCACCGGGCGACGGCGTACGCTCAATGCGCCTGCCAGTTTAATCACGCGCGCGCTGGAGACCAAAAGCTGCGCTGAGCGTAGATACGGTGTCAGTGCAGGACTTAGCAGGCGATCCAGATTCAACAGTGCTTCGCGGCTGGTGACAGCGATGATGTCCACCTTGCCCTGCCGGAACCAGGCACTCAGTTCGCTGTGGTCCAGACGCGGGACCGCGCGACGATAGACCTCAGCGTAATCCACATCCGCGCCGCGCTCCTCCAGCGTTTCTGCCAGTAGTTCGCGGCCACCTTGGCCGCGTACGATGAGGACGCGTTTCTTGTCCACCGCATGCAGCGCTTTGAGTTTCAACAGCGATTCGCTGTTGGCGCCGTCGCGCGGCAGCATATCGGGCTTGCGCCCGTGAGCGTTGAGCGCACGCGCCGTTCCGGGGCCGATGGCGGCCAGTTTCAATTTCGGCGGCAGAGCGCTCAGATCCATGAAATCCGCGGCGTAATCCACGGCATTGGGACTAATGAAAATGGCGTAGTGATAGCGATCGAGACGCTTGAGGCAGGCTTCCAATTCAGGTGAACGCGAGACCGGCAGGATTTCGGTAGTGGGGAAATGCAAGACGTTCGCGCCTTTCGTCTCCAGGCGTGCCTTGAGCGCTTCACCTTGGTGCATCGGGCGGGTGATGACGATGCCTGCATCTTTGAGCGGTTTGGGAGCGGCCATGATCAGTGCTCCGTTACCT
>JBOIBD010000264.1:0-2662 GCA_050739415.1 Gammaproteobacteria bacterium | reverse complement strand
ACATCGTACCGCTATTAAAAAATGTATCGATTAGCTTCGGCGGCTTTTTCATACTGATCAGCTACTTCGTGATAGTGGGCGCGAGCAATGCGGTGAATCTTACCGACGGTCTGGATGGCCTTGCCATCATGCCAGCAGTGATGGTGGGGGGCGCACTCGGAGTGTTCGGCTATGCCGCCGGCAATTTCAATTTTTCGCATTACTTGACCATTCCGTATTTGCCCGGCGCCGGCGAAGTGGTGGTGTACTGCGGTGCGCTGGTGGGCGCGGGACTCGGTTTCCTGTGGTTCAACGCGTATCCCGCGCAGGTTTTCATGGGTGACGTGGGTGCGCTGGCATTGGGCGCGGCGCTCGGTACCTTGGCGGTAATCGTGCGCCAGGAAATCGTGCTGTTCATCATGGGCGGCGTGTTCGTCATGGAGACCGCCTCCGTCATCCTGCAAGTAGGTTCGTTCAAACTTACCGGTCGGCGCCTGTTTCGCATGGCACCGTTGCATCATCACTTTGAATTGAAAGGCTGGCCGGAACCGCGCGTCATCGTGCGTTTCTGGATCATCACCGTGATCCTGGTGTTGATCGGTCTTTCTACCCTGAAGGTGCGCTAGGGGACGCCCGTGGATATGCCGCAGCACGCCGCCAAAACGCTTATCGTCGGCCTGGGCAAGACCGGCGTGTCCTGCGCGCGTTTTCTGGCGCGGCAGGGGCTGGACGTGGCGGTCACCGACAGCCGCGAGCGGCCGCCGGGTTTAAAGGAACTGCATGAGGCCGTGCCGGATGCGGCAGTGTTTGTGGGCGGTTTTTCCGAAGACGCGCTCACGCACGCGAACCAGGTGGTGCTGTCGCCCGGCATCCCGGTGACGACAGCCTTCATCGCCAAAGCACGGGCCCTCGGGCTGCCGGTTTTCGGTGATATCGAATTATTCGCGCGCCGGGCGCATGCGCCGGTGGTAGGCATCACCGGTTCCAACGGCAAGAGTACGGTGACCACGCTTCTGGGTTTGATGGCGGAGCACGCCGGTATCGAGGCGCGCGTCGGTGGCAATCTAGGCACACCGGCGTTGGATCTGATCCGGGACACCGAGCCGCAGCTGTATGTACTGGAACTGTCCAGCTTCCAACTGGAAGTCACCGTGTCATTGCAGTGCACCGCGGCCACCGTGCTGAACATCTCGCCGGATCACATGGATCGTTATGCGACGCTTGCGGAGTACGCCGCTGCCAAGGCGCGCATCTTTTCCCATTGCGATGTGGCCGTGATCAATCGCGCCGATGATTGGGTGCGCAAGATGGCTCCGAACGCGCACAAGCAAGTCAGTTTCGGACTGGATGCACCCAGCGGCGGGGATTACGGCATCGTCATGTACAAGCAACAACGTTGGTTGGCGCGCGGCGATGAAAAACTGTTGCCCGCGGAGGCACTGCGTATCCGCGGTGACCACAATTTGGCAAACGCGCTGGCCGCATTGGCGCTGGGTGAAGCCGCAAATTTGCCGATGGCAGCGATGCTTGCGGCTCTAGGCGAATTTTCCGGTCTGTCGCATCGCATGGAATATATAGCGAATGTGAACGGCGTCAGCTGGTACGACGATTCCAAGGGCACCAACGTGGGTGCGACGCTCGCCGCCGTTTCCGGTTTGGCGGGACCGCTGGTGCTGATCGCTGGCGGCGACGGCAAGGGCCAGGATTTCACGCCGCTCGCGCAGGCGCTGAGCGGAAAGACGCGCGCAGCGATATTGCTGGGCAAGGATGCTGCGGCGATGGAAACAGCGATAACCGGACGCGTGCCGGTGACGCGTGTAAAGGATATGGACGCGGCGGTGCAAGCTGCGGCCAGACTCGCGCAGCCCGGCGATCTGGTGTTGTTATCGCCCGCGTGTTCCAGTCTCGACATGTTCGAAAACTTCGAGCATCGCGGTCGAGTGTTCGCGCAATCGGTGAGGAGGCTCCCCGGTGCCTGAAGCAAAACCCATCGCCGGTTCTGGCGTACAAACACCTGATCGGGTGTTGCTCACGGCGGCGGCGATTATTTTGGCTATAGGTTTGGTGATGGTGGCGTCGGCATCCATCACCCTCGCCGACAAGGCAACCGGTAACCCGTTCTATTTTCTGGAACGCCAACTGGCGTATGTCGTCGTGGGTCTGGGTCTCGCTTTTACCGCGTACTCGGTGCCCTTGTCCTGGTGGCAGCGCTCCAATTTTTTACTGCTTATGCTCGCGCTCGGAATGTTGGCGCTGGTTTTGGTGCCGGGTATCGGCCGGCACGTGAACGGCAGTATCCGCTGGGTGGTGATGGGGCCGTTTCGCTTGCAGGTCTCGGAACCGGCACGGCTGTTGATACTTATCTATATAGCTGGCTACAGCGTGCGCCACCACGAAGAACTGACCACGCGCTTCACTGGCTCTCTCAAGCCGATGATATTGCTTGGTCTGGCGGCGTTATTACTGCTGGCGGAACCCGACTTCGGCGCGGCCATGGTTTTGATTGCCAGCGCCATGGCGATGTTGTTCTTCGGCGGCGCGCGTCTGCGGGACTTCATCCTGTTTCTGGTGTTGGGCGCGGTAGGGTTCATCGTGCTGGCGGTAGCTTCGCCTTATCGTCTGGAACGCATCACCGGCTTCCTGCACCCCTGGAGCCATCCCTTCGACAGTGGCTTCCAGTTGA
>JBOIBD010000263.1:0-2677 GCA_050739415.1 Gammaproteobacteria bacterium | reverse complement strand
GTTTGAGGTGCCGGCGCACGCGCCATTTGAAATAACCGGTGCTCTGCGCAAGCAGGACCAGATCCATGCGCTGTCGGTACATGTGATATTCGAGCGCCGAAGCGTGTCCCTGGCGTGCGCGCTGCCAAGCGGCCGCGGCGTGCTGCTGGTATTCCGCTATGGCCTGGTCGAGGACGATTTCCTCGGCTTCCCAGCCGCTGCAAGGCGTCGGCGTGTAATGGCCAGCGTCATCCAGTGCGTACAGCACTTTGCTGTGGCCCATGAAGGCCTTGGCATTTTGCTGCGGAACCTCATCTTGCTTCATGTTGTACCCGGCTCAAACCTTGCCATCGGGACCGCAGACGGTGAGGTGTATCCAGGCGGTGCTGAAGCGGCCGCTTTCAGGGATGTAGCACAGCAAGCGCTGACCGGATTTCAGTCTGCCGGAGTGGAACAGTTCCTCAAGAATAATGTACAAGGATGCCGCGCCGGTATTGCCCTTGGAATACAGATTGGTAAACCAGCGCCCGAACGGGATATCGAAGCCGGCCTTGAGCATGTGCTCACGGACCTTGTCGCGGAAATAATGCGAGGAATAGTGCGGCAGAAAGAAATCAATATCCTCCGGTTTCAGGTTTCTGAGTTTGGGTATTTCCCGCAGCGGACGCTCGACGGTATAGGCCATGACATGCTCGTTGAGCTGTTTCACGTCCTGCTTGAGCGTGAACACCGAGCGTTCCGCCCATTCCGAGGGATCGTATTCCGGCCAGCCCTTCAGCCTTCCATCCTCCAGTTTCTCCGCCCCGCCATACATGCAGGCAGGTTGTTCGTTGGCGTAAGAGCGCTCCACGATCCAGTCCATGCGTAGCGAGAGACCGTTTGCAGCGGGCTGCGGTTCGATCAGGGCAGCGCCCGCGCCGTCCGACAACATCCAGCGGATGAAATCTTTCTGGAATGCCATGCCCGCCTGTTTTTCCAGTGCCTCAATCTGCACATCGCTTTCTACCTGGAAATTCCTGGCGTGCATCACCGACGAAGGTGTTTCCGAACCGGCGCTGACCGCATGCTGGAATTCACCGCCGGCGACGCCGAGCATGGCGTATTTGAGCGCAGAGGTGCTGCTGATACACACCCCAGACGTGGAGACATTTTCGCAGGGCGGTATGCCGAGTTCGCCGTGCACCATGTTGGCGTGGCCAGGCACCAGTTGGTCGGCAAACGTGGTGCCACAGGCGAGCAGATCAATCTGATCCAGCTTGAAATCTCCGTTCGCCAGACCGCGCACGGCTGCCGCGGTCAGTTGTGCATTGGTATGGGTGGCCTTGCCGGTCGCAGGGTCGATTGCGTAGTGCCGCGTCTTGATGCCGTTTGAGCGCAGGATGATGCGGCGCGCACGCGACGGACGGCCCCCGACCATGCCCAGCACCGTTTCCATTTCATCGTTGCTGATCGGAGCATTGGGCAGAAATGCCGAAAGATTGGTGATGTAGGCCTTGCCTGTCATGAAATGTTCCGTGTTCAATTTCCGGAAGGTTCGCTGAAATACGCCGTTTGCGCCGCGATGCGTTTGCGCAGCAAGGGTGCGGTCAGGGTCTTGAGCAGCGCGCTGATTGGCAGCACGGTAATTAGTAGCGCGACAAGAAATACTATATAGATGATGACCATAGGCTGGCGCGCCCACGCGCCTTGCCGGCCGAGTGCGCGCAAAAGCCGGCCCCAAGCAAGAAAGCTGCGCCTGGCAGCACGCTCGGTGGCAATTAGGCGCGTGTTGACCTTCACCGCGCCCAATCCCCGCAGTAAGCCTGCATCGAGCGGCTGGTTTCGATCCAATACCTGCACGATACGCTCGCCGAAACGCTTGCTTTCAAGGATTTGTTCCGGCTGGACGCCGGCGCGCGGAATCAAGCCGCCCAGATGTGGTCCGCGTTTGCCGGTCAGCATCCATACCGGTGTCGCCAGAAAGCTGCCGATGCTGCCCGCCTCATCCACCAACACCACGTTGCCGACCAGACGGGCGCCGCAGACGGCCAGCAATTTCTTTACCTGTTCCTGGGCCATGAGCCACATATCCCGGCAGGCAATCACAGTGACGACCGGGGTGTCCTTGAGCAACGTTTGGGTCAGCCGGCTTTTCAGAAATGCGGTGGTTGGCAGCGATGGCGACAGAAACCAGACCTGGTAACCGAGGATCACCAGATCGAAACGTTCGTTTGGATCCAGATCCAGGGGTTCAAGCTCGGGAGGATCGAGATAGATCGCTTCCGGAAATGTATCGAAGAAGCGAAGGAATGGCCAGGGAAACGGATAGGGTGTTTTGGGCCGCAAGACAAGCTGGCGCAGCTCTATATCCCTGGACTCGGCCAGTGGAGCGGTCAGGTTCCGGATCACCTCGCTCAATTGTCCACTCGGCGACGCGTAGTGGACCACCAATACTTTCCTTATGCTCATAATTGATTGATTTCAAAGACTATTTTACGCACGATCATATATTTCTGCTCTGTTGACAACGTGCCGCGGTTGAGTGTCATAGATAGTCATCATCGCACAGAGTTTATGGCAATTCTGTAACATTTTGCCCCGCCCACGCATGCGCCGTTGTCGGCCAAAGAGTGCCGCCGCAGTATCATGTCCGCATGCCGCTGAACGCCTTTCATCCCGCCACTGCCGCGTGGTTCCGCAAGACCTTCGCCGCACCTAC
>JBOIBD010000262.1:0-2688 GCA_050739415.1 Gammaproteobacteria bacterium | reverse complement strand
CACGGTCATTTCGTCCTTGCTGTAATCGTTCAGGTGCGGAATCTCGACTGGGTCAATCACGACAGCACCTCTGGCTCTCAGGACCGCGATGGCGTGATCCAGGATGTGATCCACGTTGGGATCGTAACCCGCCAGCGCGCGCACCACGCCGATGCGTTTGCCTTTCAGGGAACCGGCATTCAGGAAGCGGGTGTAATCGGTGGCATGTTTGTAGGCATCCACGGTGGCGGGATCGCGCGGGTCGGTTCCGGCAATGACAGTGAGCACTGCGGCGGCATCGGCCACGCTGCGTGCGATGGGGCCGGCGGTGTCCTGACTGTGGCTGATGGGGATGATGCCTGCCCGGCTGACGAGGCCGACCGTGGGTTTGATGCCGACCACGCCATTGACGGCCGATGGACAGACGATGGAGCCGTCGGTTTCCGTGCCGATAGCGACGGTGGCGAAGCCCGCAGCCACGGCAGCGGCAGGGCCGGAACTGGATCCACAGGCGTTGCGATTCAGCACATAAGGATTGTGGGTTAGGCCGCCCTGGCCGCTCCAGCCACTGGTGGAATGGCTGGAACGAAAGTTGGCCCATTCGCTAAGATTGGCTTTGCCGAGTATCACCGCGCCAGCCACGCGCAGCTTGGCAACCAGTGTGGCGTCTTGCGATGCGGGAGCGCCCATCAGGGCGAGCGAGCCGGCGGTGGTCAGCATGTGATCGCCGGTGTCTATGTTGTTCTTGATCAAGATGGGGATGCTGTACAGCGCTTGAGTGCGCGCAACACCTTCTGGTTCGGCACCCAGGCGATCCGCAATTTTGAGTGCATCGGGATTGATTTCTGTAACCGAATTGACGCGGGGGCCGGCTTGGTCCAGTTTGGCGATGCGCGTCAGGAAATATTGTGTCAGCGTTTGCGGACTGAGTGTGCCGTCAAGCAGTTGTTGCCGCAGTTCAATAATGGAAGCATCATCAAGCGAAGGCCCGGCCGTTTGCGCTGCAGGGACGGCTTCTGATAATGGCAAAGCATTGGAGCTGAATGACCAGAAACACAAGGCCAGCAGTGCGAACCTGGCGGCTGTGCAGGCGAAGATTCTATTCATTGACCCTCCGGATCATAAAAATGGCACGCAGTGGGAGCAATGCGATCTATATGTTTACAAGGTATTGGTGCAAATGCTGGCTGATGCGATCACCCAGCCACATGCTCGGACGCAGCAGCGAGCCATTCATGAAACCAACATGCCCGCCCTTGCGACTCAATTCCAGCGTTACGGCGGGTGACAACTCATCTTCCCCTGGTACCGAAGCAGGCGTCATGAGCGGGTCATCCATGGAATGCAGGATGAGGGTGGGGACGGTGACGTTTTTCAGATAAAAACGGCTGCTGCAGTTTATATAGTAATCATCCGCGTCCTTGAAGCCGTGCAGTGGAGCGGTCAGAGCGTTGTCGAAAGCTCTGAAGCTCCGCAGCTTGCGGATATTTGGCAGCGGAAATGGCGGTTGCACCCGCTTGAACTTGCGGTGTGCGGAGCGTCGCATGCTACCCAGTAGATTCCATTTGTAAATTTTCGATACGCCATGTTCCACGGTTCTGGATGCGTCCGCCAGATCAAAGGGTACAGATACAGCTACGGCCGTCACCAGACGATGGCTGTTAACGCTTTCACCGAGCCATTTGAGCAGCACACTGCCACCCAGTGAATAACCTACCGCCGCCAGAGGCGTTTGCGGCTCGCGTTGTTTCAGCACGCCGGAGAAGAATTCCAGATCCTGGGTGAAACCCGAGTGATAGCCGATTGACAACCGGTTGGGCTCGCCGCTGCAACCCCTAAAATACGGCAGCGCACCACGAAAGCCCAGTTCGTCCAGCTTACGCATCATGCGGGCGGCATAATGGGATTTAATCGAGCCTTCCAGGCCGTGCAGCACGATGACAATAGGGCCAGTTTTACGGGCAGTCCAGTCCACGTCTATGAAATCCCCATCCGGTAGTTCCAGCCGCTCACGGAGTACATGTAGACGCGGACCTGGATAGATGATGTTGGGAAAAATCGTCTGGACGTGACGATTCCTCAAAAGCAAGCTAGGCTTAAAATCGCTTTCGATTATCCGTCCCGTTATTCTTTTTTGATCCATTATCTGTTTATTGGCTTAAGTATTGAGGTGACGTGATATTTCTGACCAATCTGCCACAAGGTATTCAACAATTATATGGCTCACGAAGAAAGTCACATCCGCAGACTGATATGGTCACGGCAGTTCCTGCCACCATCTGTTTGGTTCTGACTGCCAGGATCCTTGATGGAAAGGGGTAGTGTCTCGGATCATGAATGATTCAGGGTTCCATAGTTAACCGTCTTATTGGAACCGGACACTACCTTTCCGGGTAGATGAGCTCCAAGGGTTAGTTTATTGCTGAGTTGAATCGGAGAATGGCTAGGCATATCTACCTTAAATACATGCTGCTAGTTGACTTAAATAGGTGGATTATTAGAATAAGGTTGTATCGGAATATCATATAAATATTTAATAAAAACATGTATATATGATGTATACATTATGTATATTCTAGATCTAATTTACCGCTTCTACATCCATGTATGCGCTGCGGTCGCCAGTGGGCAATTGCCCATTTTAATAATTCCCCGGGAGACACGGCGCGAAGTTCAACTGGTGGGGATTGCTGCAGAAACCGAAGGGCG